>CALGGH010000001.1 GCA_937916415.1 uncultured Lachnospiraceae bacterium
AACCCGAGCCCGCACCGGAACCAGCACCGATAGAGATCACGCCCGTATCGGACGACCCGAACGCTAAGCTGTCGCCCGATGACATAGCGGCCCTGTTTGCCCAGGTCAATGCGTCAGAACCCGCATCCGAGCCGGAACCCGTGGCGGAAGTCGTATCTGAACCCGATCCTATACCCGAACCGGATCCAGTGGCGGAAGTAGTGTCTGAACCCGATCCTATACCCGAACCGGACCCAGTGGCGGAGGTCGTGACTGAACCCGAGCCCGCACCGGAACCAGCACCGATAGAGATCACGCCCGTATCGGACGATCCGAACGCTAAGCTGTCGCCCGATGACATAGCGGCACTCTTTGCCCAGGCCGGAGGAGCAGAAACCCCTGCGGAAGAACCCGCACCCGAAGAACCTGCCGCAGAACCTGCACCCGCAGCGGAATCTGCAGCCGAAGAACCCGCACCCGAAGTGGTGCTCGAACCTGAACCGGAGCCCTCCGCTGAGGAGCCCGCTCCTGCACCTGCAGATGATCCGAACGCAATGATGAGCGAGGACGACATCTCTGAACTTCTGGCTAACATGGATGCTGAGATTGCCAGGGCCGGGAGTGGGGATGGTGAGTCAAGCGAAGAGATGATGAGCGAGTCGGACATAAATGCGCTCCTCGCAGGAATGGATGGAGAGGAGACATCCGACGAACCAATGAGCGAATCGGACATCGAGGCTCTCCTGAACGGAGCCGGCGATGATGCCTCTGCTGACGAAGCCATGAGCGAATCCGACATCGAAGCCCTTCTCAATGGAGCCATGTCCGGAGACGGTACCAGCCTGGATGACGGATTTGAACCTGAATCGGATGCAAACCTGTCCGAAATAGAAGACCTGCTATCGATGTCCGACAATCATGAAATGGTTGACGGAGGCGAGGAAGACAATGCCCCGTTTGACATTTTTGCCGAGGATCGGGGCGATGGCGAGATGGCCGTCGATGAACTGGACATAGATCAGCTGCTGTCCAAATCCAAGGGCGGAGATGACGAATCCGAGGAAGAGGAAGAACCTAAGAAACGCAAGAAGGCAAAGAAAGCCAAGAAACCTAAGAAGAAAAAGAAGACGGATGAGGAATCTGAAGCATCTGATGCTGAGGGTGAAGACGAAGCCGGCGGTGGCGGCATCAAGGGCTTCATCAAGAAGATCCTGGATGCATTGACCGAAGAAGCAGACGATCCTGAAGCCATGGACAACGTGTCCGCCAAAGCCGCGGGCGAGGAAAACATGGCCATCCTCAACGAGCTGGATGCCGAAGCCGCAGAAAAAGAAGGCAAGAAGGGCAAGAAAGAAAAGAAGAAAAAGAAGGACAAAAAGGACGATCCCAAGGCTAAGGCCAAGGAAGAGGCTGCCAAGCAGAAAAAGGAAGAGGCGGCCAAGGCCAAGGCGGCCAAGGCAGCTGCAGCCAAGGCAGCCAAGGAAGCCAAGGCAGCCAAAAAGGCTGAAAAGGAAGCAGCTCTCGGACCGATAAAGAGGCTGCCCAAAAAGAAGGTCATAATGATCTTCGTTACGTTCATGCCGATCCTGGCGGCGCTGCTCGTCATAGGTCTGCTTTTGCCGGCTGACTCACAAAAGAGGGAAGCCAGAAGCGCGTATGCCGAAGGGGATTATGACACCACTTATACCAATCTGTACGGAATGGAATTATCCGGAGATGACCTGGTGATGTTCAATAATTCCAGGTGCGTCCTTTCAATGCGGAGATTTGAAGAAGCATATGCGGCATATGACAGGATAGGCATGCCCAGGGAAGCCCTGGATGCGCTTATCAGGGGCGTCAAGTGCTATGATTACCTGACGGCCAATTATGACACGACGTACGTCAGGTCAGATATCGACGCCAGCTATAACAACATACTGGGCATATTGAATTCCAGGTACGGGGTTGATCCCGAACTGGCTAAAAGAATAGTCAATTCGTCCACGGATTATGACTATACCAGGTACGTTGACGACATCCTGGCCGGCAAGATCGGGTCGCCGGCTCCGGGGGACGTTGTTGCAGCCACTGACGTTCCGAGTGCTGTCGGCTCTTTTGAAGATGCCGGCACGGGTGAAGACGGTAATCCTTCGCCCGGCGATTATTCTGAACCCGAACCGGAGCCCATTTTTCAGGAAACGGTAGATGCAAACGGCAACGTGATACCGGATGGATACGTGCCCTCAGATGACGGATACACGGATGATGCTTTGATATTTCAGCTCTATGCTCAATGATCCGGCATGGGACGGACCGGACAGGATAAGAAAATGCTGAATTAATCAGCGTTTCCCTGAAATTTCAGACCGGATGAGGATAAAGCAGAACCGGTCACCGGATCCTCAGATCATTGTTAATAATTAGAAGGAGATTAAATTTGGTAGCTATCATAGATTATGACGCCGGAAACGTAAAAAGCGTCCAAAAGGCAGCCGAATACCTCGGACAGCACGCCGCCCTCACCCGCGACAGGGCGGACATCATGAATGCGGATCACGTGATCCTGCCCGGCGTCGGTGCTTTTGGCGATGCCAGACGTAAGCTCGATGATTATGAGCTGACGGGCGTCATCAGGGAAGTGGCGGATTCCGGCATTCCATTTTTGGGCATATGCCTGGGACTTCAGCTGTTGTCCGAATCCAGTGAGGAAAGTCCCGGAGCGGAGGGACTCAGCATCATTCCCGGCAAGGTGAAGAGGATTCCCGACGTCGGACTGAAAGTTCCCCACATTGGATGGAATTCACTGAAATATCCGAATCATGGCAGGCTGTTTAAGGACGTTCCGGAAGGGTCGTACGTATATTTCGTGCATTCATATTACCTGGAGGCAGATGATCCCGCGGTAGTCACGGCAACTACTGAATATGCTGCCCTTATACATGCTTCCGTGGAGAAGGGAAACGTTTTTGCGACGCAGTTTCATCCGGAGAAGAGCTCCGAAGCGGGGCTTCGGATCCTGAATAATTTTTTGGAGATTTAGATGCATACCAAAAGGATAATCCCCTGCCTGGACGTACGGGACTGCAGGGTAGTAAAGGGAGTTAATTTCATAAACGTCAAGGACGTCGGGGATCCCGCGGAAGTGGGCGAGACATACAGCCGGTCAGGTGCCGATGAACTCGTTTTTTTGGACATCACGGCATCCTCCGATGACAGGCATACGGCCGTTGAAATGGTACGCAGGGTTGCCGAGAGGGTCTTCATTCCGTTTACGGTTGGCGGAGGGATCCGCACCGTAGATGACTTCAGGGCGATCCTCAGGGAAGGAGCCGACAAGGTGTCGGTTAATTCCGCGGCGATCATGAATCCGCAGCTGATCAGTGACGCCGCCGACAAGTTCGGCAGTCAGTGCGTCGTGGTAGCGATAGACGCCAAGAGACGCGAGGACGGCAGCGGATGGAACATATACAAAAACGGCGGACGCGTTGACATGGGCATAGATGCCGAGGAATGGGCAGTTAAGGCCGTGTCGCTTGGCGCGGGTGAGATACTGCTTACGAGCATGGACTGCGACGGCACCAAGGCCGGATATGACCTGGAACTGACCCGCAGGATTGCGGACAGCGTGGACGTGCCGGTCATTGCCTCGGGAGGCGCGGGCACCATGGAGCATTTCGCTGACGTATTTAAGGAAGGACATGCGGAAGCTGCCCTGGCAGCATCCCTTTTTCACTATAGGGAAATGGAAATAGCAGACCTGAAGAATTATCTAAGGGATCAGGGCATTTCCGTCCGCATTTGAGTGGTGTGACGTATGGCTATGTTGACCAACGACTGGGCGGACGCGGTCGGTGATGAGTTTTCAAAGGATTATTATAAATCCCTCTATCTCTTCTTAAAGGACGAGTATACGCATCATAAGATTTATCCTCCGGCTGATGACATTTTTAATGCCATGCACCTGACCCCTCTTGCAGAGGTAAAGGCGGTCATACTGGGGCAGGATCCGTATCACAATGAGCACCAGGCTCACGGACTGAGTTTTTCGGTGCTGCCGGACGTGGAGCCTAAGGACGTCCCCCCGTCACTTAAAAACATATATCAGGAGCTGAACAAGGACTGCGGGTGTTACGTGCCGGACAACGGCTATCTGGAAAAGTGGGCCAGGCAGGGCGTGCTAATGCTAAATACAGTCCTGACCGTCCGGGCGCATCAGGCGAATTCCCATCAGAACATGGGCTGGGAGCAGTTTACGGATGCCATCATCAGGGCCGTTAACGAGCAGGATCGGCCGATAGTGTTCATGCTGTGGGGAAATCCCGCCAGGCGTAAAAGAGCCATGCTGGACAATCCAAAGCACCTGTATCTTGAAGCGGCACATCCGAGTCCCTTAAGCGCCTACAAGGGCTTTTTTGGATGCAGGCACTTTAGCAAGTGCAATGAGTTCCTGACAGCCCACGGGGACGCTCCCATAGACTGGCAGATAGAGAATATCAGATGAACGTAGCGGAAGAAGAAAAATTCCTCGCAGAGATCCTGAACTTAATAGATGACAAGCTGGCGGAGCTGGATGAGCTCGTGGACGTGACGGATCAGGAAATGGCCGATTTCCACGAGTATTTTTGGAACAGTTACACGGAGTTTGACGAATACGGCTACGAGCTGTACGACAATACCAACGCGATCCGTCAGAAGATAGTCAGGAAGGGCGACTACATAAGGGAAAAGCATACCTATGGACGCATGAAGGACTCGCCGTATTTCGGCAGGGTGGATTTCGTCTATGACGGAGATGCGGAGTCCGTTTCCCTGTACGTCGGCATAGCCAACCTTTCGAGGCAGGAGGGCGGCATGCCGGTTGTATTTGACTGGAGGGCTCCCGTTTCCTCGCTTTTTTATGATTATGATGCGGGCAGGGCTTCCTATGAGGCTCCCATGGGGAAACTGACAGGCACCATCACGCATAAGTATCAGTACAAGATTTCAGCGGGCCGCATAGTCTACATGCTTGAAAGTGACGTCAGCATTGATGATGACATCCTGAAAAGTGAACTGGGCACAAATGCGTCTGCCAGGCTGAAGGCCATAGTGACCACGATACAGAGGGAGCAGAATGCCATCATCCGGGACACCTCGCACAGGATACTGGCCGTTCAGGGCTGTGCGGGCAGCGGCAAGACCAGCGTGGCCCTGCACAGGATCGCCTACCTGCTATATCACAACAGAAACACGCTGAAGGCATCCCAGGTGCTGATACTCAGTCCCAATGGGCTCTTTGCGGATTACATATCCAGGATACTGCCGGAGCTGGGAGAGGAGAACGTCTCCGAAGTGAGCCTGGACGTGTGGGCCTACAGAAAGCTCAGGAAATACGGAGAGGCTCAGGATCGCTATGACCGCATCGAGGAGATCATTAATCCGGAGTGCACAAAGATATTTGCGACGGATGAGGCCGAATACAAGCAGGGGCACGAAATGGTTGCGGAGCTTGACGGCTTCGTGCTCGGACTGGAAAGCGAGGGCGTGGACCTCAAAAGCTATAAATACCGCGGACGCACCTACGGCGTGGATTATTTCAGCTCGCTTTTTTATGAAAAGCTCTGGGACGTTCCGCTCATGGAAAGAATGGGCAGGATCGCCGAATTCATAATAGATGAGGAAGAAACCCTCAGGGGCAGGGACATCTCGGCCGAGGAGAGGCAGTTCATCAGGGATGGCCTTAATGAGATGTACGTAACGAGGGATCTGATCGCCATATACAACGGTTTTTTGGAGGCTTCCGGTCGAAGGCCCCTGCCGGCTTACCTGACCGGCATCGAGACGCCGGAGGAGAACTATGATCAGCCGGAGAGCTGGGATGAGGAACGTCCGGCATACAAGCCTAAGGATCAGGGTTATCTGTGTGTTGACGTGATCCCTTATGAAGACGTATATCCCATCCTGTACCTCAAATATGCCCTTTTCGGCGATGACAATGACAGGCCGGTCAAGCATCTGATAATAGATGAAATGCAGGATTACACTTACCTGCAGTACAGGCTCATAGACAGGGTGTTTAAGTGCGCGATGACCATACTCGGGGACAAGGATCAAACCATGGAGGTCACCTCCCGCGACGTTCTCGAGTTTTTGCCGTCCATATTCGGCGATGACCTGCACAGGGTCGAGATGGCCAGGAGCTACAGGTCCACGATCGAGATCACCGAATATGCCGCGCACCTGATAGGCCTTGATACGGTTAGCTCGATAGACAGGCATGGCGATCCCGTCAGGGAATCCGCATATGATGATGAAAGGGCCAGAATGGACTCATTGTGCGAGGACGTGGCATCCGTCCTGGATTCCTGCGACACGGTGGCCGTGCTCTGTGCCAGTGCATCCCGTGCCGGGGAGGCATATGAAGAACTGAACAAACGCGAGTGGTCCGCGGAGCTTTCGTTGTTGACGGTCGATTCGACCTCGTTTAAAAAGGGCATAAGCGTAGCACCGTTTTATCTGTCCAAGGGACTGGAATTCGACGCCGTGTTCGTCGTGGATGATGAATTTGAACCTGAGGAGCTGCACAGACAGTCGCTGTACGTAGAGGCAACCAGGGCCCTGCACAGGCTGTACGTATATAAGCTCAAGTGATACGAGGAGAAGCATTATGAAAAAATCAACTTTTGTGACCAGGGAAAAGGCCGAAGAGATCGCGGCAAAATATCCCACGCCGTTTTATCTCTATGATGAGGCCGGCATCAGGGCAAACGCCATGGCGGTTAAGAAGGCCTTTTCGTGGAATCCGGGCTTTAAGGAGTATTTTGCCGTAAAGGCCACTCCCAATCCATTTTTGATGGGCATCCTAAAGGAATGCGGGTGCGGATCGGACTGTTCGTCATATACGGAGCTCATGCTTTCTGACGCCGTTGGGATCACGGGCAGCGACATCATGTTTTCGAGCAATGACACGCCGGCCGAGGAATACGCATATGCGTGCAGCCTTGGTGCGATCATAAACCTGGATGACGTCACGCACATAGACTTCTGCGAGGAGGCATGCGGAGGCAGGCTTCCGGAAACCATGAGCTGCAGGTTTAATCCCGGAGGAAAGTTTACCCTCAGCAACGGCATCATGGACAATCCCGGAGATGCCAAGTATGGCATGACGAGGGAGCAGATTTTTGAGGCATTCAAGATCTTGAAGTCCAAGGGCGTGAAGCATTTTGGAATACACGCCTTCCTGGCCAGCAACACCGTGACCAATGACTACTATGCCCAGCTGGCGGGGCAGCTGTTTGACTTAGCGATCGAGCTTAAGAATGAGACCGGTGCCGACGTACGGTTCATCAATCTTTCGGGAGGCGTCGGCGTGGCGTACAGGCCGGAGGAGATGCCAAATGACATCGCGGCAATCGGAGCCGGCGTTGAAAAGGTATATAATGAAAAGCTCGTGCCTGCCGGAATGGGAGACGTGGCGATCTATACCGAGATGGGCCGTTTCATGATGGCTCCCTACGGAGTGGTGGTGACCAGGGCCATTCACGAAAAGCATACGTACAAGGAATACGTGGGAGTGGATGCCTGCGCGGTAAACCTGATGCGTCCCGCCATGTATGGCGCATATCATCACGTAACCGTCCTGGGCAAGGAAGACGCTCCTGCCGATCACGTCTATGACGTGACGGGATCCCTGTGCGAGAACAATGACAAATTCGCCATAGACAGGAAACTGCCCAGGATAGACATGGGAGACCTGCTCGTCATACATGATGCAGGAGCCCATGGGTATTCGATGGGCTACAATTACAACGGCAAGCTCAAATGCGCCGAACTCCTGCTTCAGGAGGACGGCGGAGTGAAGCTGATCCGCAGGGCGGAGACTCCCCGGGACTATTTCGCAACCTTTGACTGCTTTGACATATTTGATAAAATTTCCCAAAAGAGGTCTGACAAGTGACAACGGCGGAATTTGAAAAGGAACTGACTTCGAAATACGGATACGTCGCATATTATGACACCGGCATCGTGATGTTTAGAAAAGACGTGCCGGTTGAAGAGATGGAAAAGGACGTAAGGGCCAGGGCCGCGGCACTGGGCTATAATGGGTCATGGGGAGTCAAGGGTTATCTTAAATCCGACAAGGCCCACAGGTTCGGCACGGTGACAGCACCGGCCTCATTGCCTAAGGATGATGCCGTGATGACTCAGTCTCCATCTGCTGCTGCTGCTGATGATGATGATGACGGACAGGACGGCGGCGTGAACGCGTCAGCACCGGATGGCCTCATGAGCGGTGACGCGGAAGCCGGGGCGGATGACGGCTTCGAGCAGATGTCGTTTGCTGACTTCATGTAAGGATCTGTTACAGAATAACTTTTAATTTTGCTTGTCTGCTTTCTCGGCTGCTTCGTCAGAAATCCTCGCTGTACCTCAGTACAGCTGAGGTTTCTTCCTTGCAGACAAAAAAGCATCCGGCGCAAAATTTAAAAGTTATTTCTGAACAGCTCCTAAGCGGCCGGCCGACACCGGCATTTGCATAGGCATGGGCATCAGTTTGGGCATTTGCATAAGCACGGATCCCGGCATAAGCATAGGCATCAGTATGCCCGGGTGTACATCATCTCGGGCAGCCTTGCCTTGTCATCAATGTAATAATCGCACGTGATCTTGCGTGAGTTGCTGCCGTATTGTTCGACGATCTCAGGCAGGTTGTCATTGACCGCGTCAAATTCCAGCTGCTGTTCGCTGCACCAGGATATCGCCAGCTCGAGGGCGGCCCCCGCGCGGCACGTCCAGAGGATGAGCTTGTTGCCCATCTTTTTCCACGTTTTGAGATATTCTATCAAGGGGATGTTGGGTTCTCCGACGTCGGGCCAGGAACTGAAGCACAGGGTTCCGTCAAAGTCGACTGCCATAATCTGATAATCCATACTACCTCCTAACCCGGAGACGTAAGTGATCAAACGCCTCCTGAAATGCGAACTTATGTTTGCCGTCATGTTTATGATAGAACAATTGTTCGAAAAAATCAACCGCAAGATGTAGTACGTATGTTCGCGGACAACACAATAGATATACCTATATGCCGATTTGAAATAACGAAATCGGTTCATTTAAAACAGATATACCTATATGCCGATTTGGAATAACAAAATCGGTTCATTTAAATATATACTTATAGTTAACTATAAATTTTACACAAAGGAGCGTATGAACATGAATCGAACTTCTGGTGAAAACAACAAGAAAACGGGGCATTTGGTCAGGCACGTCATCATGATCGCCATGGCCGGTCTGGTAATTCTGGCACTGCTGTTATGCATCGTGTCCTATGTTGAGATCCGCAATTCCTATCATGAGATGGGAGAAGAAATGCTGGAGATCGCGTGCATTCAGCTCGAAAGTACCGCTGAGGACCTGTATGAAGGAGAGTGGCATCTCGAGAACGGAGTCCTGTATAAGGGCAGCTATAATGCCGAGGACCTGTTCCAGGCATACGTTGATGACCTTCGTCATGACACCGGCCTGCAGTACACCATGATCTTTGACAAGACGCGTTACGTGACGACGATTGAAGGGATGAAGGGCAAGGACATATCCGACAAGGTATACGCCACGCTCAAGTCCGGCAATTCTTATGCGGATTTTAAGACCGACATAAACGGTACTAAATACTTTGTTTTCTATGCGCCCGTGATGCAGAACGGCCAGTACGTCGGAGCATTTTTCGCCGGATATGAGGCATCTGCCATTAATGCCCAGATGAACAGGAACGTGGGCATTCTCATCGGCATTACCATAGCGCTTGCAGCGTTGTTCTTTGTTTTTGGAATCATGCTTTCCAACAAGTATTCCAAG
Source organism: uncultured Lachnospiraceae bacterium (assembly GCA_937916415.1). GTDB lineage: Bacteria > Bacillota > Clostridia > Lachnospirales > Lachnospiraceae > XBB2008. Next base: position 9,799 of record CALGGH010000001.1, read on the forward strand.
ATCATGAACAAGATCGCAGATTACGTGAACACGCTTGCAGGCGGCGACATGACCTTAAGGGTGGATGACGCCATGATTGCCCGCAATGATGAACTCGGCATCATATCTAATGGCGTGAGCGAACTCAGCGGCAGGCTGAGCGAGATCGTGACCAACATCAAGCATGCATCCACCAGCGTGGGTGAATCTGCCACGGAGCTGGCTGCCATGTCAGAGCAGATATCCGCCACGACGGATGACGTGTCCAATGCGGTGCAGGAGATCGCCAGGGGCGCTACCGATCAGGCAGACACCATCCAGAAGGCTACCGAAAACGTGAGCATCCTGTCAGATGCCATAGAGGCAGTGGCAAACAATGCGGAGACGCTTGCGGATACTGCCGCCAGGATGAATGACAATTCCACTTCTTCGGCTGAGGAACTCAAGAAGCTGTCGGCCAGCATGGATCACATGAGCACTGCCATGATGCAGATCAGTCAGAGCATATCCGAGACCAATGCAGCCGTTGAGGACATTAATGAAAAAGTGGACGGCATCACGAGCATAGCTTCACAGACCAACCTGCTTGCCCTCAACGCTTCCATCGAGGCGGCACGTGCCGGAGAGGCAGGACGCGGATTTGCGGTCGTTGCTGAGGAGATCGGCAACCTGGCCAATGATTCCGCCACCACCGCTGATGAGATCCGTGGCGTGATGCGCAAGCTCATAGAGGTTTCGACGGATGCCACCAACAAGGCCAAGGAAGTTGCGGGCATTCAGAACGAGGTTCAGTCCGTTCTCGATGATACCGTGGTTTCCATCAATGAACTGATAGACGGCGTAAGCGTAACCGTGGACGGCGTATCGACCATATCCGGAGTTGCGGAGGAATGTGCAGCCTCCAAGGCGGTGATAGTGGACGCGATGAGTTCGCTTTCGGCCATTTCCGAGGAAAATGCGGCTTCATCACAGGAAACGTCAGCTTCCATGCAGGAACTGAACGCGACCATCAACGAGCTGGCACAGTCCGCTGACGGACTCAACTCGCTGGCATCGGATCTTAATGAAGACGTTGGTTTCTTTACGATTTAACAGAATTGGAGGCCCCTTAAGGTACTCAGACAGAATTTAGCTGGAAAACGGAGCGTGAAATGTCGGTATCCTACGAGTATTACAAAATATTTTATTATGCAGCCAAATACCGGAGTTTCAACAAGGCAGCAAGCGCACTGAGAAACAGTCAGCCCAACATAACGAGAACGATCAACAACCTGGAATCCCTGCTGGGAGTAAGGCTTTTTGAACGGACGCATTCAGGCGTGAAGCTTACTCCAGAGGGGGAGGTCCTGTATAAGCACGTACAGGCGGCTCACAGACATTTTGAGATAGCCGAGGACGAGATCGAGAGCATACGCAGCATGCGGCTGGGAAACATCACCATCGGGTTTTCCATAGGCATCACCGACAAGCTGATCAATGAACTGGTGCTGCCCGTGCTCAGGAGCTTTCATGAGGCCTATCCTGACCTGCGCCTGCAGATATTCAACAATTCCACTCCGCAGCTGGTCAGGGACGTGGAAGAGGGAACCATGGACCTCGCCATAGTTACGACCAGCGGGGAGCATGCCGGAAACGTCCGGGAACACATTTTGTACACGTTCAGGGACATAGTCATAGCCGGCAAGGCATACAGAGATCTGACGTCCGGTCCGGTATCACTGGAAAGCCTGACGCATCATCCGATCGTGAGCCTCTGGCATGAGACCGAGACTTATAATTTCTACAACGCCCACTTTGAGTCACGCGGGCTTAAGTTCGCGCCGACAGTGGAAACGGCCACTGCGGGACAGGTGCTGTCGTTCGTGGAAAGCAACATGGGAATAGGTTTCATTTATCCGGATCATGCGAGCGAATCGCTGAGCAAGAAGACCGTATACGAACTGGAGATGGAGGAGAAGCTTCCCGAGAGGAAAATCAGCCTGATCCATTCACCCTCCCTTCAAAAGGGGTCTGCGGCATACATGCTCAAGTCGTTTTTTGATCAGAACAAAAAGGCCTAAGGCCGTTAATTCAAACTTATTTTACCACCCGGAACTGGAGATCAGCTCGTAGGCATCATTTACGTAGAGGACTTCGGTTCCGGGTATTGTTTCTATGAGCCGTATCCCCTCGTCAACGCCAAGCAAAAGACATATCGTGGACAGCGCGTCGGCATCCGCTGAATGACGCGTGCGGACGGTGGCACTGTATGCTCCGTTGTCCGAGGGATAACCCGTACGCACGTCGATCACGTGATGATATATGCGTCCGCCGCTTTCGTAATACCTCTCGTATATGCCCGAGGTGACCAGCGACGCGTCCGTCAGTTCCACCGTAGCCGCCGTTTCACCCCTTGCTCCGAAGGGCTGCTGGATGCCGATGTTAAACGCCGTCCCGGCGGGTTTGGCACCTATGACGAGGACGTTGCCGCCGAGGTTGATTATGCCGCTCGTGACTCCGGATTCACGCAGCACTTCTTCGAGCCTGTCAGCCACGTAGCCCTTGGCCACGCTTCCCAGGTCAAGCCTTGAATCCGGATCGTCCATGGTAAGCAGGACTTCTCCGGCGGCATCGCCGTCTCTCAGGCGAATGAGCGTTCGGATGGTTTTAGCTGAATACTTCATCGTTTTCTTTCAATCTGGTTGCATCCAATGAAATATCTTTGATGCGGCTGCCGTCGGCCTGTGTAATATCATAAACATTGTAAGCGTAGTCAAGGACGGCCTTAGTGTGATCCTGTCCGAGATCGGAAGA
>CALGGH010000002.1 GCA_937916415.1 uncultured Lachnospiraceae bacterium
CAATCCCCAATCCCCAATCCCCATTTTTTTTAAAATACAAATTAATTACGCGATATAAAAAATATTCAAAATATTATACTTTATTTAAAAAAATAATAATAATGGGTGAAACATCAAGTAAATTTTATGTCTGATTTTGAAAAACAGGACGGTGTTTCTTTTTTTCTGATATACTATACCCATCGCGACGTTTTTTATTATTTAAAGCTGGATCACCTGATTCCATTCTGGAACAGGGCGCTGGAAGGCGGGCGCAAGAGCTTCAGGTTCGAGGAACTGGACGATAGCTTTATCCTGCCGGTCAGGCACGGAATTCCGGTGCCATATCTGGACATGATGAAAAAGGACCTGGATGAAAGAAATGAATGAATGAAAGGAACGGTAAGGAACATTGAGCAAGAGATTACTGCACACGCCCGAGGGCGTGAGGGACATTTACGGAGAGGAATACAAGCGCAAGGAGCGCATTGAGGGCCTCATCCAGGAAAAGATATATGATTTTGGATATGAGGGCATTCAGACGCCCACGTTTGAGTTTTTTGACGTTTTTTCACGTGAGATCGGCACTACCTCCAGCAAGGAACTCTACAAGTTCTTTGACAAGGAGGGCAACACGCTGGTGCTCAGGCCCGACTTCACGCCGTCCGTGGCCAGGTGCGCGGCCAAGTACTACATGGAGACCAAGCAGCCGGTGAGGCTGACGTACCGGGGCAATGCTTTTACGAACAATTCGCTGCTTCAGGGCAGGCTTAAGGAAAGCACGCAGATGGGGGCAGAACTCATAGGAGACGATTCGGTCGAAGCTGATGCCGAGATCATAGCGCTCACCTGTGAAGCGCTATTTCATGCGGGACTGTCCGACTTCCAGATCAGCATAGGCAACGTGGCGTATTTCAAGGGCCTGTGCGCGGATGCCGGCATAGACGAGGAGACGGAGCTTGAGCTTCGTGATTACGTGTCTGGCAAGAACTTTTTCGGTGCCCGGGAATTCCTGGAGGAGAGCGGAGTCAAGTCCAGGGTGCTGGACAGGCTCCTGGCGGTTTCCTCACTTTTTGGTGGAGTTGAGATACTGGACAAGGCAGCCGACGCAGGCGATAATGAGACTTCCAAAAAGGCCGTGAAGCGCCTTAAGTCGCTGTATAAGACGCTGAAGCTCTATGACGTCGAAAAATACGTTTCCTTCGACCTTGGGCTGCTGAGCAAGTACAATTATTATACAGGCATAGTCTTTAAGGGTTATACCTACGGAGTGGGCGACTCCATCGTAAAGGGCGGAAGGTATGACAACCTGCTCTCCAGGTTTGGCAAGGACGCTCCTGCCGTGGGCTTCGTGATCCTGGTGGACGACCTGATGAATGCCATGTCCACGCAGAACGTGCCGGTCAGCATAGATGACGAAAAGATCGTCACGCTGAAATATGACAAGAATGACAAGGACGACTACGAGGAGAAGCTCGCCGAGGCGCTGAAGCTGCGTCACGTGGGCGGAAGCCGCGTCAGGCTGATACCGACTAAATAAGGAACACTTTATCGCAGGGACAAATCTGAAATTTGTCTCGCGCAGTCGGACGAGTCCGACATGGAGGATTAATATGGAAGACAGATATCTGACGATCGCGCTGGCCAAGGGCAGGCTGGCATACAGGACGATGGACCTGTTTAAGGAGATTGGCATCACGTGCAAGGAGATGGACGACAAGGACTCGCGCAAACTGATCTTTACCAATGACACGCTGAAGGTGAGGTTTTTCCTCGCCAAGGCGTCCGACGTGCCCACCTACGTCGAATACGGCGCGGCTGACATCGGGGTTGTGGGCAAGGACACCATCATGGAGGAAGGCAGGCGCGTATACGAAGTGATGGACCTGAAGTTCGGCAAATGCAGGATGTGCGTGTGCGGTCCTGAATCGGCCAGGGACCTGCTGGAGCATCACGAGATGATCCGCGTGGCCACCAAATACCCAAACATCGCCAAGGACTATTTCTACAACAGCAAGCAGCAGACCGTGGACATCATCAAGTTAAACGGTTCCGTGGAGCTGGGACCGATAGTGGACTTAAGCGACGTCATAGTGGACATAGTGGAGACCGGATCTACATTGAAGGAAAACGGACTGACCGTGCTCGAGGAGATAACCCCGTTGAGTGCGCGCATGATAGTTAATCAGGTCACCATGCAGATGCAGACCGAGCGCATCAACAACCTGCTCGCCAGATTGAAGGAGCATATTTAGGATCTGTGCAAAAATAAAGTTACAATATTGCGATGGATTTCCCGTCGAGAGTGGCTTGCCAAAATTGCGCGCATAGCGGGCTATGTAAGCAATTTTGGCGAGACGCTATCGGCGAGCAAGACAAGCAATATGTAAATTTATTTTTGCACAGATCCTTAGTGGACGATTCTGATACAGTGATGGAAATAAAGTGTGTTCCGGAGTGCATGGACGTACTCCAACACTTCATTTAGATCTTGTGTTATGTAAATCAAAACAGGAGACGTTATGAGAATAATAGAATTAACGGAAAGCACCAAAAAAGACCTTTTGGACTCGCTGCTTAAAAGGAGCCCCAACAATTATTCCGAATACGAGGACACGGTAAACGGGATCATAGCCGACGTAAGATCCCGCGGCGATGAAGCCGTTATCGAGCTAACGACGAAATTTGACGCGTGGGAGGCTGCTCCCGATAAGCTTCGCGTGACACGTGATGAGGTCGATGAGGCATACAAGGCCGTGGATCCCGCACTCGTGGAGGTCATCAAGAAGTCTGCGGCCAACATCCGCGCTTTTCACGAAAAACAGCTGCGCAATACCTGGATGGACGTGAAGGATGACGGAACGATCCTCGGACAGCGCATACTGCCGATGGCGATTTCGGGGGTATACGTGCCCGGCGGCAAGGCGGCTTATCCCAGTTCGGTTCTTATGAATGTCGTGCCGGCCAAAGTGGCCGGAGTGGAGCGCATCATCATGTGTACTCCTGCCGACAAGGAACAGAACGGCAAGGTCAATCCCGGCACTCTGGTCGCAGCCGACGTCGCCGGAGTGGATGAGATATATAAGGTCGGAGGAGCTCAGGCCGTCGCGGCCATGGCTTTTGGAACGCAGACAATTCCCAAGGTCGACAAGATCACCGGTCCCGGCAACATATTCGTGGCGCTGGCCAAAAAAGCATGCTTCGGATACGTTTCAATTGATTCCATAGCCGGTCCCAGCGAGATACTGGTAATGGCTGATGAGAGCGCCAACCCCAGGTACGTGGCTGCCGACCTGCTGAGCCAGGCAGAGCATGACGAGCTTGCCAGCGCGATACTGATCACTACTTCCAAGGACGTCGCCGAGGCAGTGTCAGCTGAGATTGACGGATTCCTTAAGGTACTGGAACGCCGCGACATCATCCAAAAGAGCCTTGATAATTACGGCTACATATTCGTGGCATCATCAATGGAAGAAGCATATGCTGCCGCAAACCAGATCGCCAGCGAGCACCTGGAGATAATCACTAAGGATCCCTACGAATCCATGACTCATATAAAGAATGCGGGAGCGATATTCCTCGGTCATTTCTCTTCGGAGCCTTTGGGCGATTATTTCGCCGGCCCCAACCACATATTGCCTACCAACGGCACCGCCAGGTTCTTCTCGCCGCTGTCTGTTGATGATTTCATCAAAAAGACCAGCATCATTTCGTATTCGGAGGATGCACTGCGGGCAGTGCATGAGGACATAGAGCTGTTTGCAAAGAGCGAAGGACTGACCGCGCATGCGAACTCGATCGCGGTTAGGTTTGAATAGAGGGATTAACATGAAAAGAAAGAGTGAGATTAACAGAAAAACAAAGGAAACCGACATTTCCGTCAGGCTGAACCTTGACGGCTCGGGAAAAAGCAGCATAGATACCGGCATCGGTTTCTTTGACCACATGCTGGAGGGCTTCGCGAAACACGGATTCTTTGACCTGGACTGCAAGGTCGATGGAGACCTGCGGGTTGACGGTCACCACTCCGTGGAGGACACAGGCATAGTGATCGGAAACGCGATCAAAGAAGCCGTCGGCGACAAGGCCGGCATCAGACGTTACGGCCACTTCATCCTGCCGATGGATGACGCGCTGGTGCTTGTTGCGGTCGATCTCTGCGGCAGGCCGTATTTTAGTTTTGACGCGCAGTTTGACGTGCCCATGATCGGCGAACTCGATACACAGCTGATCAGGGAATTCTTTTACGCCGTAAGCTATTCCGCTGAAATGAACCTGCATATCAAGGTACTTGACGGCATCAACGGTCACCACGTCGCCGAGGCGATGTTCAAGTCCTTCGCTAAGGCACTTGACATGGCAACTTCATATGACGATCGCATCGAGGGAATACTCAGTACCAAGGGAACGCTGTAAGGGCATATGCGTGTTTTGCTGCGACAGGCATCCGGGTGGTACGTATCTGAAAGGGAAGCACAATGAATTATGATGAGACTAAGATAACTTCAGCCAATAAAACCCCGGCATTTTCCTTCGATCAGGTAAAGACCGATGACAAGGGGCTGATTCCCGTGATCGTCCAGGACGATGAGACCGATGAGGTGCTGATGCTTGCCTACATGAACAGGGAGGCGTATGAGCTGACTCTTGAGAGCGGCGTCATGACGTATTACAGCCGCTCCAGGCAGGAGCTGTGGCTTAAGGGAGACACGTCAGGACATTACCAGTACGTCAGAAGCCTTGCGCTTGACTGTGACCTGGATACCATGCTGGCCAGGGTCGAGCAGGTCGGTGCGGCATGTCACACCGGACGTCATTCATGCTTCTTTAACGAAATATAAAATGAACCATGGGGACGGAGTCACGGTGTCATTTATGAAAAAAACAGTCTCCCGAAAATCAGCTTTAAGTGATGAAATACTGATGTCCGTGGACAAGCCGGCCAGGTACGTAGGCGGCGAGGTCAATTCGGTCATGAAGGATCTGTCGGAGGTTGAGGTGCGTTTCGCCTTCGCCTTTCCGGACGTATACGACATCGGAATGGCGCATCTTGGCATACAGATACTCTATGACATGCTTAATTCATGGAGCGACGTCTGGTGCGAGAGGGTCTATTCGCCGTGGCCGGACTTAGACCGCATCATGAGGTATCGGGGCATTCCGCTGTTTACCCTGGAAAGTCAGGATCCGGTGCGGGATTTTGATTTCCTTGGCATCACGCTGCAGTATGAGATGTGCTACACCAACGTGCTGCAGATCCTTGACCTGTCCATGATTCCGCTGAGAGCTACTGACAGGACCGACGCGGATCCGATCGTGATAGGCGGCGGCCCATGCTCATACAATCCCGAGCCGATCGCCGACTTTTTTGACGTTTTTTACGTCGGGGAAGGCGAGACCAGATACCGGCAACTGATGGACGTATATAAGGAATGCAGGGCATCCGGCATGTCCCGAGCGGATATCCTGAGGAGGATATGCCTGATCCCGGGCATGTACGTGCCGTCCCTGTATCGCGAGGAATACAATGATGACGGAACGATAAGCGGACGCGTCAAATTATATGACAAAGCGCCTGACGTGATCACGAAGGAACTGGTGACTGACCTGTCGGATACCTATTATCCTCGCAAGCCCCTTGTTCCGCTCATACAGACCGCTCAGGACCGGATAACCCTGGAGATCCAGCGCGGATGCATCAGGGGCTGCAGGTTCTGTCAGGCGGGTCAGCTATATCGTCCGGTCAGGGAACGCGATCCGGAGTATTTGAAGCAGCTGGCACTGGACATGATGGATTCTACCGGGATCGACGAGCTGACCCTTAGCTCGCTTTCGTCCAGCGACTATTCGCATCTGGAGGAGCTGATAGGGTTTCTGATGGATGAGTGCGGCAAGAGGCACGTCAACATTTCCCTGCCTTCGCTTCGCATAGACGCATTTTCCCTGGACGTCATGAACAAGGTACAGGACATCCGCAAGTCATCGCTGACGTTTGCTCCCGAGGCGGGAACCCAGCGCATGCGCGACATCATCAACAAGGGCCTCACCAAAGATGATATAATTAACGGAGCCACGCAGGCCTTTCTTGGCGGCTGGACCAGGGTCAAGCTGTATTTCATGCTTGGCCAGCCGTTCGAAACGGACGACGATATCCTGGCGATCCCGGAGCTTGCCGATAAGATCGCCCGCGTCTACTATGAGACGGTCCCGAAGGAAAAGCGCCAGGGCAGGTGTCAGGTGCAGGCCTCCACGTCCTTCTTCGTTCCCAAGCCGATGACCCCGTTCCAGTGGGCACCGATGAATTCCCCGGAGGAATTTATCCGGAAGGCGCGGCTCGTCAAAGACGGCGTGCAGAGCATGCTGAACCGAAAGTCGCTTTCGTACCACTATCATGACGATCATCAGACAGAACTGGAGGGGCTTCTGGCCCGCGGGGACCGGAGGGTCGGAAAGACCATCCTCGCCGCTTACCGGAAGGGCTGCATCTATGACGCCTGGAATGAGCATCTTCAGTATGACAAATGGCTGGAGGCGATGGAAGAGACCGGTGTCAGCTTTGAATTCTATAACTACCGCGAGAGGCCGGTCAGTGAGATCCTCCCGTGGGATTTCATCGACATCGGGGTGACCCGGGCTTTCATGGCGCGGGAATGGGAAAACGCAAGGCGCGGGGTCGTCACGCCGAACTGCCGTGAGATGTGCTCCGGATGCGGGGCCAGGTGCTATCCGGGAGGTGTCTGCTTTGAAGGTCAGGATTAAATTTGTGAAACAGGGGAACCTGAAATTCATCGGCCATCTGGACGTCATGCGGACCTTCCAGAAGGTGAACCGCCGCGCTGGGATCGATATTAAGTATTCCGAAGGCTTT
>CALGGH010000003.1 GCA_937916415.1 uncultured Lachnospiraceae bacterium
CAATCAGTATGTCGACAAGCAGAGAAGCATCGTGACAGGCATAGTACAGCGCAGGGTCGGAGACAACCTGACCATTAACCTGGGCAAGACGGACGCGATCCTCAACGTGAACGAGCAGGTCGAGGGCGAGCACCTGCGTCCCAACGACAGGGTCAAGGTATACGTGCTCGAGGTCAAAAAGACCGAAAAGGGCGGCTCAAGGATACTGGTAAGCCGTACCCACAAGGACCTCGTCAAGTGCCTTTTTGAATCAGAGGTTGCCGAGATCCAGGACGGAACCGTGGAGATCAAGGCCATAGTCAGGGAACCCGGCAGCAGGAGCAAGATCGCCGTATGGAGCAACAATCCCGACGTAGATGCCGTAGGGGCCTGCGTGGGCGTCAATTCATCGAGGGTCAATTCGGTCGTTGACGAGCTCAGGGGCGAGAAGGTGGACATAGTCAACTGGGATGACAACCCGGGACGCCTCATCGAGAACGCGCTCAGCCCCGCCAGGATCGTGGCGGTGTTTGCCGATCCCGAGACCAGGATAGGCAAGGTGGTCGTGCCCGATGACCAGCTGAGCCTGGCCATCGGCCTCAAGGGCCAGAACGCCAGGCTGGCTGCCAAGCTGACCAATTACAAGATAGACATCAAGTCCGAAACTCAGGCCAGGGACGCCGTCGGATTCAGATATGAGGATTACATGTTCGACGACGAGGATTATGATGAGGAGTACGACGAGGAGTATGAGTATGAAGAAGGCGAATACTCCGAGGAATATGCTGATGAAGAGGCGGAAGAAGACGCCTCGGAACCTGCCGGAAATGACGAGGCAGGAGCTGACGAGGAGTAAGTGCCGTCAATGAGAGATCCCGGGAGAACGTGCGTAGCATGCAGGATGGTCAGGCCCAAGTCGGAAATGATCCGGGTGGCCAGAAGGGCCGACGGCAGCGTATACGTGGACGCAGGCGGCAAGGGTGACGGCAGGGGAGCGTACGTATGCGACAATCCCGAATGCGTGGCTGCCGCCCGCAAGAGAGGAGCCCTGGGACGACAGCTGCGTGCCGGCATTCCGCCGGAGATATATGACGCATTGGAAGGAAAATAAATGGGCAGACCCGACAGAACGTTATCGATGCTTGGAATTGCGATGAAGGCGGGCAAGGTCAAGTCCGGCGAGTTCTCGACGGAGAACGCGGTCAAGGACATGGAAGCCTGGCTGGTGATAGTCGCGAAGGACGCTTCGGACAACACGCGCAAGCATTTCAGGGATATGTGTGAATACCGGAATATACCCTACATGGAGTATTCCGACAGGGAGGAGCTCGGCAAGGCCATCGGCCGTGAATTCAGGGCCAGCCTGGCGGTGACCGACAAGGGAATTGCGAACGTCATCCTGGGGTATATGGATTCGGAAAGTTAGGAGGAGTGGATATATGAGAGTACACGAACTTGCTAAACAATTAGGCAGGGAGAGCAAGGAACTGATTGCCATCCTGCAGGAAAAAGGCTATGAGGGCAAGACTGCGTCAAGTTCAGTAGACGAATCCGCGGTAAGCATCATAATGGAGAGTTATGGCGGAAGCAAAAAGGCTGCCGGCGACGATGACAAAAAGGGCGAGCCTGACAAAAAGGCCGATCCCGTAAAGAAGGCTGAAGCCGACAAAAAGGCTGAGCCCGCAGCGGAGAAGCCTGCGGAAAAGCCCGCGGATAAGCCCGCGGATAAGCCCGTCAAGGCTGTTGACAGGCCGGTTGACAAGCCCGCCGACAAGGCTCCCGGGAAAAAGGCCGAACCCGGCAGGGACAGGCCTGCAGGCAAGGCAGGGGACCAGCCCAAAAAGAAGAAGAGCCACGTCATCATAGTCAGCAACAACAACAATTCAAGACTGGGCGGCGCTCCCGGATCAAACAGGGGAGGATCCCGTCCCGGCCAGAACAGAAATGACAACGGACGTCATACGCTCATCCGCTCCAGCGTGCGTCCCAGTCAGATCAATGACGAACCCTATGAGGTAAGGCAGCGCCAGATGCAGGAACGCAGGGAGGCGGAGAGACGCGCTTCCAAGGCCGGCGCTCACGTGGAGAACAATGCCAATGAAACAACCTTTAAAAAGCCGGAAAAAAGAACCAGTACGGTTATTACGGGAACTCTCAAAGAAAGCGCAAATGCTGCGGCTCCTGCTCCCAGGGATGATCGTGGCAACAAAGGTGGCGATCGAGGTGGCAGACCGAATGCAGGGCAGGACAATAGATTTAAGCAAAATCAGGGTGCCAAATTCGGCGCTGACAATTCCGGCCAGAACAAGCAGGACGGAAGACGTCCTCAGGGCAAGGGCCAGGGAGGCAAGTCAGAACGTTCGCGCAAGGATCACATCTATGAGGAAGACGGAGCTTCAGCTTCCAAAAAGAACAAGTTCGTAAAGCCCGAAAAGAAGGAAGAGAAGGCAGAGGAGACCATCAAGGTGATCACCCTTCCCGAGACGATGACTCTCAAGGACCTGGCTGACAAGATGAAGATGCAGCCCTCGGTGATCATCAAAAAGCTTTTCCTGCAGGGACAGGTGCTGACCGTCAATTCCGAGATCAGCTACGAGGAAGCCGAAAACATAGCGATAGATTACGACGTCATCTGCGAGAAGGAAGAGAAGGTCGACGTAATAGAAGAACTGCTCAAGGAGGATGAGGAAGCTCCTGAGGACATGGTTGCCAGACCGCCCGTAATCTGCGTAATGGGTCACGTCGATCATGGTAAGACGTCGCTCCTCGACGCGATCCGCAAGACCAACGTGACCGGCAAGGAAGCCGGAGGCATCACGCAGGCCATCGGTGCATATACGGTGGCGATCAACGACAGGAGCATCACTTTCCTGGATACTCCCGGTCATGAAGCCTTCACGGCCATGCGTATGCGAGGCGCCAATTCCACCGACATCGCGGTGCTGGTGGTTGCGGCTGACGACGGCGTGATGCCCCAGACTGTAGAGGCCATCAACCACGCCAAGGCAGCAGGCATAGAGATCATCGTGGCGGTGAACAAGATAGATAAGCCCAATGCCAACGTTGACAAGGTTAAGCAGGAACTGACGGAGTATGAGCTGATCCCCGCGGACTGGGGCGGATCAACGGAATTCGTCAACGTGTCCGCCAAGTCGGGCGAGGGCATTGAAGACCTGCTTGAAACGATACTTCTGACGGCAGACATCCTGGAACTCAAGGCCAATCCCAACAGAAGGGCAAGGGGCCTGGTGATAGAGGCAGAGCTCGACAAGGGCAGGGGCCCCGTGGCAACGGTGCTCGTACAGAAGGGTACGCTGCATGTCGGAGACTTCATTTCCGCGGGAGCATGTCACGGCAAGGTCCGCGCCATGGTCGATGACAAGG
>CALGGH010000004.1 GCA_937916415.1 uncultured Lachnospiraceae bacterium
ATAAATTAATGTTACAACTTCCTTGTCTGAATCCGCCCATGCATCGTTGGCGTCATTCATCGTAGATGGGGGATGGATTCATCTGTCGTATTCGGTTTTGTCTATCCTGAAAGCGGATTCCTCGAGATTCCCAAATAAAGAGTCATATTCAAGTATATAGTAATCCTTTAAAGTCTGTGATTCCGCGGCAGTCACGTCATCATAATTACAATGCATCTCATCTTTATTAACATATGCATATGCGTTCATTGCCGGTATTGTATCCTGCATGCCATAGGTATAGACATTGTATGGCGTCATATTGAGTTCCAATGCCTTTAAAAGGTCACAGCCAAGGTAATTAAGGCTGGTGAGCTGATTAAAGAAGGACGTATCGATGTCGTAATTTGAATATACCAGATATGGCGTCATATACTTTGTCTGTTCCAATTCCAACTCACTTGAAAAACGCCCGTGATCGGTGATCGTTTCAAATGATTCGTCGGTAAGCATTGGATAATGATCGCCAAAGAAAACCAGTACGGTAGGTTCTTCGTACCTATCGATCATAGTAATAAATTCACTCAATGCGGTGTCTGAAACAGAGATTAGGGACAGATAGACATCCAGATCTGATGGCTCTGAATCCGGTAACCGGAATTGTAATCGCTCATCTTCCAGATCCTTCACGTTATAACCACCGTGATTTTGAATGGTAACCCCGAATATGAAGTATGGCGTGCCCTCCGGCTTGTCCTGTAGAATATGGTCTATTTTGCCGTACACTTCTGAATCGACAACCCGACCGCGAAGCCTGTCCGATTCCTCATAATCTTTTATAAAGAGCATTTCATCAAAATTCATGTATTTATACACTTTATTACGATTCCAGTTCGTTGAAGCGGCTGGATGTGTGGCGACTGCATAATAGCCCTGATCCTGAAGCGTGGTAACCAAGGTAGGCATATTTCTCTGAATATTGACCAGATATGGATTTGTTTGAGGTGCAAAAGCAAGAGAACTGCCGCTAAGAAATTCAAATTCTGATTTAGCAGTATTGCCGCCAATGGTTGAAACCAGCGTTCTGCCTGTTGCAATTCGTCCGGGAGTATTGTTTAGTGAATGGTAAAACGGCATATAGTCTTCGGATGCGTTGAGATTGCCTAAATCACCTATATCGGCAAAGGTTTCATTCATGATCACGATAATGTTTGGACGAATTACGGAAGCATCTGATTGAACAAAGGCATTTTTTTGTGCTAATTCCTTTACCCGGTTTCTGCTGTATCCGTCCGGCTTTGGAACCTGTGATTTTTTTAGAACCTCTACGAATCCCAAAGTACATCCGTTGCGTTCATATGTGTTAGCAATGGTTCCCACTCCGAACATTTCCCAATATAGATTGTTGTCATTGATGAAATCACTGTTAAACCAGAGAAGACTCACCGTGATAACAAATATCATGCCGGTCAGTCGTATGGGAAGCTGAAATCGTTCTACACCTGATATTTGAACGAAATACAGACAACAGGTTATTATCAGCAAACTGACCATCAGCAGTTCCCAAATCTGTTTATTGGTATACAGCGTATATTGGTCCACTACGTCAAATGCCGTACCTGCGGCATATACATCAGCCGGAATAAAGGGCGTACCGCGAAAATCATAAACAAAGTAATGTATCAATATCCATATTGTATTAACTATGACATGAATTATGATTGAAATATTAATGTTTAGAGTAACAAAAAAGATCAGCAGGATCACTGCAAATGATATAAACACTCCGAAAAGATTGTTGTCTGAGTGAAATACGACTGAATTAAGGTATTCACAGATAGCCGCGATCATAAACAGAACGCAGATATCGGCAGGATTTACGTGTCTGGATCTGTTTCGAAATCCTTTATGACGCATGAATGTCAGAAGGAAATATATGAGGAAATTGACAAAACAGGCAATGGGTACAGGCAGATATTCGTAGTCGACCTTTTGAGTAGACAAAAGCAGCATCTCAAAGAACAAATAGATGACGTGATCGGTGACATCACCTGTTACGGCCTTTTCCGGCGTGAAATGCAGAAAAGACCATTTGGGGAAAAATAAAATCGCACAGATCAAACCGGAAATCCATATGAGCATCATTGGATTAAAGTGTATTTCTTTCCGTACGTAATGCGTGTACTTATATGAAATCGTAAACACAATTCCAAAGTACAGAAAATACGCTGCTGACAATATGAGTATATTTTTGATGGGCGCAATCCGGTCGGCTTGCCGGGAGGAACCTACGAACTGAGGTTCTTTACTTCTGAAATATGCAACTAAAAACGCAGCAATACAATTGCATGTCAGAATTAACATGACCTTAAACATTGTTTAAATCCTTATTCAAATTTGATCACCATTACTCCATCGATAATACCACAATAGCCGGCGGTCGGATATGCCGGCATTGTCTCGACTTCGGGGTTGTCTTCGATGTATGAGATTATATTCCTACCATACTGGCGGCCATGGGAGCAAAAATAGACGGGGAACGTCTTGGGCTGGGCGCAAACCCGTTCTCCGGAGTGCCTACGATACCCGAAAGGATCGGAAGAGACGTATTCTATGAGGAGCTGCAGAACAGTCCCACTATGCAGCTCTTCTTGCAGAAGCATACTCCGAAGGATATGACTCCGGCATAGCCCTCTTCCAGGATGCCGTCCTCATAGCGTTTATCGCGGATCTGGTCAAAGGCTTCCTGCAGGCCGTCATCCATTTCGTTGAATTTCTTGCGCACCTTTATTTCAAAGATGTATGCGGGATCCTTTCTTCCTTCCGGATAAAGGATTATATCCGGTCGTCCGTCGCCTGCTTCGCGGTTGGATCTTGCAGCATAATCCGGCATTCCAAGCAGCAGGGACAGCATATATCCATGGTAGAAGCTTTCACTGCTGTCAAACGTGCTGATAGACTTTTTGAAGAGCTCCTGCATTATATCCGCGATAGCGTCGGCATCTTTATTTCTGATCGCATTGTACAGTTCAGTGCGGTCTGTGGATTTAACTATCCTGTCAAACCATTCGCTGATCTGATTTGAATATATCCATCTGATCTCACGATTCGGAATACACATGGTCAGGTATATGTCATTATGCTCCGGATCCTGTCTCTCCGAAACCTTCTTCATATATCCGGTGAAGAACAGGAAGTTCCACAGATTATCTTCTGAATCGTGGATATCCCCATAGGTGATGTCCTCGTGGATCTTTTTCTCTATGGTGCCGCCTGCGATAAGGGCTTCCAGTTCCCTTTTCACGTCTTCATTCGCATTGAATACAAGCTCTTTGATTATGGAGTTGGATGAGGTGTTGGCCCAGTAGGGTTTGTTAAGCCTTTCCGAAGCTCCCATATGCTCATTGATATATTGTATAACACTCCAGGGATTATAAACCTCCGTCTCCCCAAAAAGATATCCGTCATACCAATCCTTAACTGTCTCTGTGTTGCATAACAGATCATAGTGTTCAAGCATTGCCTCGGTTTCACTTTGCACAAAACCAAAATACTCCCCATAATCCATGCTGAGTATTGAATTCACCTGAAGATTATTAAGCCCGGTAAATATGCTCTCTTTGCTTATCCTCAGACACCCTGTGACAACAGCCCTCTCCAGTGCGTCATTGGTCTTGAGTGCCGATTCAAAGAGTGACCGGATGAATCCGATCATCTCATCATAGAAGCCCGTGAAATATGCATTTTCCAACGGTACGTCATACTCATCTATGAGTATGATGACGTTTTTGCCATGATGCTGTTTCAGACATTCCGAGAGAAGCCGGACAGAAGTAGAGTACTTTGCGCATTCCTCCATCAATGACTCCTTCTTTTCCCGTTCCGTTCGTAAAGAACGGTATTCCTTTTCCCAGTCCGTATGGCAGTCGAATAATTCCTTGAGTAATGAAAGAGTGTTATTATTAATCTTATCTGAATCATGAATATAGTAATGTCGGCTATATTCACTCAGTATTTCCTCCCTAAGTTTAAGAAATGCACTGTAAAAATTCGGCTGTTTAGCGGATTTTAGCGACAGCTTGATCACGGGATACTGCCCGAGCATGGGCATGATATCCTCACATTGCCCTATTTTCATTCCGGAGAAATACCGTCTGTTATCAACCACGTTTCCGTCACGGTCATACTCCAGTTCAAAGAAGGTTCGGATCATTGACAGCGTCAACGTCTTACCGAATCGTCTGGGACGAGTAAAAAGAGTGGTCTTTCCGCCCTTGTTTATGAGATCCCTGATGAGCAGAGTTTTATCGACATAGTACATGTCCAGATCAACAAACTCTTTATAGTTTTCATATCCGATTCCAAGTTTTTTCATGGCTCAATTCTATCAAAAAGAACGATTTTTAACAACTTTCCCTGAATAACCGGCGGCATTGCATCCTGTATATTGCAGGTATGGATATATTTGTATGGTGTTTTGTATTTTATCTGCTTTAGGTTTATTTGGGTGTAATGAGTTTTATTTGAACTTGATGACCATTACTCCATCGATAATATCACAATAGCCGGCGGTCGGATATGTCGGCATTGCCTCGACTTCGGGGTTGTCTTCGATGGATGAGATTATATCCGGATCGTCCGTGAAATTATAATTCTTCCCGTACATATATTTGGTATTCCACTCAAAATTTGCGTCGTAGGTTACCGTTGTTCCCTCTACAAATCCACTTGATTTGGTATAAATGTCACTATATGCGTAAGAACCGGCTAATGCTAAACTGATATCCCCGATAGTAACGACAGGAGTATCTCCTTCGATAAAATTAGGATTACGGTCTATGTCGTATATGATGTTCATGATTTGCGCCCTTGTGCCTTCTCCCACCCATTTTTGGAAGTAAAAAACATCATTAGCGTATCTGATGATGCAGAAAGAAATAAAAGCCATGATCAGGGTTACCGGAACGGAGGTTTTTATACACAATTTTTTTGTGTTAATTTCCGGGATTAGGTAAAATATCGGATATAACATAAGTAAATACAGCATCTGATATGGAAAAATCATCAGACGATAGTGACGCCCTCCACTCAATACCGATATGCAGTTGATTCCGATCGGAAATATCAGAATGAGCAGTATGATCAGAACCTTGGCGCATATGGCATGAATGCGTTTGATCCACAGATACGCCCAGGTACAGATAGAAATAAGCAGTATCAGCATATTGGCATACTTAACGGATTCCGATACATAATAATTGCTCTTAAAATAATAATGCAGCACCTGTTTGAAACTGAGTGGTACAGAAGAAAGAATTCCGCTGATTCCCAAGGTTTGAATTTTATCCAGACTTTGAGCTGCTCCGGTGTAGGGATCTACTCCGTTGATCCTTTGGATAAGCTTGACAAGCAGATAATACAAACCTCCGGAACATAGAAGAAATACTATGTAGATGCAGCTTTGCAAAATAATAGTTTTGAAATCTTTGCCATCCAGAATGATTTTGCAGACATACAGCATATACAGTCCGACAGATACGCCAAGATAGCTTTGATAGAAACCAAGCGATAAAGCGAGCATCAGTATTGAAATTATAAAACCGAGCAGTTTGTTATTGATTTTTATTGCCGAATGGACGGATAGAACCGCCAGCAACAGCGCTAGGGCGTATACATCCCAACAGTAAATGTAAATTGCTGCATTACATATAAATGCCGCGTTTAATATGAAAACTGATGATATAACGAACAGCTTCCATGAATCGAATCTGATCTCAAGCAGATCCATAGTCAGATATACGGATAAAGCCATATATGTTAGTGATAATATGCCGATGAGCCAAGGAGCCTCGACTATTCCGCGGATCACTCCGTAATACGTAATGCCGAACCGTCCAACTGAGAGTTCCCAATTCTGTCCGGTTTTGAACAGCATGTTGCCGTCATGGGAGGGGGTATAATTGGTCATTACATAGCCGTATGCAATGAAGCCTAAAACAAAAGTATATATAAAGGTTTTTTTGATCTTTTCCAAAGAATCACGGGAAATTTGAGGTGGCTGCATGTTATTTCATCCTGATCTTGTTTACATAACAGTTAAATACTACCATAACGGATTTATTATATCAACAACAATCCCATAAGACTGATACGCTTCATTTTGATGGTGTATTTTGCTATAATATTCTACGGAGGAAAAATATGAGCAACGTGAAGAAAATACGGTGCCTTATTGGAACGGTGCTGTTTGGTCTGCTGGTTTTTGTTTTTGTTTTCATTATTAGACTTGCTGACTGGTACAGAGCGGAATTTAAGACTGCGGCCTTCTCGGTAGTTGTTTATCAGCTCAGCACCCCGCTTACCGGAGCCGGACAGGAACGAATGGACAGTATGAGGGCGAGTGCTCTTTACGTCAGCATAGTCATTGCGGTCGTATTAACTGTTCTGTATCTGGCGGCAGATATGATCTTTGTTGAACATGATCTTAATCTGGATGTACGACTGAAAGATCGGATAAGATCATTTTTGATCAGAGGTACTACAGCTCTTAAGGTTAAAAAGGTGATTTCCGGTCTGCTCTTGATCAGTCTTTGTGCTACAATCGTTAATCGGGCTTTTGCTGTTGGCATACCGCAATACATCGATGAAATATCCCATAATTCTACAATATATGAGGATAGGTATGTTGACCCTCAGACAGTGCAGCTTACATTTCCGGAAAACCGGAGAAATCTTATTCTTATATTTCTGGAAAGTATGGAAGCCTCTTTTATCGACAGGGGAAATGGCGGAATATCTGACGTAAACTATATTCCCGAACTGACTCAGATTGCTTTGGATAATGTCAGTTTTTCTACCGGAGACAAGCTTGGCGGTTTTCATATTTACGGCATGGGATTTACTATGGCCGGCATTCTTGCGGCAACGGCAGGAGTCAATTATAAATTGCCGGTATATAATCTGAATGCCAATATATACGCTGAGGTTTTGCCGGGAATAACCAATCTTGGAGATATTCTGGAGGCTGAGGGATACGGGAATTATTATTTATGTGGTTCCTATTCCAGTTTTTCGGGGAAAAAGGCATATCTTAAAGGACATGGAAATTATGAAGTTATGGATCTGAGCTATGCGTATGATGCGGGACATATCTCCGGGGATTATTATAATGATTTCTGGGGATATGAGGATATGTATCTGTATGAGATTGCGAAAAAAGAGCTGGACAGAATATCCTCTCTCGACGAACCCTTCAATCTGACCATGCTGACCGTAGATACTCATATGCCTGAGGGATATGTCTGTGATCTGTGCAAAGATGAGTTCGATACGCAGTATGGAAATGTCCTGGCCTGTGCCAGCAGACAGCTGGCGGATTTTCTGAATTGGGCAAAGACTCAGAAATGGTACGATGATACAACAATTGTCATTATGGGCGATCATCCTACCATGGCCACCAATTTCAGGATTACCGAGGAAACCAATGAGTATGACGTATATGACAGGGAGGTGTATAACTGTTTTATCAATTGCAGCGAGGGATTGGATCTGACTCATATGAAGAACAGAGAGTTTTCAACCTGTGATATGTTTCCGACTATTCTGGCTTCAATGGGGGTTGATATTCAGGGAGACAGGCTTGCTTTGGGAACCAATCTTTTTTCCGGTATTCCGACTCTGCCGGAGAGCATGGGTAAAGATGAGTTTTATGAGCAATTGCAGATGAATTCAAAGTATTATACAAAAGTCTTTGTCGAGGGATCGAGGTAGCATGGATTTATTGGGATTGGTGGTGCTGATAATTGTTTATTTGGAGATTGCCGGACTAATTATCTGGAAAATGTCAGAATCTTCTGAAAATTTGGGGGTGGTTACTGATACATCATCCCGATATTGTGTTTAGTGGATTCACAAAGTTGGAATATGTTTTTATCATAGCTATTTTTTGTTTTGGTATATTTTTGTGTCTGGTATATGATCGTTTGAAATATATTAAATTTGATTGGATGTTGTTGATTGAAGTTAAAAGATTAATCAGAATTAATCTGAAACATATACTTCAACTTGCTATTTTGTCCGGTGTTTCCGTCTATGTAGTTGGAACAGTTTTCCCGGTTTACATGCATCAAAGCAAAGTGTCGGGTATTCGTCAGTTACTGAGACATGAAAGAAGTATTGTGCATGCGCTGGGATTCTTGGATGGATATGATGGCAAGGAATATGATTATACCAATAGTTATGAAGTGAAATAGCTCCCGACTTAAAAGACAGATTTATTATACAAATCTATCACTCTGAAGAGTATGAACCTGTACGACTATTGGGATTTTCTTATATAATTTGGACGCTATATATGACGGCAGGCCCGGAGTGGGATATACAGTAAATTATAAAAAAAGATGCAAGACCTTATCTACTATGGCGTAGGCGCAATTTATACGGATAATACGGATAATATATGGTTAAGAAAGTTGTAAGATTGAACAAAGCTTTATAAACAGGATTGTTTTATGATGAGCTTTAAAAAAATTCAAAATACTATACAAAACAGCCGATCGAGGGAGAATGAGGAAGTCATTAAAAGCATTCCGTTAATGATACTGGCATTTGTTATGATCCTGCCGGTGCTGTATTATGCGCGTAAAAGCTTCCCTGCCGGCGATGATTTTGTGTATGCCGCATCCATGAGAAGATATCTGGCGGACCACGGCTCGTATCTGGCAGCGGCTTGGCATGAAAATGTGGATTATTACAAAAGGTTCAGCGGACTTTATTTCGTTACCTTTTTGAACTGTCTTATATCGCCGCTGCTTCGCGGAGGAACGAGAGGGATCCGTATTGTAAATACGATACTGCAGACAGTGTCGATTGCATGCCTGTTTGTTTTCGTCAGAACCTTTGCGCGCGATATCCTCCGAAAAGGCAGCCGGATGACCTGGTTTCTGTTTTGCGTTCTTTTATTTGCGATAATCAACAATGCTGCGAATTCCCAGATATATACCTGGTTTTGTATTCTTGTGGGATATAATCTGCCGGTCGGCATAATACTTCTCGGGGTGGCTTTTCTGATCCATGCATATGCAACGGATAACGCTAAACTGTATATTCCGGCAGCGTTCTGCGCATTTCTTGGAAGCGGAGCAAGCCTGAATATCACTGTACTGAACTGCGGCCTGTTCCTGATCTATTGCTGTTACGGATTTGTGATCCTCCAAAAAAAGAAGGGAAGTCTGGCAGTCTTTCTCAGTGCTATGGCGGGCGGTATTATCAATGCGGTATGTCCCGGGAATTTTACACGACATGATTCCATGAGCAACGGAATTAATCTGGTGGCTGTTATCAGAAAATCTGCTATGTACAGCCTTGACAGGATCATTAACAGACTGTTTAATCCTGCTTTTTTGGTGATATTGATCGTTTTATTTGTGGTTTTACTGATATCCATCGATTATTCGGAATGCTCTTTCAACTTCAGGTATCTGATCCCGGGTGCACTTATAGTGTGGTTTGGCGTGTTTCTGGTTGATCTTCCGGTTTTTATGGGTTATGGAGGAACTTCGATACCCGACAGATGTAAATTTGTGCAGGATATGACCATATATCTGCTGTCTTTTTTGTGGCTGCTGTATTTTACGGGCTGGGTGAAAAAACGATTCGGAAACTTCGTATTTTCAAATGAGCATGGAATGATACTCGCGGTGATATTGATTTTGTCGCTGTCCATATCGATCAATATGGAGGATGACGGAATAATGCATTTTGGAACTCCGTATATGATATCCACTATTGTTAACGGAGATCTGGAGGATTATGTGCATTTTGAATATGGACTGATGGATCGTATTCGGGACTATGACGGGGCTGATGTGGTATTTGATCCCGGTGAGATTCCGTATAACCCCTATATCCAGTATCTGTATATCGATACGGATCCGGAGCATTGGATGAATCAGGCGCTTGCGGAATATTACGGCAAAAATACAGTGCGTGTGGAGTATAATGATTAGTTAGGATCTGCACGGATCCTTAGAGCGACTGCAATGAAGATATCGATAATAACTCCGTGTTTTAATTCAGAGAAAACAATACGGAATACATTGGATTCCGTGGCGGATCAGGAAGTGAATGAGATCGAGCATATCCTGATAGACGGAGGATCCACCGATGGTACCCTTCGCATATTGAATGAATATGCACAAAGGGTCTCGCATGCTGTTAAGATCGTATCCGAGCCTGATGACGGAATATATGATGCCATGAATAAGGGAATCCGTATGGCAGAGGGTGATCTTGTGGGGATCATCAATTCGGATGACTGGTATGAGAGAGAGACCTTCGGAAAGGTATCCGGGATATATGGCGGCACCGATAATGAGATAATATATGGAGCAATACGGGTTTATGAAGGCGAAGGAATAAGGTCTATAGAATTTTATCACCATGATTTTTTGATGCGGCGGATGATCAATCATCCGGGATGCTTTGTCTCACGTGGAGTATATGACCGTGTTGGGCTGTTTGATACGACATACAGATCAAGCGCAGATTATGACTGGATGAAAAGAGCTTACGATTCCGGCGCGGAGTTTGTTCCCGTATATGACGTGCTGGCCAACATCAGAACAGGAGGAATGTCATCATCTAACGTTGGCTTCAGGGAAACGCTGAAGCTGCAATATCAGTGGGGGCAGGTATCGGCACCCAGATATGTGGCATATACTATTAAAAGTTATGTCGGCGATATGTTGAGAAAACTGGTCGGAAAAAACAGATAGAGGCAGGATTATGTATACACGTGCGGTATTGCTTTTAATACTGTTTATTTTGGGTGCATTTGAATATGCTGCCCTGACAGGGAAAATAAAAAGGGATATAAAGGCGCTTAGCTGCAAAGAGATAATGATCTCATCGGCATTATCTCTTGTGCTTATGCTATTGTTTGCCGGAATGACGGGAATACTCGGAAGCGAATACCATTTTGTGGATGACCATGAACTGCTGGATATCAAGAATTCATTTCTGGTAAGAGGCTTTTGGGGTACGCTTGGCAAATTCATCCGGAATGACCTGACTATCAGGTTCAGACCTACTTATTATCTGATCCGGGTAATACAGACATGGCTATTCAGGGACAATTTTTTTGCATGGCACGTCATGTATGCCGTTATTGCGGCATTTTGTTTTGAACTCCCATATGCATATGCCCGAAGCGGAGGCTGCCCTATGTGGCTCAGCTACGTTTTTTCTATGATGATATATGTTGGCGGCGGACAGTCACCTGCACTCTGGAGACTGGGTCCCCAGGAAGCTTTTGGGATGATCCTGCTGCTGCTTGTCATACTACTGTTAAGATCATATTTTCAACAAGGAGGAGCGTTAAGGCTGGTCGGCTTTTTGCTCGCTATGATCCTGCTTGCGGGAGTTAAGGAAAGCTTTTTGATTTTTTTGCCGTTCCTTCCGGTGATTCTGATCAAATGGGAGATCGAACGCAGGGAGGCGGTTTCACTGACGGACTTGACCACAGCCGTAAAAAGATACGCTGTCCCCACAACTGCCGTATTTGCAATTTTTATTATTGCTATTTATATCATACTGTTCAGAGTAGGTACAAACGAGATTGGTTATGCCGGTATAGACAGCTCCTATGCAATAATGGATTACCTGATCGGAATATGCCGCATTGTAATAGGAAGTTTGAGACCTTATGTTTTTGCCTGGGCTGCCGGTAATTTGCTCATCATCGCTATCCTGTGGGTGAATTGGCAGAATATCGCTCCGGTTGTAAGGTTTTCAGCGATAACCGATACGATCGTCTGCGATACTCTTATGTGTATGCAGATGATACTGTACGCCAAGAGCGGAATGATCGAAAGATATCTGCTTCCCGCAACTTTTTTGGTGGGAGTACTTTGGTTCATTACCATATACAGATTATATATGACGGAACAGCTGAAAAAGGATATTCCCGTGTATTCGGCATTATCCATTGCGATAGCTGTTATAATGATCTTTAACGTGAATGATGTCAAAAGAATCCCATATGTTTATACCGGACGAAACGACCAGCAGATGGCGTTGAATTACGCCAGAGACGGTGCTGCTACCA
This sequence comes from uncultured Lachnospiraceae bacterium, assembly GCA_937916415.1. Taxonomy (GTDB): domain Bacteria; phylum Bacillota; class Clostridia; order Lachnospirales; family Lachnospiraceae; genus XBB2008. The sequence goes on from CALGGH010000004.1 coordinate 12,086, forward strand.
CAGAGATGCTGAATAAAGTGGGAGAACTTGCCGGTAAAGAGGATATTATAGTGGCAGATGTCATTTATGAAGCGGATATTTCGGCAGCTGTTTATCTTAAAGACAGATTTGGCCTGGATAAAGTGTGTGCTTATGGTGAATACGGTTCCGCGGAGGAGATTCCCGTTGATATGAAGAATGTGAAATTTTTTATCGGATACCCGGATGTGTTGGAGACCAGAATTGCCGAATATGGAATGCGGCGTGAAGATTTTACGGAATACAGGTACTTCATATATGCGTTGTGGGTAAGAAACAGAGAATGAGTGGAGACGCTTAAGCTCCGGCATCAGTGGGGGCGCGTGTCGGGCATCAGGTATGCCGCGTATTCCCTCAAGAGCCGTATCGGAGACGCATTGCATGACATTTTGAGGTGAGGACGTAATGGGTAGAATCGTATACATAAAGGGTGATCTTTTCAGCAGCAACGCGGATTATCTGGTGAACGCGGTAAATACGGTTGGAGTTATGGGAAAGGGCATTGCCAAAAGCTTTAAGGAAAAGTATCCGGCAACCAATGATACGTATGTAAGTGTGTGCCGGAATCATAACTTTGATATTGACGGAACGATTGGTGAATCTGTTGAAACGCATTTTGATCGACGCCACGGGCTCATCGGCCTGGATTGGCGGTGTATATCATAAAAAAAATATATTGTATTCCATGCTTGCCAACGAATGGATCAGGAGAAACTTCCGGATCGTGGTGGTCACTGATCCGGACATGGTTGAGGTCTTTGGCGAATTCAAGGATATTGTCAAGACCTGCACGATCCGGTACGACGGAGTCAGGCAGAGAAAGGTCAGACTTACCATCACGGCGTTGGTTCACGGATGCCGTTATATTTTTCCGTGTTTTGACACGCGGATATGCGGGGCACTGCACCTCACCGGCATAAGCTGGGTTCCGGATTATCAGCACTATCACTATCCCGATTTTTTTACGGGGGCGGAAAAGGCTGATCGCAGAACCGCGGATCTGCGCACGCTTGACGACAGGTTTCCGCTCGTGCTCAGCAGCCATGACTGCCTGAATGACTTCAGGCGATACGTGTCTGAGACAAAGCGGAATATTTATATTGTTCCGTTCGTGTCATATGTTGAAAAAGAGGTCAGGGAAATAACTGATTCATTTTTGAATGAGACGTGCCAAAAGCATGGCATTGCTCCTTACGAGTATGCCTGTGTGTCTAATCAGTTCTGGCAGCATAAGAACCATAAAGTTGTCCTTGAAGCCTTGAGACTCGTTGCTGACAGCCTGCCTGACGGGGCTAAGGTCATCTTTACCGGACAGCTTCAGGATTATCGTGATGATGATTACGCTAAGGAAGTTCGTGCACTTCTGAGTTCTCCGGATGTATCCGGACGATGTATCTGTACGGGTTTCATAGACCGCAGGGAACAGCTTGCGCTGATGCGCGGGGCCAGGTTTATCATACAGCCGTCGCTGTTTGAGGGCTGGGGCACGGTGGTTGAGGACGCCAAGGTGCTGGACAAGACCATGCTGCTGTCAGACATTCCGGTCCATCATGAACAGATGAATGAAAAATGCACGCTGTTTGATCCGCTTGATCCGCAGGCACTTGGCGAATTGATCCTGAACACATGGGAGCGGGACGTTACCGATGACGTTGAGGCCGGCATCACGAGGATGCGTGAGTCCGCCGTCAGGTATTCCCGTGAATTCGAAAGACTGCTAAAGAATTGCTGATTAAATCGGCGTTTCCCAAGACAAAAGGAAAACTGATCTTGAACGTACTCATAACCGGAGCTTCGGGCTTCATAGGCAACTCCATATTGAGGTATTTTAGGGAAAAGGGAGCGGACGTTACCGGATGGGACGTGCGCGGGTCCGAAGACGGGATCGTGCAGTCCGTGGACATGTGCGTTCAGGCCAACGTTGAGCAGGCACTGGACGGCCAGAAGCCTGACGTGATAGTGCACTGTGCGGGAAGCGCAAACGTGAGCGACTCCATCGCCAATCCGGACCGCGACATGATGCTGAACGTCAACGTCACGCACAACCTGCTCTTTGCAATGCTTCATCACGAGCTTAGGAGTACACGGCTAATATATCTGTCAAGTGCAGGAGTTTATGGCAATCCCGTCAGGCTTCCGATACATGAGGGCGATCCGAGGACGCCCGTGTCACCGTATGCCCTGCATAAGACCATGTGCGAGGACATGTGCAGGTATTTTAATGACAATCATGGGTTCGACGTGCGCGTTGCCAGGATTTTTTCGGCATACGGTGCGGGACTCAGGAAGCAGATATTCTGGGACATGCATCAGAAGTACGAGGGTTCCGGCAGGCTTGGGATGTTTGGAACCGGTGACGAGAGCCGGGACTTCATCAACATAGAAGACCTGAAGAAAGCTATTTATCTGCTGGCCGTTTGCGATTACGAGCAAAGAACGGTCAACGTCGCTAATGGAGTGGAGGTAAGGATACGCGACGCGGTCAGGATCTTTGCCGCCAAGTCCGGGATCCCGGAGAATGTTATTTCGTTCAACGGTAATTCACGCGTCGGCGATCCGATCAACTGGCGGGCGGACGTAAGCGTCCTTAAGTCCCTTGGCTATGAGCAGCAGGTTACGCTGGAGGAAGGGATCGGCGCTTACGTGGAGTGGCTCAGATGCTTGGGAAGTGCTCAATAAAGAAGCCTCAGACAGTAAATACTGTTTATTGTCGCGAATATTTCTATCAAATTCTGTCAAAACTTGACAAAACCTGACAAATCCCATATCATATCCATAATATGATACTTTATACGGTGAGGCTTTCTGACGCAGCTGTCGGGAAAGCAGACAAGCAAGATGATCAGATTAATTATTGACAGTTCCTTACCTTTGGGAGAAATCATTATGAAAGAGTATATGAGCATCGGTCAGTTTGCATCAGAAATCGGAGTGTCGGAATCTACGCTGCGTAACTGGGACAGACAGGGAAAACTGTGCCCTCATCATCTGACAAAGGGCGGTCAGAGGGTTTATTCTGCCGAACAGGCCCGGGAATTTCTTGGTCAGGAGTATGCACGCGTGATTGCAGATGGTGTCACGGATAGGACCGGGGCAACACCGGGCGCGATAGTGGAATCTTTATTTGTTGAGGGATCGGATGGCAATGATCGGATCGTAAAGATCCAGGGACGCAAGGGCAGGGATGTCTATTACTTCAACTACGCTGACAACTCCGTCACCGACAAGATCGGAAACCGCGTGATCCTGCAGGAAAACATTGATGGGGTGCAGGATATCGTGCTTCAGGATTACCTTGATGATCTTTTTCATAAAATGTATCATACTGCAAATAGCGTAAGTGAAGGTTTTGCTACCATGAGAAAAATGAGGGACATACAGTGGATAAGAATGACCTGAGATTTTTTTTGATGCATAAGGACATAGTGATAGCACAGATGGAGATTGATGATGCGAGACCACATAAAATCACGTTCACCAGGGATGCATCTGAGCATTTGCCTCCTGGTGCTCAAATGAATATGGTTCGGTTCCATGAATGGTGGGAGGACAGGGCTGTCCCCAGGACGAGACAGGGAGCCAAAAGCGCATTGAGAAAGCCGGGATATGCCACTACGGGGTACATGCTGGTTGATAATCTGGCATTGTCACTGACTGACTGCTATTGGATTCGTCCGAGAACAGCCGACATATCCTGGCCCGACGTAAGTCTTTTCACTAATCCCTTTGTGGACTACTTTGGAGAGATCACCATCAGCAGTAATGCTGACGTGGGCAGAAGATCCAGGTTTTCCCTGGCCACGTCTCAGGGAGAGTTGTCAGTGCATGGGAAGTGCTGTGCAATGCCAAGAAGCGCGGCTCTGACAGCTATTATTCCCAATTCAGGAATCAGTGTCTGCGCCATGGCATGGATGAGGAGTATTTTGAGAGGTTCATGTCCTACGAGATACTCACTGACCTCCTGATCACAAATACGGACAGGCATGTGAGGATTGATGATACATGGAGCCTGTTTGAGCGAAAGGCAAACCTGGTGTATACTTTTCAGCGTAGAAAACGGTCAGCGTAGAAGTCGCCATGGGACTCAGGCTGAACGTTGAGCTTCTGTTTCAACAAAAACAAAAAGACCGGGATAGAGAAAATCAGACTCGACCATAAAACCATTGGTGAGGTATAAACATGCTGAACGTTTATTACGGGAAGACGGACGAGGCCATATATAATACGGCAATGTATTTTGATAACGTGTTTCAGGTCACCTGGCTGGATGATCCCTATGTCAGAAAAATGATAAAAAATGTGGACAAGTCTGAGGTGATCGGTGATTATCTGATCAAGAGCAAGGCATTGGGTATGATATCACCAAAACAGCTTTCAGGCGGCGTTAAAACCCTGATCCTTACGTATTTTAAGCCGGAAATACTTTTTAATGCATCTACATGCGGAGACAACTGCGCAAGATGGTTTCTGGACATGTCAAAGAAAAATGACAGAACCATCAATCTGCGACATGTCATGGACTTTGGGAACGGGACTTTTGACGTTCATGTATTAAATACCGATCAGGTCGTTCATTCCATGGATGAGCTGGTGCTGATAGCGGGTGACCTGATATGACCGGCAGCTATGATATCGTCGTAAAGAACAGCATAGTTCAGTTCAAGTTCCGCGTATCCAGAAACATAACGATTCTCCGTGGGGACAGTGCCACCGGAAAGACGACGATGGTAGACATGGTCAGGCAGCATGCGCTTGAGGGAGATGCGAGTGGAGTAAGCATTTCCACACAAAAAGAATGCACCGTCCTTACCGGTATCAGATGGCAGGATGAAATACGGGGCATACGTGACAGCATCGTGTTCATCGATGAAGGCTTTAGCTTTGTCTCAAGTGATGAATTTGCAAGGGCGATAAGAGATTCGGACAATTATTACGTGATCGCGACCAGGGACAGCCTGTTTAATCTTCCATACAGCATCAAGGAGATTTACAGGATCAGAACCGTATCCCGCAGATCTAAATACCAGGAGTATGACAGGATCTACAGTGAGTTTTATCCTATATACGATGATTCGGTTAAATACGTCAGGCCCGATGCAGTTATAGTAGAAGACTCAAATGCCGCGTATGACTTTTTTAATGCATTGTGTCAAAAGGAAGGGATCAGGTGCATTTCGGCGGCCGGCAAGACCGGAATCTATTCAAAGATAAAGGAAACCACGGATGGGGTTGTTCTCGTGATTGCGGATGGGGCTGCATTTGGTTCTGAAATGGAAAGGGTAATGTCTCTTCGGAGAGTGCGGAATACGGTGCTGTTTTTGCCGGAATCATTCGAGTGGCTGATCCTAAGGTCGGGACTTATAGACGGTGCTGAGGTACAGGACATATTGAAATCCCCTTATGATTATATAGAAAGCGGCAGGTACTTTAGCTGGGAAAGATTCTTTACGGTCCTGCTGACAGAACGAACCGTCGATACGCATCTTCAATACAGCAAGAGAAGGCTGAATCCGAATTATCTGAATGACAGGGAAGCCTCTGCGATTCGTAAGGTGATTTCTGATATGACCGGTGGAGACGGTCAAACGTGATGGATTGATCATGGCATTGTGAAGGTTCGCCATAAGTTCCGGAAGGATCCGGATGGAGCCGAAAGACAGGCCATCAATCCGGCTGAACACATTTGGAGATGACATATGGGAACATACGTAAACCCCGGGAATAAGAGATTTATTCAAACCCTGAATTCCGATATTTATGTCGATAAGACAGGGCTTATTTCGAATCTCAACGCCATGATCAATACGGAACAGAAATATGTGTGCATATCCCGTCCCAGACGGTTTGGAAAGTCCGTCACCGTCGGCATGATAGGCGCTTATTATGACAAATGTGCCGACAGCAGGCATTTGTTTGAAAATCTGGAACTGTCAACTCATGAGAATTGGGACAGATATCTGGCCGGATTTGACGTGCTTAGGATCGTTACCACTGATTTCATGAAGATCAAAAACAAAAAGCTGACGATTCCGGAGTTTATGGAAAACCTGCAGAGGAAAGCTTCCGTAGACATAGTAAAAGCATATAATGACGTGACTTATGATGATAAGGAGGATCTGATACAGACCATGGAGAACCTGTATCAGGAGAAGGGGAACCAGTTTGTCATACTGATTGATGAATGGGATGCGGTGTTCAGGGAGTATAAGGATGATCCGGATGGACAAGGGCTATATTTGGACTTTCTTAGGGACTGGCTGAAGGATAAGCAGTACGTCGCGCTGGCATACATGACGGGAATATTGCCGATCAAAAAGTATGGCAGACATTCTGCACTGAATATGTTTAATGAATATTCAATGATAGCTCCACTTCAGTTCGCAAGATATACGGGCTTTACCGAGGCGGAGGTCATCAGGCTGTGCAATGATTACGGAAGACGCTTTGAAGACATACAGGAATGGTATGATGGATACGTGGTAACAGATGCCGTTCCTCCCGATCCCGAATACAGACTGCAGAAGCAAAATGGTGAAGGGCTCAATCCCCGCAAATGGGAGTTGTACAGTCCGTTGTCAGTCGTAAAGGCGGTAACATCCGGAGTGAATCAGGATTATTGGAATCAAACCGAGACATATGAGGCACTTTCCGATTATATCGCACGGAATTATGACGGCCTGAGGGAAGACATAACGATCCTGATGGCAGGCGGACGAAAAAAAATCTTCACCGGCAATTACCGGAATGACATGACGTCGTTTAATGGTAAGGACGATGTTTTGACACTGCTGATCCATTTGGGTTATCTGGGATATGATTTTGAGCGGAGCGAGGTTTTTGTGCCCAACAGGGAGGTGTTGGATGAGTTCAGGGCCTCAACCAGGACGGGAGAATGGTCATATCTGACGAGAATGCTTGATGATTCCGGGAGACTCCTGGAAGCCACATGGAGACATGATGCCGATGAGGTGGCCCGCAGGCTGGAAATGGTACATGACGGTGTGGCAAATGGAACGTATAACAGCGAGGCAGCCCTAAGCTATGCGGTACAGTTAGCCTACTACAGCGCACATAACTATTACACACTGATTCCTGAATTGGATTCGGGAAAAGGATATGTGGATCTGGCGTATATCCCGGCACCAGAATTTCCGGACATCCCGGCACTGGTCATAGAATTAAAGTACAATAAGACGGCGCATACCGCCCTGGATCAGATAAGGGACAGAAGGTATCCGGACAGGCTCGAGCGTTACAAGGGCAATATCATCATTGTAGGCATCAATTATGACAAGGAAGCCGGATCCGGAGATTATAAGCATCATAGCTGTATTATTGAGAGGGCTTAGCTACGTGCAGTTTGACGAGATCAAGATCAGTCATTCCCTGAGAGTGACGGCAGAAGGCTGTTCCTAATGTACGTAAAGCTCATAATCAACGGAACCGGGAATTATTATGTAGAAGCAGCTGCCAGGGATCTCACCCGGACGGATCTGATAGTGGACTATCTCGGGGGTCGGCATGTCATCGAATTGAAGATATGGAGAGGAAACTCTTATAACGAGAGGGGCGAGAAACAGCTGGCGGAATACCTTGAATATTTTCACGTTGATAATGGCTGGATGTTGAGCTTCTGTTTCAACAAAAACAAAAAGACCGGCATAAAGACGATCCGGCTCGGCGATAAAATCATTGTTGAGGGGATAGTTTAGGCGGGTGATCTGATATGACCGGTGGATTTGCTCAAACGTAATTAATGGATCCCGGCATGGCGAAGGAATGCCATAATTTCCAAGGATTCGACAAGTTGTAATATGAAATCTTTTGAACGCAGGCTGAATGCCGTTTTGCTGACAATATATCTTTTCTTGATATGCTTTTCCTTCTGTTTTGTTTTTGTTACGGACAGGGGACTGTTTCTGATGATAATTTCCATAGTTCTTATCCCGGTTCTGTTTATCGTGTCAAACGTCGCTCTGAATAGGATCAGCAGGCTTAACCTGATAGCATCCAGGCCCAAAAGCGACAGACAGCTCCTGATTTCGTTTCTTGTGGCAACGATGGGTTCGTTTGTGATTCTGATGATCTGGTTTGTCACATTTCGTCCCGGTTCTTTTCAGGGAGACTGCATCAATCAGGTTGGACAGGCTCTGTCGGGAGAATACGATGACTGGCATCCCGTATGGCAGACGATTCTTTTTTATACCCTTCCTCTAAAGATGACCGATGGAAAATTCTGGTCCATGACGTTTTTTCAGATGCTGTGGTTCAGCCTCGTCATGGGCTATCTGATAAGAACCATATATAAATACGCAGGCAAATGGTGGGCAGCAGGCATCTGGGCCTATGTCATGCTGAATCCGTATACCGGGCAGATGTTGCTGTATCCATGGAAGGACAATGCGTTTGCCATGGCGGGAGCGGTAACATTCATTATGGCTGCGGAAATCTATTTTACCGGGGGGCAATGGGCGGACAAATGGTGGAAATGCGTGCTGCTCGGCATAATGATGGCCAACTGCACGATTTTCAGGCATAATGCCATAGCCTTGACGGCTTTTCTGGTCATTGGCGTGTTTTTTTTCATGGACAGGATCAGATGGATACAGATGCTGATCGGATTCATGGCTTTTTTCGCCATGATCAAGGGACCGGTGTATGGCCTCCTGCACGTGCAGAGAACGCCGCAGTCGGTGGTTCAGGCGGTGCGACTTCCCATGGCAATGATAGGAAACGTGGTGGTGGAAACGCCGGAGCGGCTTGATGATGAAACATCTGAATTTGTTTATGCGATAGCACCGCAGGAAGAATGGGAAGCGGATTACGAGCTTGGAAATTTTGGCGTGATGAAATACTATGGCAATGTTAATCTCCAACCCATAGAAGATGTCGGTACCTCAAAGGTTTTCCAAATGGCCGGCAGATGCATCCTGGCATCTCCCAAGGCTTCGCTCAGGGCATTCTTTGCGCTTACGGACATAGTGTATGGCCCTGACCTAAAGGATGAGGGATATATAGGCACGCAGATTATTGACAATAATTATGGTATAATGTATCAGGGCAGTGGCAGGCTTGCACGATTCCTCGAATTGTATTATAAGCTTGTGCGCCTGCATGGATTGAATTACACCAGACAATTTGCCTTCTGTCTGTTGATCCTGCTGACAGTAATATTGGGACGAGCCGATTTGCGTAGCGCCGACGAATGGAAAAGGCTTATGCTTGTCCTGAGCATATATGCTTACTCTTTCGGAACCATGCTGCTTTTGACCAGCGCGGATTCCAGATTTTTTTATGTAGATTATCTGATATGCCCATTGGCAGTCATCCTGATGATCTCAAAAAGAGAAAACAACGTAATGATACGGGAGAACTGATCGTTGAAATACCTGCTGATACAGTCCTGGAAGGATCTGGGCGGAGCTGAAAGACAGGCCATTAATCTGGCTGAGCATATCAATCAAAAAGGTGATGAAGCCACGATAATGTGTCTGACCGAACCGGGCAAGGTTAGTGCCATCTGTGCGGAAAAGGGGATTGATTACGTTTCGATGCAACCCGGAAATTCGCCCTATGTCATTTCGTATAAGCTTCTGCATAAGCTTGGCATACGCCGGCTGTCCGCAGAAGAAGTGGCGCTTAAGGGACTGATCAGGGATCTCAGGAATTATATTAACAAAAACGGATACGACATATGCATATCCTACTGCGCATATGCCAATACCGTCCTTGGAAACGCACGGGCGGAAGGAGCAGATGCCGTTTGCATATGGTCGCAGAGAGACGCGGGATTTCATGATCATGAGGGTGGACTTCAGCAGAAAGCGGCTGACTCGGTTGACGGCATTTTTTCCAACAGTGCTTCGGGAAGCGAGTGGGTAAAGAAGACGTATGGGCATGATCCCGAACTCATTTATAACGGCGTAAATGTCTCTGCACCCATCCATGACCGCGAGGAGTGGCGTCGGAAGCTTGGAGCCTCGGATACAGATGTGGTATGTACAATGGTGGCCAATCTGACTCCCTTCAAGGATCATATGTTTTTGCTGAAGACCTGGAAAAAACTTAATGCAACGGATGACAGGTTTATTCTTGTGTTTGCCGGTAAATATGCTGCGGAATATGAGAATCTCAAAAAATATGCCGACGAAAATGGTCTAAATGATAAAGTCAGGTTTCCGGGGCCCGTCGATGACGTATATGGACTCTGGAATGCGACTGACATTTGCGTTCACAGTGCCAGACCGCATTGCGAGGGAACACCGAATGCCGTGATCGAGGCGGGCATGTGCGGTCTTCCGGTTGTCGGTCCTGATCTTCCTGAGATCCGTGAGGCAGTATCGGAAGAAAACATCGCATATCTGCATGAATATGATGACGTTGACCGTGCGATCGAATTGCTCCGGTTGTTTGCCGATGACCGGGAACTGGCTGAAAGGCTTGGCAGGGCTAATTCTGATTTTGCACGTAACACTTATGATCCGGAACTCAATCTGGACAGGATCATGGAGTATGCGGAATCGTTGTTACAGGAAACTTAGGAGCTGTTCAGAAATATAGTAAGGCACTGTAAACAAATAACTTCCTAATCTGCTTGTCTGAATTTCCATGTG
>CALGGH010000005.1 GCA_937916415.1 uncultured Lachnospiraceae bacterium
TGTTTGTTCTTTCATATGGATTCCTTTTTTTGATCACGGGGACGGGTCTTTTGATCAAGGGTGATCATGGGGACGGTTCTTTTGATCAACTTTTTATCAAAGTGGATTGATTAACACAGCTTGACCAAAGTTGATCAAAAGAACCGTCCCCGTGATCATGCTTGATCAAAAGAACCGTCCCCGTGATCATGCTTGATCAAAAGAACCATCCCCGTGATCACCCTTGATCAAAAGAACCGTCCCCATGATCACCCTTATCACCGTTACTCAACCGAAGTACATTTTACATATAATGGGGTTTATAGTCAATTTTACCTTATTAATTATTTGAAAATCGCTTTATTTCGTGAGGTTTTTGCCCGTCTGACGTTTGTGGATTGCATGCCGATATGGTAAAATCATTATCGCACTATATTCCCATCGAAGGAAACGGTAGCAGGAGGTAAAAATGAATAACAAGACTAAGACAATCGTAGGCGTAGGTTTGTTGACGGCGATCGTTGTGATCCTGCAGGCTTTGGCGGTCAGCATCAGATTCGGAGTGTTTAACATAACGCTCGTGCTCGTGCCCGTTATAGTGGGCGTTGCGCTTTTTGGTCCCTGGGCCGGAGCGTGGCTGGGCGGAGTGTTCGGTCTGGTGGTGCTGTTCACGGATGCAGGAGTTTTTTTGGCCATCAACGCACCCGGCACGGTGGCGACCTGCATGCTCAAGGGCATGCTGGCTGGCTTCCTGGCCGGACTTGCTTACAGGGCGCTTGAGGAAAAGAACAAACTGGTGGCCGTCATCGTGGCCGGAGTGGTTGCTCCCGTGGTCAATACGGGCGTCTTTTTGATCGGCTGCCGCCTGTTCTTTTATCCGACGATACAGGAGTGGGCAGCAGGCGCAGGATTCGCCAATGCGGGCGCCTACATGATCTTTGGACTCGCAGGACTCAATTTCCTCGTGGAGCTGGCCATCAACATGATCCTCAGCACCGTGGTAGTTCGCATCATCGGCTTTGGATTAAAGAGCCTGAACACCCAGGCGTAAAATCCGAAAGGGCAGTGATGGCGGGCAGCCATCCCGTGCAGACAAGGAGACACAGATGATACTTGCAATAGACCTGGGCAACTCTAACGTGACCTTCGGATGCCTTAACGAGGACACGGGCGAGATCCTTTTTGAGGAAAGAATACATACCGACTTTCAGAACACGTCGATGGAGTATGCGGTTCAGATCAAGACGATAATGGACATACGCGGCGTAAACGTCGAGGACATCACGGGATGCATCCTGTCGTCATCGGTACCGCCTGTCACCAGGCAGGTAAAAAACGCCAGCGAGATGATACTCCATAAGCCCACGATAGTGGTGGGCCCCGGCATCCGGACCGGAGTAGACATCAAGATCGAAGATCCCGCCGCACTGGGCCCCGACCTGCTGGTGGGCGCCGTGGCCGGAATGAACGAATACGGCACGCCCCTGATCCTCATCGACATGGGCACTGCCACGACCATATCGGTCATTGATGGACAAAAGAGGTTCATGGGAGGCATGATCATGCCCGGCGTCAAGGTTTCGGTCAACGGACTGACGTCTAATGCGGCTCACCTGCCGGACATTGCGATAGAACTCCCGGGCAAGCTGATCAACGGGACCACGGTAGGAGCCATGCAGAGCGGAATCATTTACGGCCATGCTTCATGCATCGACGGAATGGTTGAACGCATATGGGACGACCTGGGGTACAAGACGGCAGTGGTTGCAACCGGCGGATTCGCCAAGACGGTGATCCCTTGCTGCAGGACCAGGATAGTCATAGATTCGCAGCTGCTGATCAAGGGACTCTGCATTCTGTATAACAAGAATAAGTAGTGTCGTTCTCAGAGGCGGACGTTCCAGGGGGCGGTTGTCCTCGAGGACGGTTGTCCTCGAGGCAGGCTTCCCCTGGGGGCAGAAAGGATCAAAGCTGATCAAAAGAACCGTCCCCATGATCAAAGCTGATCAAAAGAACCGTTCCCATGATCAAAGCTGATCAAAAGAACCGTCCCCTTGATCAACATGTCAGACGTTCGTTCAGCGCATGCAGGATGGAGTCCTTCATGGGAGTGTTCAGGGCCTCGGCCTTGGGAATGAGGGCACGGATCGAGTCCTTGTCGCCTGCTTCGTCATACAGCTTAGCCAAAGCCCTGTAGGTGCCGCTTACGTCGGTCCCTATTTCTACGGCATATTCGAGAATGACCTGAGCGGCGTCCCGTTCCCCTTTTTCCAAAAGGGCGTCGGCCCACCGCTGCAGCGTCGAGGCGAGAGCGGTATAACGCTGGTCGTACTTGGACAGTTCGGTTATGTTGGGTGCGCCGTATTGCAGCTTCAGGTCGGTATTGCTGATGCCGGTCAGGTTGGCGATCCTGGTTTCGGCCAGGCCGGTCACGATCTCGACGTATTCCGCGATCCGCGGATCGTCCGTGCATACGTCCGTCGGCAATCTGTCAAGGGGCACGCTGATGAGCTTAAGGCCGTCCAGGGATTTGCGCCTGGTGGAGTTGGCCCGGCGTTCCTTTTCCCAAAAATCGGCCTCGTCCCGGGCATATTGATCCTTGCCCCTGCGAACGGCGAAACCGATCACGACGATCAGGATCAAAACGGTTATTAAAATAGGCAATCGCATATACATTCTCCGCGAAAAAGTTGTATAATAACGAATATGAATAACATGAATAAGAAAAAAAGGCAGATCATAGTATCCATAATAGCCATCATAGTACTGATCATGATGGTGGTACCCACCATTCTTACTTTATTGATGTAGCTTGATTTCCTTTATCATATCATATTGGCAAGCCATTATGCGCAGCAAATTGATCTATGCGGGGGCCGTCGTGGCCGCCGTGCTTGGAGTGTTTATTCCGGCGCGGGTTCAGGCTGCTCCCGGCACCACAATTGAATCAGGAATATTTGCGGATGACGTGAACCTCTCCGGCATGAGCCGTGACGAGGCATTAAGAGCCGTGCGCGCAGTGGCAGATGAACGCGGTAAGGCCACGGTTACCCTGACCGACGGAGCTGATTTCAGAGTGAGCTTTCCCGTCAGTGAGATCGGTTACAATTGGGACAATGAGGGCATCATTGACCAGGCGACCGCCTATGGCAAGACGGGAGACATAGTAGAGCGTTACATGCAGTTAAAGGACCTGACGAGGAATCCCCAGGTCTATGACGTAACCTATTCGGTCGACCGGAGCGCGATCGAGGGCCTCATCAGCGGTTATGCGGCAGAGTATGACCGTGAGGCGGTCAATGCATCCCTGACCAGGGATGCCGACGGATTCACGATCACGGACGGCCAGACCGGCAGGGCCATCAATCAGGCGGCCGTTGCTCAGGGCATTACGGAGAAGCTGCTCGACGGCTGGGACGGGAGCAACGTCACGTATGACCTGGACGTGGACGTGGTGAGTCCCTTGGGCACCTATGAGGACCTTTCACTGGTAAAGGACGTGCTCGGCACGTTTACCACGAGTTATTCTACCTCGGGATCATCCAGGTCGGCCAACATCGTCAACGCCTGCGGACTGATCAACGGCACGACGCTTTTTCCCGGCGAGGAATTCTCGACGCTTGATACCATAACGCCGTTTTCGGAGGCCAACGGCTATTTCCTGGCCGGCTCTTACCTAAACGGCAAGGTCGTGGATTCACTGGGAGGCGGCATCTGCCAGGTGTCGACGACTCTCTATAACGCAGTGCTTCTGTCCGAGCTCGAGGTGACAGAGAGACACAATCATTCTATGATCATAGGATACGTCAAGCCCAGCATGGACGCGGCCATTGCGGAGTCCTCGGGCAAGAATTTCAGGTTTGTCAACAATACTGATTACCCCATCTACATAGACGGACATACTACTTCGGAAAAAAAGATAACCTTTACGATCTACGGCGTTGAAAAGAGGCCGTCCACTCACAGCGTAAGCTACGAGAGCGAAGTGCTGGAGACGGATGCGCCGGAAACGGATGCGATATATGCCGATGCCGGACAGCCCGCGGGCTACAGCTCGGGCATACAGTCCGCTCACATAGGATACAAGGCGCGCCTGTGGAAAAACACTTATGAAAACGGAGTGCTGGACAGCCGCGTGGAGGTCAATTCCAGCAAATACAATAAATCGCCAAGGAGCATCACGATCGGCGTGGCCACGGACAATCCTGACGTGTACAACATGCTGATGGAGGCCGTGAATTCGGGAAGTGCCGACGTCGCTGCGGCTGCTGCGGCACAGGCTGCACAGAGTGCTGTCCAGGGG
>CALGGH010000006.1 GCA_937916415.1 uncultured Lachnospiraceae bacterium
ACGGACTCGCTCATCTGCATCAGGTGCTTGAAGAGCAGGTCGCTCGTCATGCGCACCCCTATCGGCCCCGTGGGCCATTTGAATTTTTCCATAACACAATACCTCTCGTAAAATAAGGTGTCATAATCATGACCGGGCGTCATGACCCGGGTTACTGGATTGTCATTATGATTCGTAACACCTCTTTTACAACAGGTACCTTAAGTATAATCCGACTGCGTAAATGGGGCAAGGTGCTTTTGCGGGCATCAAAGAAAAAATGCATAAAAATGCATAAAGCAAGCCCGGAGCGCTGGTGCTGCTCCGGGCTGCGTTTCGTTTAAGCCTTGTGCTTAATGATGATCGTCAGGATGACCGTTCATCACTTGAGGATGGACTTGGCAACGATCTTGACCTTGAGGGTCTTGGTTCCGCTGATCGCAACTCCGGTTTCGGTGGCATCGTCTCCGGTTCCCACGATGGTGATCGTCATGCTGCCCTTCTTCACGTTGTTGGTGTATCCGGCCACCTTGAAGTCCTCGCCGTACTTGAGGGTCTTCTGTGCTCCGCCTATCTTGAGCGTGACGGGGATCTTCGCCCAGTCTTCCTCGGTAAGCTCTATGGCTTCGCCGGTGTATTCCTTGAAGACCGTCTTGTTGTCTACCTTGACCTTGGCATTTCCGAGGTTTGCTCCGACCGTGAAGGTATTGCCGATGGTGCTGCCGGCTGCGACGTCGTTACCTGCTGCCGCCGCAGCCATCTCGACGGTCTTGCCTGCCACGAGCTTGCCCTTGGCGTCAACCCCGCCCTCTTCGGGCGATACGGTAAGGGTGTACTGCGTCTTAACCTTGAGCGCGTCTCCGTTGGGATCAAGGATCGTGGCCTTGACAGATGCCTGCTTGGTTCCCTCGAATACGGTTGCCGCCTCAAACGTGCAGTCGTCCAGGCTGAGCGCGGTCACGGAGAAGGTCTTGTCGCCAAGCTTGCCTGAGAAGTTGCCCTTGCCGGATATCGTGGCGGTGGCGCTTCCCACGGCCTTGTTGTTCTTGTACTTGACGGTGTAGTCCTGACCTTCCACGAGGTCGTTTCCGTTGAAGGAAAGCCCGATCTCGGGAGTCGCTCCCTTGACCCTGTACTCTGCTGATTCCGTTACGCTTACGTCAGACTCCTCAAGCGAGGTGATGGGTGCCGCCGCAATCTTGAAGGTCTTCTTCTTGGCAGCGGTCTTGGTTGCCTTCGCGTTGGCTCCGGTTACCGTGACGGTGGCGGATCCCTTGTTCACGTTGTTGGATATGGTCACGAAGAACGTCTTCGCGGATTCTCCCTCTCCGACGGTTCCTTCGTATGCGTTTCCGTCAAAGTCGTCTGCCTTGACCTCTGCCGTGGTTTTGTCACTGAAGGTGACGGTCACGGAATCGGGCATTACCGGCTCTCCGGTGTAGGTCTTGCCTGCCGCGGTGACTGCGACAGTCTTGATCACGGGCATTGTTGCCAGGGTGACCGAGCTGTCCTTGAGCGCGTCGGCGACGGGATCAACGATCTTGAACGTCGCGACGCCGTTGGCGCCTGCATAGTTGCCTTTGCCGGTAACGGTGACGGATGCGGTTCCTGCCGCCTTGTTGTTCTTGAACTTGACGGTGTAGTCAACGCCCTTGGCAAGAGTCACTCCGCGGTTGTTGTCAACGACGCTGAACGCGGGAGTGATGGCTGCTCCGGTGAATGCGTACTCTTCCTCGAGGTCCTCGATGGAGATGCCGGCCTCCTCAGCGATGTCTATGCTGTCTGCTCCGGGAACGACGTCTCCGGTCTTCTTGTCAACCTTGTAGCTGTAGGTGTCAGTCCAGGTATAAGCCGTTGCTTCCGTAGCCGTTGCGGATGCATAATAGCTAGCCGTTGCGGTTGCCTTGAACCTGGCGCTGGTCTCGCTGTCCTTGCTTATCTTTTCTACGGAAGAAGCCTTGATGGTGTCCGTAACCTCCTGAGTATCCGTTCCGTTAATGACTACGATCGTTACCTTAACGGATGCCTCAGGAATGCTCGTGATCGTTGCAAGCTTCTCATCCCAGGTCCAGTCCTTGCTCGTAGGAGCAGCCTTAAGGTAAGCCATCGCTTCCTGCCTGGTCGTTATGTCATAGATCTTCGAGTTAACGATCGGCGTCATCTCGCCGCCCTCCGGTGCAAACTTAGGCGTAGCCGTTGCGGTGAACTTCGTGACGTCGCCGAAGATGACCGTACCGGCATCCACGTCAGCCGTAAGGGTATCTCCGCTCTTGGTGCCGTCCTCGTCCACGTAGCCCACCTTTACGGTAGCCGTAGGCGCGCTGCCGGTGAACTCCCAGGTCCATGCCGGAGTAACGGAGGCATCGAGGTAAACCTTCTTGTCAAGCTGGGCTTCGTTTGTATCCTTATCGATGATATATGGCTGGCCGTCAACGGTGATCTTCCCTTCGTCAGTCATGGAATAGGAGATATATTCACCAGTCTTGGCAGCCAGATACTTTTTCCCGTCAATTCCCGTAAACAGTCCCGTTTCTACGTATCCATCCTTACCAACGTAGTATTTCTTTCCGGCAAGTTCCTGCACTCCTTTAGCCGTCACCTGTTTTCCGGCAGCATTGATGAGAATGAGCCTTCCGCCTTCCTCAATCACCTTGGAGGTAACCAGTTCAGACTCCCTGTAATAATGTACCGTACCGTTGATGCTTCTTGAACCGCTTACAAGATCCGCACCATCTTCGAAATACCTGGTTTTCCCGCCGCTTACGTACTCACCATTCACGTACAGCTGGATGTCATATTTCAGATTTTCGGTGGTTAAGTGAAGAGTGGTTGCGCCGACCTCCCCGGAAATCTTCGCCACAGCAAATGATCCGGTCTTTGACGTTCCGCCGTCAGTCATGGTAATCTCGGCAGCAGTTTTGTGCGTGCTGTCCCAAAGGACGTTTGTTTGACCCTCTCTACGCTCCGGAGTACCACCATTATAAATCGTAAAGAACCCAACGTGATCCGCGGCAATTTTTATGGCATCATTTGAGCTTTTAGGCTCCTGCGTGATGGTCTCTACGGCATAATCCGTAAGAGTTGTTGTTGAAGTGCTTTCAGCGTTATTTGTACCAACAGTCTCGTCAGTGAGACGAATCACGCTGTCGAAACCGGCAATCTTGGTAATGGCAGGATCGCTAAACTTTACGTACAGGTCAAGGGACGCTCCTCCAAGAGTGGTACCAAGCTCACTTGCTGCTATTTCAATAGCTTTCCCAGCTTCAAACTTCACGTTAGCAGTTGTGGCTGAAAGATCCGCTGATCCGGATCCCCATCCAAGGAAGTCTTTTTCGGCGGCATTGGTATATCCATCCGTATTCGTAACGGTTCCGGTGGGGTAAATGGCCTTATAGTTAGCAGCATTTGCAATCGTATAGGTATCAGCCCCCGTGTAAACGATCTTCTCAACGATGTCTCCGGCAGCACCGTCAGCCACGGTGACGCCATTGTTCTGGACAAGATATACGTTGCCTTCCGCCTCAGAACCAGTCTGTGCCTTGAAGGTGAGCTGATAATAGGTTGCGAGGTCGAAGTAAGCCGAGAAGCTTTCCGTCGCGCTTATGGCTGCCGTCACCTTGACGGTGCCCGCACCAAAGCCATTATCAGTTTTTATGGTCGCAAGAACTGTTTTATCAGGGGCATACACGGACGTGATCGCAGGGGCATTACCCGAACCTGAAATGATTTTGCTCGTTTCTTCAGAATCCGTAACGTCTTCTATTGACCAACTTGACTGACCAACTTCTTGAGGACCACCCGCATCCGAGTACTGGAATATGACGGTGTTGGAATTCGGAGCGGAACTGCCGACAAGAACGTTTATGTCAGTATCCGTGGTTGTGGTTGTGGTACCGTTAACCTTCTTAAGAGTTATCTTTTGTTGTGTGTTTTCATCTACGGTAATTTTAACGGTAATGGTCTCGGTCTGATTCCACTTGTTCACGATGGTTATCGTAACGCTGGCGGAACCTTTCTTAAGGGCTTCCACGGTGACGTAATGACCGGATGTCGATGCTTCAACCGCAACGTTGTCCTTGCCCGTATCTGCAAGCTCAACGGTGACGTTAGGATCATAGGTTCCACTTTCGTTAAAATCAATCGCATTTTCCTTAGTGTTGTTAGCCGTTGAAGTTCCTTCCGTCTTCTCATAATAGTAAACGGGGAACTGCTTTGACTGTCCCTGAAGGATGGTTATTTCGGTGTTGCCGGTCTCGTCGGTCTCGTCCATCTCTAGCACGAAGTTTTTGGCATTCTCAACAATAAATGCTGATTTCGCACTCCCACTGCCGCCTACGTTGATCTCGGCACCGGAATACTCCGCCGCGCCAATGGTCCACTTGTAGTCAACTACAACCCCGGAGGTGGTCGTCTTGCTGCCTATTACCGTGGCTGCCTTCGTGGTAAGGTCGAGAGCCTCACTCGTAGGATTAGCAGCGTCAAGCGAAAGGCTAAGGGTTCCCTCGGCGTCGGTGGTATACGTGGCCTCCCTTTTAACCGTTCCGGCGTTAAGATCTATCGGATCATCGGCGTCAATTGCAAGGTACCTGATCGAAAGAGGCAATTCGGAACCAAGCGCAATGTATTCAGTAGCAGCCACGACGGCATCCTTCAGGTCGTTGTAAACCGTTATGCTGCCATAGATGTCCTCCCAGACTGCCGTAATGATATCATTGGACGCAATTGTTACCTTCGTTCCTGCCGGATAATATTTGTCTGACTTGGAATTTACCTTCCATCCGATAAGGGTACGCTTGGGATCCACGTTAGTAAACGCGTTTGCACCAGGAAGCGTGATCACGGTGCCCTTGGTCACGCCGTCAAACACGTAACCGGTAGCCTTATTGGCCTCGTCTGATCCGATGTTGCTAAAGGTCGTCCCAAATGCGGCCTTGCCTTCGGTCGTAAGCTGAGGCGTCCTGTAATCGTATGCCGTGGCACCAGATCCGCCATGGGCACCCGAAGAATCGCCCGTGTTGACCGTTATGTTGTAAGCAACTATTTTGTTGTATACTGCCGCCGTCACGGAAGGAACGTCGGTGCTGATCGCGGGAACTCCGTTGACGGAAACGTCACCCTTAACCACGCTTGCGGTGTTGACCTTAGCAGCCGTAATCGTGTACGTGCTTCCGGATCTCTTTACGCTGACTCCGTCATTATTAGCTTCCACGTCCTCGAAAGTCGCATCGGTTATCTCCTTCACGTGGGTTTTGCCAACGGGATCACTCAGATATGCGGCAATTCCGGCTTCGGTAAGTTTCTTGGGCGTATTTACTTCGTCCTTTGCAATCATTCCGTTAACGATGTTTGACCAGGTGAATCCATCAAGGTCTTCAAACACTCTGTAGGTCACCTTGGCGGTGCCAAATTTGGCATTGTTCCTTTCAAGGTCAAGGTTGACGGTGTTATTCGTAATGACTATTTCATTATTGTATTCAACCACTGCAAGCGTGCTGTATCCATAGGTCTGGGCTATTGCGGTAAGGTCGATTGTGGCGGTGTCCTCGCTTCCGTCGACGTACGTAACGGTTGCCGTCGCGGTAACCTTGCCGGCATCCTTTACCTCGGAGATCACAAGTTTTTCGTCGAAGGGATCCGTTGTGCTCCCAACCGGATCAATAACAAGATCCTCCACGATTGCGTTTCCGGTATATTTAGGAGTGGTTGTCCAGCTGATTTCGGTGATTTCTTTTTTCGCGCCTATCTCACCGCTCTGTATGGCATTCGACCTTGCGACCTTTTCGCCATCCTCATCAAGCTGATAGGGCATGATGTTAAGGGTCGCCGTATCATTAAATACCGTCTTTTTCGCATCGGTATAAGTTCTGATGACCGTCTCATCAATGCCTGTTGCGATATTTGTATTGGACCCAGTTGCAGCCACCGTCGAAATAAGGCCCAAGCCACCCTCATAGAATGACTTCAAGGGCTTAACGGTTAGCGGAATGGTCGCCTGATAGTACACCTGATCAACCCATCCCGCGGCACCATTAAGGGACTCCTTGACGGTAATCGTGTCCGTTAGGTCTGACTCATGTGCAAGAGAAGTGGTGGTCAAAACGCTATACGTCGACTCAGTGCCGGCTGTCCCAAATTTGGCGATCGCAGTTTTCCCGGTCCCATCCGCCTCATTTCTCGCCAGCGTATAAGTCGTGTTGGCGGCAGCACTCGGCGTAACTGAAAGCAGGTCGTCTCTCTTAAACGTCGTTGCAAGCTTTACCTGATGCTTCTCAACAACTGCGGTTGCAAGATCCTCTCCGCCCGCATAAAGGGTTACGCCCTTGGTCAGATCCACGTCAACGTTAGCCTCATCGGCGGCATTACGATAGGTCACCTCTGCGGAATAGCCAGTAGCCTCCCTTTCGGTCTGGACAAACAGGAAGACGGGATTGGACGCCGTAATGGTATTGAGGGTAGTTGCTGTAAGTTTATTTGCACCATTTTCCAACGTAGCCACTGCAGCAAGGCCCGCCTCAGCGGTAATGTTGTTCGATGCGTTATTGTACCTCCAGGCCTTTACAAAGGACCCGCCATTTTCCGTGATCTCAATGGTGATTCCGGTTCCTGCGGGAACTCCGGCGAGGGTCTTGCCATCTTTGATCTCCGTGTCGTTCACCTTTACCGTGGCATAGGGGTTGGCAACTTTCGTAAACGTGTATCCTGTCTCAACCTCATACTTGAGGTTTATGTTTGAATTTATGTTTGAGATGGTGTACTGGATTGCCCCCGTGCTGTCGGCTACGCCCTCGCTCGTAATGTCGGTAGTGGTTTCATTTTCCACGTAGGACATGGATTTTATGGCGTATCCTGCCTGAGGAACGGCCTTAAAGGTAAGGGATCCGCCGTCCTCAACGAAGCCAACGCTCTGGGTGTCGTCGATTACTTTTTTGTCAGACGTACGATAGAATTGTACTTTCGATGAATCATAACTATCCACTGAAACATAATTAAGCGTCCCGCTTTCATTCGAAGTCGTGATTGTTATGGTCAGGGGACCGGTAATGGAACTTACGGTGTATACCCCGCCGTCCTCAGCGGCAAGGGTGTTGTTGGACGCGGTGGCAGAATATGTAAACGATTTAGGGCTTGCGCCTTTTTCGTTAAACATGTCCACGCGGATCATGTCAACCTTTTTGCCTGAAGCGGGCAGAATTTCAAAGGTATAGTCCTCTCCGGTTATGGCTTCGCTTTCAGTCGCCGCATGCGTCCCACCAGATGACCTGCCAGCGTATGCTCCGGTAAGCGTAAACGAAGCAACATTGGTAACCTTGTCAGTTCCGCCGTTTACTTTATAGGTAACCACTTTAGCCGTCCCGTCGTATGCATTCTTAACGGTAACGGCTTCGCCGGTGATGGCGGAAATGAAAATGTTAGCCGTCATTTCGTTTTCGGGAATATAATAAACGGCCCCGCCGGCATTAATCGTTGTCCAGTTATCTGTATCAGCCTTTGCAACATCATAAGTCTGGGATGTCCCGGTGGCGTTAGAAGTAGTGTCTATCCCGCTCACCATGACTTCCGAACCATCTTTATAAATCAGGACTTCCTTGTCATTCTTCGCTTCCTTGGGAGTTGCCTCTCCGGCGATCAGGTAATCAACCTCCTGAATCACGCGGCCGGTTGAAGCTTCGCTGTTAGGGTCGTTTACGAAGA
Organism: uncultured Lachnospiraceae bacterium; assembly: GCA_937916415.1. GTDB lineage: Bacteria > Bacillota > Clostridia > Lachnospirales > Lachnospiraceae > XBB2008. Next base: position 7,672 of record CALGGH010000006.1, read on the forward strand.
AAACAAACCTCCCGCCCTTTGTGGCGGACACTCCAGCGGCAGGTATCGCCGTACCTTTTGCGGTATCTTTGTTGTCAGCGCTGGCAAAGGATACATATTTGCCGCCGTCAGCGGTAACCGTCACGGTCGTGGCAGCAGGTGCCACGGCTTCGGCATCCTCGCTGAGGGTGATGGTCAGCTTGTAGCCGTCCTTAGCCATCAGATATGCATACTGTAAGCCGGCCTGGCTTATGTGCATTGTGGTCCCCGTGTAATTATAAGTGTAAGGTTCCCCATTGTCCGTAGGACTGTTCGTAGTTACAGCATTATCCGTGTCAGCCGTAAACTCAATAACGTCATCGCCCTTTACAAGGGATACGCTTGCCATGATTGTCTTGGATGCATCCTTTGCGTTGATCGCGGGGGCAAGGTTGTGATTATAGTATTCAGCTGCCGAGGCGGGATAAGTTACGGTCTTCAGCGCACTGCAATCAGCGGTTGAATCGGTCAGGCCTGATGCATGCTTGATGTTTATGCTTATTTTTTGTGCGACAGCCGCAGTGGTGGCAAATTCCACGTAAGGGTATTTTCCGGATTCAAAAAGCTTATCACACTCGGTGTTCGGGGTTGATCCGCCATCTTTTGTGAGAGCCGCATAGAATGATTCCATTGCGGTGCTCAGGGTGGAGTTTCCAATTATGGTTACCTTCTTGGCCTTGCTCCAGTCATATGCGCCATAGCTGTTAGACACGAGTGCATCGGTAATGCTCGTATCATCCACGATGGTTATGTCTGAAGTTGATGCAGTATACTCCTCCCCACCCTCAGGGGTGAATTTGCCCGTTGTACCTATACCAATCGCCGTGTCTCTGTCGGCCCAGTCATATCCCATGGCGGGAACGGCATAGAACACGAAATCACGAGTTGAATCAAACTTAATCTCGGCCGACCCATCCTCGGTCAATTCGGTAGCCTTGTCGCCATCAAGCGTAAACAGGGCTCTCGTAGTATCTGAGGAACTTGCCAGAGTAAAATATGCTCCCTCATAAACTCCCAGAGAATCTATTCCATCGGAGCTCTCTGTCGGAGCGTCTTCACTATATTCCGGAATGCCGATTTCTTCAGCATTAGCCACCAGAGCTGCCTCGGGCACGGAAGTGAAGATCATTGCAGCGG
>CALGGH010000007.1 GCA_937916415.1 uncultured Lachnospiraceae bacterium
TGTAAGCAATTTTATCGTGGTGCTATCGGCAAGGAAGACAAGCAATACGTAAGTTAATTTTTGCACGGATCCTTAGGGAAACGCTGATCAAAGCGTTTCATGATCGTATGCAGCCTTCACCTTCACGCGGCTTTTCCCGGTGCATGATGCTTAGCCCGTCCATAAAACCGCTATATCTTATAATATCACGTTAGCCATCACGTTAATAATGGCTGCCGAATGATTTTACGTTCATTTCATATTCACGCCGGATGCTTTGCATTATCCCTTGCCCAGTTCCCAAAAGGCCACCGCGCTGGCCGCTGCCACGTTCAGCGAATCAACGACCGGATTCATCGGTATTCTGGCGACGTGATCGCACCTGTCGATGGTTGCCTGATCCCGCCATTTTCATTGCCCGGAATGATCGCAAGCTTCTCCTCGGCCTTTAGCTGCGGATCCAGGATGCTCACGCTCTCATCCGTCATGGCCATGGCCATCTTGGCAAAGCCCGGTTCCCGCAGTGTCCCGACGCAATCCTCCGTCGTCCGGACCTTCGATGCCGGTAACCACGGATGGGACTGGTCGTGTGTGGAAATACATGGATGCACGTACGGGTACAAAAAGGACAGAACCGAAAGGTCCTGTCCCTAATCCTCGTATGAAATTCAAAAGCCTTACGATATCAGCCTAAGCTCGCCAATGAGCGGAAGGGGCTCAGCGCTGCCCTTGATGGCACGAACGATTCCCCAGATACAGAATACGAAAGCCGCAAGCTCGACAATTCCGGCTACGTAAGTAAATACGCTGCCAAGCCTCGTCAATATGCTGCATACCGTGGATATCAGGTTTAAAACAAGTGCCTGATTGAGGTGCTGCTTTACCAGTGCGTCTTCCTTATTTCTCGCGAGCAGGGCGATCAGCCAGCCAATCCAGGTGATATAGCTCAATACTGCCAAGCCCTTGGATCCCTGTGTTTCCATTTTCATACCTCCCGACGTCTCCGTCACATGCGTCCAACAGTTACTATTATAGGATAACACTTTTAATGTAATAATGCATCACATAATGCCCATTTTTTTCATTTTTCTGATAATTACGATCCGAGACCTGCCCATGACGTTTTTCCCGGGGCATCATGCGTGCTTGCCTTAAGGAGCTGTGCAGAAATAAAGTTACAATATTGCAGTGAGCTGATCACGTCCTGGGGCGCTTCCATCGCTATGCTGATGATGGCAATCTCAGAATCACCATGATGATGCGGCAGGCCCATGCGTCCAATGACGTACTGCTGGTTCTCGGACAAAAGCCTGTCCAGTTCAGCGACCTTCGACCGGTCCCTGACAATGATGCCCACCAAAACGATCCTGTCTTCCATCTGTTTCTCCTGCGTCTTACCGTTGTTCCTTAACCACTGCTTTTCTGAGCGGCATCCAGATGATGAAAAAGTATACGAATCCGATGATCGCGGTCACGAACTGCGTTACGGAAAAAGTCATCTGGAAAACGCTCATCTTGCCTCTCAGCGGACTCTCCGCCGGGATGAAGGCGGGCAGCAGCCACAGTGAAATGGTCAGTCCCATAAAGATTCCCTTGGCCAGTGCGCAAAGGATCGCGGCAACTATCGATCGCGGGCTGAACAGCGGCCTGCGGTGCGTGATCGCCGGCTGGAAAAACAGCGCAACCATGACCACCAATGTCACGTTGCCGAGCATGATTAACGGGATGATGCCGGGAACTGCCTGCATGACGGGACTCGAAGCGATGATGAAGGCCGTGATCGGCGTGATGACCGAGAGGATGATCCCCCAGGTCAGTCCTGCCATCATCACGGTCAGGATCAGACACAGGTTGACGATCGGTCCCGTAATGTAGACGCTTAAGTTCTTCAGGAACTGGCTTGCTATGCAGATGGCAAGCAAAATGGCTGAAACAGCAATCTGTTTCGTTAACGGCACGTTACTTTTTTCGATTTTCATTGTCCCTCCTTCTTGCTCAGGACCAAAAATAAAAAAGGAAACGCTGATTGGATCAACGTTTCCTTGTGCGAGGTCCTTCACAGTCAGCAAATTTTTAAGCTATAGTAAGCGAAATTAAAAATTTCGCTTACTATAACGCTCCGCGGGGATGCGCACGGATTTTGTAAGGAAATATGCGGCTTTCAGCCGCCAAAATCCGGCTCAGTAAACGCCAGAACGAAAAGAGTTTTGTCGTTTACCATAACTTATTATATCACGTAATACCACGCTTCGTCTTGTTCAATTTCACTCTTTTTCAATGACTTATCAGAGGAATTTTTGAATATTAATTCCTGATTCTTGACGCTGACGGTCGTATGTGACGGAACCGACTTGGTAATGAACACGTTTCCGCCTATGACGGAGCCTTCTCCTATCACCGTCTCACCGCCCAGGATCGATGCCCCGGAGTAAATCGTCACGTTGTCCTCGATCGTCGGGTGACGCTTGAGGTTCTTGAGCTTGTTGCCTCCCCTGGTGGACAGGGCTCCCAGCGTCACGCCCTGATAAATCTTGACGTGATCGCCTATGACGGTGGACTCTCCTATCACTATGCCGGTTCCATGATCTATGAAAAAATACCTGCCCAGGGTCGCTCCCGGATGAATGTCAATGCCGGTGACCGTATGGGCATGCTCCGTCATCAGCCTGGGAATGAGCGGTACCTTGAGCAGGTAGAGTTCATGCGCCAGCCGGTTAACCGTGGAAGCCATGAGTCCGGGATAGGCCAGGATTATCTCTTCCCTGCCGCCTGCTGCCGGATCGCCCTCGTAGGCCGCCTCCAGGTCGGTCTCCACGTATTCCCTGATGAAGGGAATCTTTTCAAAAAATTCCGTCACTATGCCCTCAGACGCCTCATCCAGTTCGTCATCCGTCGCACCGGCATATGCCGGATCATAGGGCAGCGCCAGCCGCACCTGCTTGTTGAGGTTGTAGATGATGTCCTCAACCAGCGAAGTGAGGCTGGTGGCCGGATTGTAAAACCTCAGGGACTTGTCGCGGAAATACCCGGGATATATGACCTTCAGCAGTTTTTCCACGATCGTGACGATCTCGGCCTTGTGCGGCTTGTCAAATGAATTGACGTAGTCGATCGTCTTGCCTCCCTCATAATCATTTATGATGGCCCCGACTATCGAGGCCACCGTCTGTGCCTTGATCCTTCCCATTATCTGATGCTCCTGATGCCCCTGACGAGCGCGTCCACGTCCTCAGGCGTATTGTAGATTGCCAGGGTGGGCCTGACCACGCCTTCATGACCATAATGCCTGATGATCGGCTGAGCGCAGTGATGCCCGGTCCTGACCGCTATGCCCTGCTTGTCGAGATGCTGACCTACCTGGTCAATTGAACGTCCGTCCAGGACGAAGGAAAGTGCGCTGGATTTCTCGGTGGCCGTTCCTATCAGATGCAGTCCGTCGATCCTGGCTAATTCCTTCATGCCGTAGCTCACCAGCTCATGCTCGTACCTGGCCACGTCCGCGATCCCTATGTCCGTCAGGTACTGCAAGGCCGCCCCAAGGGCCACCGCATCGCCTATGCTGCCGGTTCCTGCCTCAAATTTGTTCGGAGCGGGATTGTATATCGTCCTTTCAAAGGTCACGTCAGCTATCATGTTGCCGCCTCCGTGATAGGGTCTGGCTTCCTCAAGGTACTGTTTTTTGCCATAAAGGGCTCCTATGCCGGTAGGCGCGTATATCTTGTGTCCTGAAAAGACGAAGAAGTCCACGTCCAGTGCCGAAACGTCAACCGGTATGTGAGCCACCGACTGTGCGCCGTCCACCATGATCGGCACGCCGTGCGCATGAGCGATGGCCGTCAGCTCCGCCACGGGCGTTATCGTGCCGAGCACGTTCGATACGTGGGTTACCGACACGAACCTGGTATTGCGCGTAAACAGCTTTTCATATTCCGAAAGAATGAGCTGTCCGCTCTCATCAACGGGAATGACCTTGATGACCGCTCCGGTCTCGCTGGCGATCAGCTGCCAAGGCACGATGTTGGCATGGTGCTCCAGCAGGGACACTATGATCTCGTCGCCGGGCTGCAGCCTGGGCTTCACGAAGCTCTGTGCCACCAGGTTGATGCCCTCGGTCGTGCCCCTGACGAAGATCACGTCGTCCTTGGAGTCCGCGCCTATGTAGTCGGCCACGATCTGTCTCGCGCCTTCGTAGGCGTCCGTGGACCTGGCCGCCAGGGTATGTGCGCCCCTGTGCACGTTGGAATTCTCATGTTCATAATAGTAGCTGAGCCTGTCTATGACGGCCTGCGGCCTTTGGGTGGTGGCGCCGTTATCCATCCAGATCAGCGGATGTCCGTTGACCGTTTCCCTCAAAATGGGAAAATCCTGCCGTATCTGCTCGAGCGTTTTGGTACCCACGATTATGCCGTCATTGTACTTCTGTCCGCCTATTCCGGTTCCCCGGGAGGTTTCACGCCCGCCTGATGAGCCGTCCGTCTCCGGATCGGCGATGCTCTCGCCCGCCGCGGCCTCCTGCACGGAGACCACGCTCGGACTGTACGCGGAGGCCTGCGCGGGAGCGGCGTATCCCCCGACGCCCGGCATGGATCCGGAGTATGAGCCGGTTTCATCTGCCGTGCCGAAGAACAGGTCGTTGGCCAGCCTGGTCAATTCTTCTTCGGATGGATATCCGTATAGATCAGTCGTAGTCATGATATTCACCTACCTCTACGTCTTCCAGTACCGCGATGGCATCATCCGCAAGTATCGCGGCAGAGCAGTAAAGCGAAAGCAGGTAGGATGCCACGCCCTTGTCGTCTATGCCCCTGAACCTCACTGCGAGTCCCCTGGACCTTTCATCCTTCAGGCCGGCCTGATACAGGCCTATGACTCCCCTCCTGGCCTCACCGGTACGCAGCAGCAGTATGTTGGTCTTACCGCCTTCTCCCTCGGGCTCCTTTAGTCCGTCAACGAGCAGCTTGTTGGTCGGAATGAGCGGAATGCCCCTCCACAGGATGAACGTGCCGCCGGCTATGTTGGCCGTAACCGGGGGAACTCCCCTTCTCGTGCACTCCCTCTCAAAAGCCGCGATGGCCCTGGGATGTGCCAGGAAGAAAGAAGGCTCCTTCCAAACCTTGCTGATCAGTTCGTCCAGGTCGTCCGGAGTCGGTGCGCCGGTCCTGGATGCGATGCGCTGCTTGTCGGGCACGTTCTTCAGCAAGCCGTAGTCGTCATTGTTGATGAGCTGGCTCTCCTGGCGCTCCCTCAGGCTCTCTATGGCCAGGGCCAGCTGTTCGCCGGTCTGATCGTAGGGAGAACTGTACACGTCCTGTACGGCCGTGTTCACGTTCAGGATGGTGGATATCGAGTTGAGCCTGTATTCCCTGGGTTCGGTCTCATACTGTATGTAGCCGTCCGGGATTATGTCCGACTTCTTGGTCTGTGAGCAGAGCACGTCGAGGGGAGTTTCGCCCTCCACTACCCTGTTGACGCGGTATATGCCGGACTCCAGGCCCTTGAACTCCAGCAGCTTGGTGAGCCACCTGGGGGTTACTGCGCCGAACTGCGGCCTGGTCTTGGTAATGTTTGCAAGCGGATACGCCTGCGCCGCGTTTAGTGAATTGATTATCGTGTCCTTCTGGTCTGCCATGTCTTTTCCCTCCTATAGCCATGCGCCTTCATTTGAAAAGATAATGTTCTTAGCCGACTCGACGCCGCCCCTGAGATTGTACATGGGGCCGGCGTACCCTGCCTCGCGCAGGGTGTTGATCGCAAGTATGCTTCTCTTGCCTTCACGGCATATGAATATGGTATCCTTGGCGGGATCAAGTTCCTTCTGTCTTCTGGCCAGCTGCCCGATGGGTATGACGATGGCACCCGGAAACTTCCGGATCGCCCTTTCATGCGGCTCCCGGACATCCACTATGGTGATGTCATCCCCCCTCTCGATCCGGGCCGCCAGCTCATCCGCCTCTATGCCTTCCACTGCGGCCTCCTCTTTTGATTCACGGAGTCCGCAGAGTTCATCGTAATCATATTCGGACACGTCCAGCAGGTGTCCGCCCGCGCCGCATATCGGACAGTTGTCCCTTTTGCGCATCTTCAGCACTCGTCCCGTGGAATTCCACAGATCCAGGTACTCCAGGCGTCCGATCAGCGGCGTTCCTCCTCCGATTATGAGCTTGAGCACCTCAGCAGCCTGTATCGAGCCTGCCGCTCCGCCAAGGGGTGACAGCGTGCCGCCCTCCGCGCAGGTCGGAACCAGTCCGGCCGGAGGCGGTGCCGGATAAAGGCACCTGAGACACGGCCCCCTGGTCGCGTCGAACACGCTTATCTGCGCCTCAAACTGATAAACGGAGGCATATACGTCCGGAATCCCCAGTTCGGCGCAGGCATCGTTGATCAGGTACCTGGCCTTGTAGTTGTCCGTGCAGTCCGCCACCACGTCGTAATCCGTGATCAGGTCCATCACGTTGTCCGGCGTGATCGCCTCATCGATCACCACTACGTTCAATTTGGGATTGATGGCCCTGATGGCGTCCCTGGCGGACGCGGTCTTGGGCCTCTTGACGTCCCTCGTGCCGTGTATGACCTGACCTTGCAGGTTTTCAACGGACACCTTGTCGTGATCCGCTATGCCTATGGTGCCGACTCCTGCGGCAGCCAGGTACTGCACGACCGGCGCCCCCAGCGTTCCCAGGCCTATCACGAGTACCCTGGCGGCCTTGATGCGCTTCTGCCCCTTGACGCCCACTTCCCTGAGCATCAGATGCTTGTTGTAGCGTTCTGTCTCGGCATCGTCCAGTGCTACTGCCTTGCGTCTGTCGTCGGATATGACCGACGCGTTTGCATGATCCCCTGCGCCTGTCACAGCCGAGTCAGTCGGGGATGCAGCTTCCGTCTGCTCCGATGCGTCTGCATGATCCCCTGCGCCTGTCACAGCCGAGTCAGCCGGGGATGCAGCTTCCGTCTGCTCACGCGATCCCGATCCTCCGGCCATCGCGGGGATGAGGGTTATGACGTCCCCCTCGGATAATACGTACGTCAGATCGTCATTTACGCATCTGTCATTGCAGTATACCGAGATGAATTCCCTGAGGTCTCCGCCCTCGTCAAAGAGAACCTGACCCAGTTCCGGGTACTCGTCCCGGACGTTTGTGAGCACCTGACTCACCACCCGGCCCTCGGCCGTTATTTCATTATGTCTGTTGGCGAAGCTCCTGAGAGTCGCCGCCACGTATACCCTTACGCTCATTCATGGTCTCCTTGCGCCGTCGTGATTCATGGGCGACATGTTTTCCTCGGTTTGGCGCCGTCGTGATTCATGGACGACATGTTTTCCTCGGTTTGGCGCCGTCGTGATTCATGGGCGATGCATTTCATTCACCAGTCCGGATGCTCGTCACTGAATATCCTCAGGTCCTCCTTGACGACCTCCCCGTCAGTCACGCGGAACGAGTTCAGCACGGGATGCTCCGTCATGAAGGACAAGATCATGTAGCTGGCACCCGGGTCGTGGGCCAGCTTGACGTCTTCCCGCGAGGGGCGCGAGGGCGTGTCCGGATGTGAATGCCAGTTGCCCAGCGGAGTCAGTCCCAGGGCACGCATGTCCTTAACGGCCGCCAATTGTTCCTTCGGATCCATCGTAAAATGGTCCTCGGCATCATCCACGTTAGTCAGGTAATATATCTTTTCCACGTGCCGGCCGCTTTCATCCTCGCGTCCTCCCAGGAGTCCGCAGCTCTCCTTGGGAAGATGTTCCCCTGCGTACCTGGCCAGTTCATCATAAACCTCCCGGTGCAGATATATTCTGCTCATGTCTTCTCCTCGTCAGCATTCGTCGCTGCTCATCTGCATTCGTCATAGCCCGTCCCGGATCAACGTTTCAGGTCACATGCGGCCTGCTCGTAATCGATCGGTTCCAGTATCGTGGGATGATCGCCGCACACCGGACATGCGTGTGTGTCCGCGGGCAGCTTCACCTTGTGAAACTCCATTTTGATGGCGTCATAGGTGAGCAGCCATCCGGTCAGCAGTTCGCCTACGCCGGTTATGTATTTCACGGCCTCCATGGCCTGCAGCGAGCCTATCACGCCGCCCATCGCTCCGATCACTCCGGCCTGCTTACAGGTGGGAACGGCATCCTTCGGCGGAGGGTTCTTGAACACGCACCTGTAACACGGTCCCCGTCCCGGCACGTAGGTCATCAGCTGTCCCTTGAACCGTATGATTCCCGCATGGGAAAAAGGCTTCCCCTCCAGCACGCATGCGTCATTGATCAGAAACTTCGCCGGAAAATTGTCGGTTCCGTCCAGGATGAAGTCATAATCCCTGACAAGCTCCCTGACGTTGGATGCGCTCACGAAGTCATGATACGTGATGACGTTGACGTCAGGGTTCATGGCATTCATGGTCTCACGCGCCGATTCCACCTTGGGCTTGCCTATGTCCGCCGTCGAGTGTATGATCTGCCTCTGCAGGTTGGACAGGTCCACGACGTCGGCGTCCGCTATGCCTATGGTCCCTACGCCCGCTGCCGCCAGGTACATGGCCGCGGGTGCTCCGAGTCCACCGGCACCGATGATGAGAACCTTGGCATTCAGGAGCTTCTTCTGCCCCTTGGCCCCGATCTCCTTTAATATGATGTGCCTGGAATATCTCTCCAGCTGTTCGTCCGTCAGGGCCATTACCTTCCTCCCCCCATGAAATACAGGAACTCAACCACGTCTCCGTCCTTGAGACGGCCCGTTTCCCTGGCCTCGCCTTCCACGAATTCTTCATTGACCGATACGGTCACGTATTGTGGCGTCTCCACGTTTTCAAGTTCGATGAGGTCGGGCAGCGTCAGCCCGTCATTGACTTCCTTGGTTACTCCTGATACGGTGATCTTCATCTTTACCTCCCTGAAAAGCATGCGGTTCCGTAATCCGCCATCCTCAATCTCCCACTTTCCTGACAAACAGCGTGTAAGTCCCGTCCCCGTTTGGATCCAGGCCCAGTATCTCGTGTCCCTCATCGGCCAGCGACCTGGGCACGTTTTCCCTGGGTTCGCCATCGTTCAGCCTGATCTTGAGTACCTCACCCTCATCCAGCTCGTCCAGCGTCACCTTGGCCTTAACAAAGGTAAGCGGGCACTGCTTGTCGGTTATGTCCAGTTCTTCGTCAAAGCTTATGTCTGTCATGTTCGGTTCCTCCGATCTGTTTATATACTATATTTCCTATGTGTTTACTATGCTATAATTGAAATATATAGCTTTATCCCTATTTTGTCAATAGGTTTTATGGTATTTGTTGTCAAAAAAAATGATCAAAAGAACCGTCCCCCTGATCAAAGTTGATCAAAAGAACCGTCCCCTTGATCAAAAAGGGGGCTGTTGCTTCATTTCTGTCAGTACCTTATCTCCGATTTGTATCCGTTCCACTCCGGGTTCCTTATTCTTGTTGAAATTGAAGCTCAGCATATATCCTGTATCCAGCTTCCAGTAATCAAGATACCCCATCAATTGTTTTTCGCCTTCGGCATTATATCTGTCACCACGCCAGATCTTCAGTTCGATGACGTACCGCCTGCCAAGATAATGGATTACCAGATCCGTTCTCCTGTAATCTCTCAGCGTTTCTTCTACACTGTAGGTTCCTGTTCCGTTGATTATTCCTGAGATATACGTTATGAAACGCTCTCTGCCTTCCTCTTCAAGAAACTTTTCCGTATTATCCTTATGAATTCTGTTGTGTTCCTTGATGAAATGATCCATGATTTTTGGAATATCAAGCCAGCCGTCGGCATCAACAAATACTGATTTCGTGCCCGCAGCAACCTGCTTCAGATCGTTATTCTTGTCACTTTCCCCAATGAACTGGGTGTATAAAAGCATTTCAAACATACGGTTTGACACAGCCACAGTGTTGTGATCGTTCCGGATAAAGCCATACATAAAAAGCTGCTGCTGCTCTTCATCATAAGGAAGCCACGCAATTGATTCTCCACGCATCAGGATGGCACGTAACCTTTTACGCAATTCCGGATAATTCGTCAGTTTCCCCATCAGCGACTCAAACAAAGAATTGTTAGGTTCTGAGAGGATCTTCTTTACTGCTTCATCTACGCCATACTCGGTCCATGCATCAGACAAAGACCGAAACTTAGAGGGGACAAGATCCTCATCTATTTTCCGGCAGATCCTGCTCACCAGATATGGATATCCGTTAGTGTATTCTCTGATCGATTTTGCAACAGCTGCCGTATCCATCCCTGTATAATGTTCAGATTCATATTCATCCAGCATTCCCATGATACCATCCTCAGACAGGCTCATATCGATTTCAAAATCAGCAGCAATGTTCCACGGGCTATTAACCTTACGTTCATCCTCTGAGCGAATCTTGCTCCTTAAGTGCTTAATATCTGTTACTCCAACCAGAATTACTGAATGAAACGCTTTAAAAGCAGGATTCTTTTCTCGTTTTAAGTAATTGGCTCGTAACTTACCCAAAAAATCCAGAAACACCTGATTATTAGTCGCAGTATCCACTTCATCTATCGTCAGAATAATGCGTTTGGGATTCTCCTTACACCACTTGTCAAAAATACGGAATATGTCATTAAGTTTGGCTTTTTCCTTCTTATCAGCAAGTTGCTGCAGTTGATCATAATACTTATCCGATATAGGGATATCCATGGTGTCCTTAGTATCACAGAGCATCTGTGACAGACCTTTCGTAAACTCACTTTCGTTTTCAAAATCAGCATCTGTAATATCCTGAAAATCAACACTGATAACATCATACTGATCTGCCAACGCTGAGCTTAACGCACTTATAGTCGTAGTCTTCCCATACTGCCTCGCCCTGTTGATCGTAAAATACTTACCTGCATCAACAAGCTTTTTGATCTCTTCCACTCTTTCAGTAAGATCAACCATATAATGTTTTGAAGGAACGCAAATAGCTTCTGTGTTAAATGTCTTCAATGTATATCTCCTATTCCCTGTTCCTGCCTATCGTTAATCGGATTTATAAGCAGGAATTACAGAAATGCTCAGATAAGATTATAGACGGCAATTATCTTCGTGTTGTCACGGTGTTACCTTCCACAAGGCTGTCACCGGTCACAAGAGCCAGAAACTGTCCGGAATTATTATACAATTCAATACATATTGTAGGTACTCCGCAAAGTCCGCTGGGTAAATACCCTTCAATTCCGAAAGGCTATGCCTATGGGCGCATTGTCATTCCACGATGCTCACGGGCTCGTACCTGATGCGCAATTCAGGCATTTTGACGAGCGTGGCATAATAGTTCTCGGCCCAGTCGTCGCTGCCGTCATTTACGTTCACGCCGTCGGCGGGCGTGGCGAATATCTTTAGCTCCAGTTCGGTCCCGTCCTCGATGGGATCATCGAAGAACGCGGGCATCAGGTCGACGCGTTTCGTGCCGGGAGCCTTGTAGAACCAGCGCCCGTTCAGTTCCATCATGAGCGACAGCTTCTCGTCCTCGCCTTCAAACGCGATCTCACAGAACTCGGGGCTGTGGTCAAAAGCAAGCTTCATGCCGATGCCGTCCGCGTCCTCGGCTCCTCCCCACCTGAGTTTGACGGGAAAGTCCGTCTCTCCGGATGCGCTCACCTCAGGCATGCAGAAGGGATCCTTTAGCAGCCTGCGGTAATCCTTCAGGATGGGCTGAGGTATGCCCACTGCTGAGTTATCAGGATCCTCTGTCTCCAGACCCAGCCTGCCCCTGTCCCTGAACTGATAAAAGGTAAAGGCCTCGAACCAGTCGGACTGACCGTTCTTGATCTTGTCAACAAGCCTGAGCACGACCTCTCCCTGATGCAGCGGACCGGTCACGTCGCCGTCGGCATTCATCTCGCTCATCACGAACGGCTTGTCCTGTCCCGTGACCTTCCTTAGCCTCTCCGCGGTATAAAGCGCATGGTCATAACAGGTCTGCGTGGGAGTAAAGGTGTTTCGTCCGTGGTCATCCTTTTCCGCTATGTCATAGGGCCAGCCGAAATTGAGTGCCAGATACCTGTCCGCGCTCCATACGTCCGCGGCCTTGTAGGCATCCAGATAGTCATCCTCACAGTCGACCTTGCCGTCCCTTTCGGTGGCAAATCCCGCGCAGAAAACGGTCTTTACGTTGGGAGCCTCCTCATGGATTATGTCCGTGAACCTCACGAAAAAGGCCGAGATCTCCTTATGTGAGAATCTCTTGTTGTGGGTAAACCAGTCGCCGACGCACTCATGGTTTATGCGCAGCCTCATGCGTCCATATGGCCTGAGTTCCCGCGCGACCTGCCTCAGCATCTCATCATCCAGCGAGCAGTCGATCGTCAGCGTAAGAGTCACGTCCTGTCCGTGCCTGCGCACGTCCTTCATGCTCTCGAAGGGTTCTCCGTTTGCCCCGTAGGGAAAATAATCGTCATATGGATAATCCCATGCGAAATTGACCTCCATGTCCCTGCACGCCTCCGAAATGCGTGCCGGCCACTCCTTGTCCCCGGGATAATAGGTATACATCAGGTTAACGTTCCTGTGAGGACGGCCAAGCACCTGCAGCACGTAATCCTGGTTCACGTACTCTCCCCTCTCGCTTCCGTCCGAGAGATCCAGGGCAAACTTTGCCTTTCCCATGTGAATCCCGTAGATCCTGTCTTTCTTTTCCATCACGCCTCCTTTCTCACGTTGCGGTTTCCCGATACTTATATATTTAAATCCCAAGCAAGTTAGGAACTGTTACATAATAACTTGAACAGATCCTTAGTCATTTGCGAATCTTACGTTCAACTATACTATACGAAAATGGCGTGATTTTTCAATGGTTTTAAAAGAATTTCCGCATCTTTCGTTACCATTCACTGATAAACCCGGTTTCTGAGCTGTTCAACCTGCCTATATCCTTCAATGCGGCCTTGTCATTGATGGTCGGTTCGGGAGCCACCGTGATGGATGATTCATCATAATGCGTGCACATCCTGTACTCAGTTGCCAAGAAGTTTACGGGAGTGGCAAACCTGAAGGCATTTTCCTGCTTCATGTTATCTGCCACGTTCGAATACTTGTCACCTGTCTTCTTCTCCAGACTGATCGCCGTAACGGCATGGCCGGGATTGGCCCTGGCCTTCATGTCTAAGGTGTCAAGCATGGTAAGCTCCTGCGTGGTGCCACCGGGGAAGCCTTCAAAATTGCCCATTGCATCGGCCTTATCGTCCACGGCTGCATTGTCATTGTTGAAGGTGACGGTTACATATAGTGCTCTGTACAGACCGTTCCTCTCCGAAATGGAAAGAATAACTGTGTAGAGGCCTATGCGTTTACTCTGGCGTGGCAGGTTCTCCCCCGACGCTTCTGCATATTCAGCAGGATAGAGCATACGGTAATTGGAATTGGGATACATCCTCCCGGTATCGAAAGCC
>CALGGH010000008.1 GCA_937916415.1 uncultured Lachnospiraceae bacterium
GCTTGCCGACGTACTGATTGTATACCGCATCCCTTTCCTTTTCGCGGATCATCTGCAGGATGTAGCTCTTGGCATTCTGGGCCGCTATGCGTCCGAATTCGCGGGACTGGATCTCGACCCTGGCCAGGTCTCCCAGCCGGAGTGCGGGATCGACTTTAGCGGCATCCTCACGGCTGATCTCCGTGGCTGGATCCATTACCTCCTCAACCACTTCCTTCTCGACAAACACGTGGTATTCACAGGTCTCCCTGTCTATCTCAACCTTGTAATTGTCCGCCCTCGCGCTCTCCGACTTGGAAAAATGATTCTGGCATGCCTTCAGAAGCGCGCCCTCGATCGCATCGAAGAGCACGTCCCTGCTGATCTCCTTCTCCTTTTCCAGCAAATCAAGTGCCAGTTTCAGTTCGGCTGCAGAGTTCTCACTACTCATTTTTTAGTTTCCTCCTTTTGCGGCATCGCCGCTCACGTTTGTCAGAAATCTGTCAAAAATCTACGGTCAGCCTGATCTGTGCGATCAGCTTCCTGTCAAAACGCATCGATTCCTCATCAACGCGCACCATAATGGTCTCATCATCATGGCCCTCCAGGATGCCAACGTATTCCTTAGGACCCTTCTTGCCCTCCAGTGGCCTGTAGAGCTTAAGCTCCACCTCTTCTCCGATGCTCCTGTCAAGATGCCTGTCCTTGGTCAGCTTACGTCCGAGTCCGGGACTCGACACCTCGAGCACGTACGCGTCGGGAATGAAATCCTCTCGGTCCAGGGCGTCAGACAATGCGCGGCTGACCGTCTCGCAGTCCCCGATGTTCACGCCGCCTTCCTTGTCTATGTAGGCCCTGAGAAAAAAGTCCCGGCCCTCCTTGACGTATTCCACGTCATAGATCTCCACACCCGCCTCGGCAGCGATGGGAGCCAGAAGCTCCTCCGTCTTAGATTCGTACTCCGAATGTCTGGAAGCCATTTCAATCCTTTCATCGTCCCCGTGAGGACCCGGGCAATAAAGAAGTGGGCTCTTGCAAGCCCACCCAACACGTTACTGCTTTAATAACCTAATAAAGAATACACCCTATGCAAGTGAAATGCAAGCAAAATCTGGATTTTCTATAGTTTATTCCATATTTGCCCTATCATGAATGACAGACTGATCTGTCGTACCCAGGGTAACTGGCATGGTATAATTTTCATTTTCTGGCAATATTTATAATGTCAGATTGACGTATACTTGATGATGACGACAAAGGAAACTATTTTAGCACGCATTCCGGACCGGCCGGCCGATGGCTGTCCCCGGACGGGGCGCGTACGGTTACGGACATGGGAGGAACGATCATGACTAAGACGGCTAACAGGGACCTGCTCATCAAGGTAGTGTCGACCGGCATGCTGGCGGCACTCTCATATGTTGTTTTCATTTTTTTGCAGATAAAGATACCTCTTCCCGGAGGTGACGCGGTATCCATTCACCTCGGCAACGCGGTATGCGTGCTCGGCGCACTGATCCTCGGCGGAGCCTGGGGAGGTCTCGGCGGTGCCATCGGAATGACCATAGGCGACCTGTTTGATCCGATATACGTGGTCTACGCGCCCAAGACCTTCATCCTGAAGCTCTGCATCGGCCTGATCACCGGCTTCGTGGCCAGGAACCTTGGCAAGCTGGCGGAGCAGGCCGACAGAAAGGCGATCGCGAACCGTGCGGTGCTGGGGTCCGTCGCAGGCCTGCTGTTCAACGTGATATTTGATCCCCTCGTCGGGTACTTCTACAAGAGAGTCCTGCTCGGCAAGCCGGCCGCGGAGCTCACGATCGCGTGGAACTTCTCCGTGACGGCCCTGAACGCCGTGATATCAGCGATCGTGGCAGTGGCCGTATACCTGGCCATACGCCCGGCGCTGCGCAAGTCCGGCCTGATCCCAAATGCCTGAGGATAAATGAAGCGCCAGGGGCGCGGTTTACATAACTTTCGCATTAATTAATCAAAAAAACTCTTGCATTTTGTGCGATGACTTGATATTATAGTAAGGCATTCGCACATGGCTCGTTGGTCAAGCGGTTAAGACGCCGCCCTCTCACGGCGGAAACAGCGGTTCGATTCCGCTACGGGCTACTGATGAAACACCCGCAAACATGAAAGTTTGCGGGTGTTTTGCTTGCTATGCCTTGATCCTGGCCATTTCCTCTTCCTCCAGCACGCGGTACGCGACCTTGCCGACCAGGGTCTTGGGCATGTCGTCCCTGAACTCTATGTCATACGGCATGGCGTACTTGGCGATGTGTCTGCGGCAGTATTCCATCAGCTCCTCCTTGACCGTTTCGTCAGGAGTGATGCCCGCCGCCGGCGTGACGAAGGCCTTGACCTTCTGCATCTTGTACGCGTCAGGCACTCCTATGACGCAGCTCATCTGCACCTTGGGATGTGCGTCGAGGATGTTTTCTATCTGTCCCGGATATACGTTGTACCCGGATGAAATGATCATGCGCTTCGCCCTGCCCTTGAAGTATATGAATCCCTGCTCGTCCATGGTTCCCAGGTCACCCGTGTACACCCACGTGCAGCCGTCGTCGTGCCTGCGGAGCGTCTGCGCGGTCTCGTCGGGATGCTTCATGTATTCCTTCATGACGGTGGGACCGGCAAGCAGTATCTCTCCCTCCTCTCCGTAGGGAAGCTCCCTGTCGGTGCCGGGTTCCACGATCTTGATGTAGGTGTCGGGGAAGGGAACTCCGATGCTGCCCTCCTTGAACATGTGCGGAGGCGTCAGGCAGCAGGCCGTGACGGTTTCCGTCGTTCCGTAGCCCTCACGCACCTGTATCGTGGCCTTGTGGTCATACAGAAACCTGTCAAACTTTTTCTTGAGCTCGATGCTCAGGCTGTCTCCTCCCGAGAAGACGCCCTTCAGACAGCTTAAGTCCGCTCCCTCCATGCTCGGCAGGCGGAGCAATGCCTCATATAGCGTAGGCACGCCCGCTATGAAGTTGCACCTGCTCTTTACTATCAGCCTCGCGTAGCTCTTGGCCGTGAAACGTGGCACCAGTATGCACCTGCCTCCCTGCGAAAGCATGGTGTGAATGCACACTCCCAGTCCGAATCCGTGGAAAAGGGGCATGGCCGCGAGCATCTTGTCTCCGGGCCGAAACATCGGATTGGCGGCTATGACCTGCTGTCCCAGCGCATTGAAATTACGGTTGGTCAGCACGATGCCCTTGGTGGTTCCGGTGGTGCCGCCCGAGTAAAGGATGACCGCGGGATCCTCGCTTTGCCGCATGACGCGGTACCGGTAGAAGCAGTGACTCCCCAGCTTCATGAATTCATTCCATCTGATGACAGGGGCATCCTTGGGAATCTTGCGTATCTTGTGTCCTTCGGTCAGCATGTATCCCGCCCTGACGGGACGGCTCAGCGCGTCCTTGACGGATGCGATGATGATGTTCACTACCTTGGTATTGGCACGTATGGACTCAAATTTGTGATAAAACTGATCCAGGGTAATGGCCGTCACCGACTCGCTTTCATTTAAGTAAAACTCAATCTCCTTCTCCGCGGACAGGGGATGTATCATGTTGGCCACGCCGCCCACCATGTTGACCGCGTAGAACATGTATATCGCCTGAGGGCAGTTGGGCATCGCTATGGTCACGCGGTCGCCTTCCCGCACGCCTATGGTCTTGAGGGACCTGGCGCACCTCTCTATCTCCTTAAACATCTGCTTGTACGTAGTCGACCTGCCCATGAAGTCGAACGCGACGTAATCAGGATGCCACAGGGAAATCTGCTCCACCTTGTCCACCATGGATCCTTCATAATAATCCAGGTGAAGGGGAACTGCTCCGACGTAGTCTGCCCAGGGTCTTTTAGCCGTAATGTTTTGCATGATCAGTATTCCACCTCCTCCTTTAGTTGTCCGTCCAACAATTCAGGCTCCTCCAGCAGCTTCCTGAGCAGCCTGATGGTCTTTGAGTAATAATATCCGTCTGCTATCCTCTCATCGATGGTAAGCCCCAGATCAACGCTCTCGCGCATGGTCACGTTACCGTCGTCATCATAAAAAGGCCTCTTTTTAATCTCTCCTATGATGCAGAATACCGACGTCGTGCCCCAGTTGGTCAGGTGATGGTATCCCG
This sequence comes from uncultured Lachnospiraceae bacterium, assembly GCA_937916415.1. Taxonomy (GTDB): domain Bacteria; phylum Bacillota; class Clostridia; order Lachnospirales; family Lachnospiraceae; genus XBB2008. Next base: position 4,113 of record CALGGH010000008.1, read on the forward strand.
CATGCAGGCGAATGGAGCCCAGGTTGCTGAGCACAACCGACGAATAGTACGGGTCCGTCGCGATGATGGATGCGGGCATGCGTCCGTGCCTGTCGAGGGACCTGGCGATCGCTCCGACCACCTTGAGAAGCCCCCGCGGTATCTTTTGTATCACGTCCATCGCCGCGGTTGACTGGTCCTTTTCGTCCGCGCTCTTGCAGAGTGAGACCTGACGGAATATCTCGTCATGTATGGAGTCGATCGTATCGGTTTCATGGCTGTGTATGAAAGCCAGTGCCTCCCCGCCGTTGTCGGAAAAGATCTTTTTGACGGTAAAGGCCGCGCTCACCTCGTTTCTCTGGTATATGGACTTGTTCGCTATGAACCTGTTCATCTTGGGGCGCAGGGTGATGGTCTTGAGCATCGCAGTCACCATCACCTGGAAAAGATTATACTTATACTCAGGCTCCGAAGCGTTCTTGGCATCCAGGTATGCCTTTATCGGCGTCAGGTCGATGCACTCTGAAATGAACGCCTCATTGTCACACCTGTTGGGGTACATGAGCGGCATGATGGTGTGCATCGAATCGATTTTTTTCAGATACGTACCGTCCCTGCGGTCTCCGATTTTTCTTCCCATTTTTCCTCCTTGGATTTTGCCGGATCCTCGTCCGGGTCCTTTTTTCCGGCAATCCTGGGCAACCAGTAGCTGCGGCCGTAAGTAAAAGCCTCCGCGATGAGACACACGGGCAATGCTCCGAACACGTCCAGCGCGGAATGCTGCTTAACGAAACAAACCGACAGGCAGACCATCACGACCATCAGCACCATCGCCGTCTTTGCCCCGGCCGACAGCCACCTGTCCTTGAGTCCCGCCGATAGCACCGCCAGCGAAAAAGCCACGTGCATCGACGGAAACACTCCCGTATTGGTGTCAAAAGCGTATATCAGGCCAAGGATGCGCGTAAAGACGTTGTCCCGCGGAAATACCGCAGGCCTGAGCAGCTGCACGCTCGGATAAACCAGGTAGATGATCACCCCGAGCGCCTGCGTGACGATTATGTACGTCTGCATCTTCCTAAAGGCGTCCGCATCATGCAGCAGCGCGTAAAGCAGTCCTCCTGCCACGAACAGGTACCAGCCTGCGTAGAAGATCACGAAATACTCATTAAAGGGAATGAGATCGTCCAGGCCGCAATGAATGACGTGCAGCCTGCCCTCGGGGATCAGGTTCTCGGTAATGAAATAAAAGGCAAAATAAATCAGCCAGCCTCCCAGCAGCAGCAAATGCGAGAACCTCGGTTCACGGATCCTGCGCAGGGAAAATCCGCCGTAATCAACTTTCGGTCTTTTCATCATAATACTCCAGCGGCAGGCTCTGAGGATAGTATTTCCCTGCCATGTTGGGATATGGGATCACGGTATGTACGGGCAGTGAAGCGGCCATCTGCGTGATGCTCTCCATCAATTCGCGGCTGACCCTTTTTCTTTCCGTCTTTCCGGGGGCTTTTGGATCGTAATATGACGGCTTCCCGTAGATGATCCTTTTTAAACCGGGGGAAACGTACATGGGCACGAAGGCTAAGTCCTTTCCCTCCTTTTGGCGGTAGGTGCGTGCTATGTCTATGAATTTATCCTGAAACTCATATACGACGTTGTTATAGCGCACGTCACGTTCCGGAAAAATGACGACGTTGGCGCCTGCCGCCAGTTTTTCCGCGGTCTCGCGAAAGGTGCCTATGATGCGCGCGTCATGATAAACCCCTATGGTGTTGGCATTGTTAAAAATGCACACGGCGAGCGGAGTGATCAGGTAACTGAGCATCCTGTAGAACCACCTGACCGCCGCCGGCTTGCCGGACCAAAAATCCCTGTATGCATAGTCGGCCACGTCGGCAGAATTCATCATTTCCCCGGCGCACCAGGTATAGTGAAGTCCGGGCGCATACAGTTCCGCCGCGATGGGGCCGTACATGTGACAGTGGTTGCCCACGATCACGCAGCCTCCTTCGGGTACGTTTTCAATGCCGTTGATCTCATATTTGGGTGAAAAAAACTTTACCCAAAACTTAATGAGCCGGTAAAACCAGGATGTCTTTTTTGCTTCAGTCATGTAAACGCAGTTCCTTACTCATCGGGAATGGCCGCTCATTCGGTTTGCCCGGTAAAATCTTCAAGTCTTATGATATAGTAGTCATCCGGAGTCTTGACGGTTCCGTCCTCCAGCGGCTCAAAGAAAAATGAGTCCTCGTATGCCCTGGTCGAATCGTAATCCTCCACGTTCACGTCCTCGTCCGCTTCCCCGTCAATCATCGGATCCACGTAGTCCGTGATCCCCGCCTTGTCCAGTGCAAGCGCGAGTCCGTCATACTCCTTGGGAACCCTGACGTGCAGCCTGACCGTGCCGACCACGGGAGCCTCCGCCCAGGTGATCTGGGTGATGGGACTGAACGTAATGGCCCATTCCTCGTTGTTGACCCACTCCTCCTCGAAGGTGCCGGTGACGTGGTAGTCCGTGCCGTTCCAGGTCACGGTGGAATCATATATCAGGTCCTCCGATCCATAGAGGTCCTTCACTCCCAGGATGAGACCCGTGTATTCGTCACACAGCAGCATGTCGTTGGCCATCCAGTTGTAGTACCATGCGTACTTGGACTCCCTGGAGCCCGCAACGATTCCGAACTTGGTGGGAACGGTGATCGTATAGGTAATGTCAAAGGTCTTGTTGCCCTCAACGTCAGGATCCGAAACGCGGCAGTCCGTCAGACTGTACGTGGCCATGCCCTGCTCTATCTCAAGCGTTCCGTCGTAAATGCGGTAACCGTCCTTGTCAAGCTGGTATATGAAGCACGGAGCGGACAGGGCAGATGCGTCCTGCACGAAGTCACAACCCTTTTCCTCCAGGTAGGTGACGATGACTCCGACAACCAGCGAAGCGGTCACGTCCCTGTATCCCCATTCATCATTGCCGACGACGGCCGTGATGGTGGCACTGCCGTTCTTTTTGGCCGTGACCAGTCCGTTCCGGTCAACGGTGCCTATCTCCGGATTGTCACATTCCCAGCTCACCGTAAATCCCATGTCCTCGCTCCTGTGAGTCATGGTCAGCTGGGCCTGCTCGCCCGGCAGAATGTTGATCATGTATTCGTTCAGCACGTACGTGGCGAAAACCTGGTCAACTATGTTCTCCCTGGATTTCTTGAGGTTGGTGCTGCCGGTAACGGATATGCCTTCTTCCAGTATCCGGATGGCTTCGGTCAGTGATCCCCTGCCTATCGCAGCCTGCGCCAGGCCAAGGTACGCATCCGCACTGTTGTGATATATCCTGAGCGCCTGATTAAAGGATTCAACGGCCTCGTCATACTCTTCCGCCTCGATGTGCTCACGGCCCGCATCCAGCTGGCTCTGCAGCAGCCTGGTCCTGAACATGAACACCGCAAAGACCGCCACTGCCACGACCACGACCGCGATCGCGACGTACTTGAGGAATCCGAACCTGCTGCGGGGCCTGTCATCCTCGAGCAGCTCGTCCAGCTCGTCATTCCCGTCTCCGGCATCGGACTTGATCCGTCCCTCTTCAACCAAGTCGCCGTCACCGTAATAATCGTCATTCTCGGTGATCTCATTGACGTCGTCGCTGCCCATTTCGGGATCCTGGCTGCCATTCGCTCCGGCAGCCTTGCCTCCCTCGGATCCGGCGGGCTGTTCATCCCATGGTATGACGACAGACTCAAACTCCGTATCTACGATCAGGTCTTCCCATTGCTCCCGGTCGCCTTTTGCGGATTTCTTTTTATCCTTGGATTTCCCGGAGGCAGCAGCGGCGGATTTCTTTTCGGCCTTTGCTGATTTCTTTTCGGCCTTTGCGGGTTTCTTATCGGCCTTCTTCGCGGCTGCGGAGGTTTCCTTTTCGGCCTTCCTTGCGGCTGCGGCGGCTTCCTTTTGGGCCTTCCTTGCGGCTGCGGCGGCTTCCTTTTCGGCTTTCTTTGCGGCTGCAGCGGCCTCCTTTTCTGTCTTCCTTGCGGCTGCGTCCTCCTTCCTTGCGGCCTTTTTGTTCACTGGGGCTTGTTCAGCCGTCTTAGGCTCTTCCGCCACGGCTTGTTCAGCCGTCTTAGGCTTTTCCGCCACGGCTTGTTCAGCCGTCTTAGGCTCTTCCGCGGCATTTACGCCGGCATCAGATTCTTTTTTGTTCAATAAGCTCATGTTTTTGCTTTGGCCGGATTCATCCGGCGCGGGGTATAGGTATATTAATGAGACAATTCCTGCATGCTAAGGAGCTGTCAGCGTTTCCCGGCAAAGCTTATGGTAAAAGGCCAACCATTCTTCCTTATATCGCAGACGACATGGTTTGCTGCTCATTATAGTATACCACAATACTCTCCGCAGGTTAATCAGGCAGGCTAAGGACTTCTTTTTACCTCCGATACCGCAAGGGGGTTATGGATCGATATCCCGCTGTCCATCTTGCCGAGCGGCGGAGTGGGATAAGGCACGAACAGCACCTTGTAATTGCATGCGTAGGCATGTCCGACCCCCGGCCGGGATGACAGGTAGCCATCCTCATTGACGTGAAATGACCTGCCTGAATCAACGTCGACCTCCTGGACCATGACCACGTCGCAGTCTTCATTTTCGATGATGGACAAAATGCCTGACATGTTGTCCATGACCGCATCCCCGGATTCCGGCAGGACGCCCTTTCCTCCGTCCATGAAGAAATCCTCGCTCCTGTCGTATCCGCCGTATCCTATGTTAAAGGTAAGGGCCGTCAGTGGATCGCCGGCCGCGATCGTCCTTTTCCCCGAAACGTGATCCACGTCCTCCACGGGCGCGGGATCATACGTGATGACCCTCAAAAAGGCTATGTATGCGATGGGAATCAGCATGATGATCCCCAGCGTGATGGCGATGATCTTATAGTAAGGAACTGTCAATAATTAATCTGATCATCTTGCTTGTCTGCTTTCCCGACA
>CALGGH010000009.1 GCA_937916415.1 uncultured Lachnospiraceae bacterium
TCTGCTTCTCGCCCTTCGTCACCGTCCACCCGTCGGCCTCGAGGGCGTCTATCTGTTCCTGCGTGAGGTTATAGAGCGTCTGGCTCTCGCTGGACCCGCTGGCCGTCACGACCCAGTTCTCGCCGAGCGCCTCGAGGGCTTCCTTCTGCTCCTTCGTGAGTCCGCTCTGCGTCTGCTTCTCGCCCTTCGTCACCGTCCACCCGTCGGCCTCGAGGGCGTCTATCTGTTCCTGCGTGAGGTTATAGAGCGTCTGGCTCTCGCTGGACCCGCTGGCCGTCACGACCCAGTTCTCGCCGAGCGCCTCGAGGGCCTCCTTCGTGAGTCCGCTCTGCGTCTGCTTCTCACCCTTCGTCACCGTCCACCCGGTTTCCTCAAGTTCAGTTATTTTATCAACTGACAGATTGTACCATGTTTGGGTTGAACCGCTATTGTTTTTAGCATAATCAACAAGTTTCTGTGCCAGATCTGTAGTTACCTCAATAGTCTGATCATTGGAATCTACATATGTAACAACGCCTGTATCTGTATTCACGTTAAACGTAACATTCTCAATTCCCTCAAATGCCAGGTCGGTTATATCCTCACCATTCAGAGAGTATGTAGTTTTAACGGATACACTTGCATTTTCCAGTGCCTTCGCGGCAACCTTATCAGCCAGTTCGCCCGTCAGGGTCTGAGTCTCCTTGGAGTCATCAACATAGGTAATTACCATGGTGGGGTCTGCACCATTTACGCTCTCATAAGAGACATTAAACGTCTTGCCTGCCAGATCCTTCACGTTGATCAGGTCGGATGCCTGAATGGACGTGGAAGTGCCAGCGATGACGTAGTTCACGCTTGAAACGTCAGTATTGGCAACCACTGCCTTGTACTCTGCCGTAGTATTGTCAGTCAGTGCTGTGCCATTCTTGTATACGGTCACGCTGGAGGTGCCATCTTCATTAACGGTCTTGGAGACGGTGTAGGTATTGTTGCCATCCACCTGCACGTCGGTTCCGTTGACGTAATACGACTTGGCTGCCGTCCGGGAGGCGTTGTTGACTATGTTGTAGAGCTCGCTGCCGGCCTCAACGGTGGTGGAATTGCCGCTTGCGTCGATCTTCGTGATCGTAGTCGTGCCGTTGTACGTGGACACCTTGAAGGAGTCACCCTCGTTCACGCCGCTGACCTCAGTGCCCTGGATAAGGGCAGTCGCGGTGATCTCGCTGACCTCAACCGTAGTAGCCTTCACCACGTTGCCATGAGCGTCCTTGATTTCCGTCTCACCGGAGTTGCCGCTCATCTCATCGATGACCTGCTGCTCCTTGATCTGGTCCCCGACCTCCTTCCTGATGTCCTCGGCGGTCTGCCTGCTGTCGGTGGTCACGGTCACTTCCTGCGTGGTCGTGGTTTCAGATATCGGAGCCCAGGTGCCGTCGGTCGTGCCGGGCGTCTCATAGTGTCCCTCGGTGGTGGTCTCGGTATAGTTGGTCACCGTGGAAGTGATCTCGTTACCGTTGGCGTCCAGGATCGGATTACCCTTGCCGTCCACGAGCGTGGCTTCCTCGGCGGGGCCGTTCTTGACGATCGTCGACTGTGAGCTGTCGGCGACCTTGTCATAATTGTCCTCGTTGTAATCAGTCGTCTCGGTGGTGACCGTGGTCGTGGACTCGAACGCATCGTTCGTGCCGGTCTCGGCATAGGTGGTCGTGGTCGTCGTGGTCACGTCACCGGCCGCATCCGTGGTCGTCTCGGTGGAGGAAGAAGTCTCGGTTCCGTAATCTCCGTCGGTGGCTTCCTCGGCTATGGTCTGAACTATGGCCTCACCGGTATTCTCGACGTCATCGGCCCCGGTATCCAGGTCACGCGAGATGTCATTCTCCTGCGGCAGATCAGCGCCGTCGCCCTCTGCTGCCTGTGCAGTGATGGCACTGCCGGCGAAGACGAATGCTCCCGTCATGAAGCAAAAGATACCTTCTCTGATACACTTGGGGATGTTTTTGGACTTCATGCTTTCCTTCCTCCTGTCAAAAACAATGTCTAAAGATCCATGGTCTGTTCAAATACTTCTTTTCCGAATCACCTTTTATCATAATAAAAAGTGCGAAGATTTACGAAATCGTTTAAGTAGACGAAAACAAAAAAATAAGCCTACATTAGATAAGACCATTATAACTTGAAAAAAGTCCAAAAGTTTATACATAAAATTACACGAAAAAAATCCCCGATTTTGTTGACTTTGCGGGGATTGTTTGTTCGGTATACATAATCTTGCGGTTAGCGTAAACCTAAAGTACAAGTGGGCATGGAAGTGCATCCATGCACTTCCGGACATGCCCAAAACTCATCCTTGATTTTGGCATGGAAGTGCATCCATGCACTTCCGGACATGCCCAAAACTCATCCTTGACCTCCGTCACGTTCATGACGGGCACAGCGGGGCGAAAGCTTTGCGGATGAGATACTCCGTTTTTTCCAGCAGTTTAGCTGACTCGAGTTCAACCAGCGATTCCGTCACGTATCTATAGTTAAACTCCGGCGTCCCCTTGGGCGAAAAAGTCAGATCCCCCCGGCATGCGGCGAGTGCCTCAGGGATTCCCTCGACCCTGATCGGAGCGTCGCCCCGCATGACGACGCGGATGCGGCCGGTGCCTCCCTTGATCTTGGACACGCCCAGCTTATGGGCATCGGACTTGATGAGTGCGATCCTGAGCAGGTTGTCGGCGCATGCAGGCACCGAGCCAAACCTGTCCTTCAGTTCATCCTGCATGTCCCTATATTCGTCTGGCGAGCTGATCGTGGCGATGCGCTTATAGATGTCCAGCTTCTGCATTTCGTTCATTATGTAGTCATCGGGGATGTAGGCATCCACGTCGAGATCCACCTGCGTCTCATAGTCGGGGATCACTTCCTCGCCCTTGCGGGTGCGTACGGCCTCGGCCAGCAGCTTGCAGTACATGTCATACCCGACCGACTGCATGTGGCCGGACTGTCTGCTGCCAAGCAGGTTGCCGGCACCCCGGATCTCCAGGTCACGCATGGCTATGCGGTATCCGCTGCCGAAATCCGTGAATTCACGGATGGCCTCAAGCCTTTTTTCGGCCACTTCCTTGAGCATCTTGTCCCTGCGGTACATCAGGAACGCATATGAGGTCCTGTTGGACCTGCCCACGCGGCCTCTGAGCTGATAGAGCTGCGCGAGTCCCAGCCTGTCGGAGTCATGTACTATCATCGTGTTGACGTTCGGTATGTCCATGCCGGTCTCAATGATGGTGGTGGATACCAGCACGTCGACGTCTCCCGCCACGAAGTCATACATGATGCGCTCCAGCTCATGCTCCTGCATGCGTCCATGAGCATACTCGCACCTGGCTTCGGGCACGAGGCTGCGGATCGAGGCGGTAACGTCTTCTATATTATTAATGACATTATGTACGTAATATACCTGACCTCCACGGGACAGTTCCCGGACGATGGCCTCGCGAACCAGCTCCTCATTGTATTCGCAGACGAAGGTCTGAATGGGGCGCCTTTCCTCCGGCGGCTCCTCCAGCAGGCTCATGTCCCTGATGCCGATGAGCGACATGTGCATGGTCCTGGGGATCGGCGTCGCGGTCAGCGTCAGCACGTCCACGGTCTCCTTGAGTTTTTTGATCGTTTCCTTGTGCCTGACGCCGAAGCGCTGTTCCTCATCTATGATCAGCAGCCCCAGGTTCTTGAACTGCACGTCCTTGGACAGGACCCTGTGGGTCCCTATGACAACGTCGACCATGCCGTTTTTTAGGCCGGCGATCACTTTTTTCTGCTCAGACGCCGTCCTGAATCGGCTTAGAAGTTCCACTTTGACGGGAAAATCCTTCATCCTCTGCGTAAAGGTCGTGTAATGCTGCTGCGCCAGTATCGTGGTGGGCACCAGGTAGACGACCTGCCTGCCCTCCTGCACCGCCTTGAAGGCGGCACGTATCGCGATCTCGGTCTTGCCGAAGCCCACGTCGCCGCATATCAGCCGATCCATGATGCGGGTGGATTCCATGTCGGCCTTGACGGCCTCAATGGCACGCAGCTGATCCTCCGTCTCCTCATAAGGAAACATCTCCTCGAACTCACGCTGCCACACCGTATCGGCACCGTATACGTATCCCTGCAGGCTCTGCCTGGCCGCATACAGCTTCACCAGGTCGTCCGCGATCACGTCCACGGCCTCGCGGACCTTGGCTGTGGTCTTTTCCCATTCCTTGGTGCCCAGCTTGTTCAGTTTGGGAGCATGATCGCTGCCGGACGCGTATTTCTGGATCACGTCCAGTCCATTGGCTGAGACGTAGAGATTTCCGCCGTCGCGGTATGATATCTTGACGTAGTCCTTGACCACGTGATCGACCTCTACCTGCTCTATGCCCTGATATATGCCGAGGCCATGCGTCTCGTGCACCACGTAGTCGCCCACCTTCAGCTCGGCGAAATCCCTGACGGCCTTGGACGGATCGATGAGAGACTTGCGGTGCTTCTTTTTGACGGCTCCGCCGAAAATGTCAGACTCCGAGATGACGCAAAACCCGGCATCGGGATATTCGAAACCACGGCGCACGTGCCCGTAGAAGCACTCCACCTCTCCGGGCTGAACCACGCGAGACGCATCCTCGCTGTACAGTGCGGTCAGGCCTTCGGCGCTTAGGTCGGATGCCAGCCTCCTTGCCCTCGTGCGCGACGGGGATATCAGGATCACCCTGTATTTTGACTTGTGATACTTCTTCAGGTCGGCAACCAGTGCGTCGAAGCTGTTGTTGTACGAGGTCATGCTCTTGGCCCGGGCGTCATGCTCAGAGATGGGCTTGAAGTACGGATTGGTGCAGGTGACGGTCCCCAGCAGTGCCAGGTGACGATCCTCCAGCAGCGCCGCACATTTGGCATTGTCGATGATCAGGTCTGCCTGACCGGGCAGGATGTAACCCTTTTCCAGGCGATGGGCCATGCTCTGCATGAACTCCTCCTCGGTAGCCGAGGCATGCTCGGCGCAGTGTACCGGTTCATCTATGAATACGGCCGTCTGATCCGCGTCAAAATACGAAATGATCGAATCCACCCGGTCATAAAAATATCCCATGTAGCCCTCCAGGTTCACGCTGTCCCTGGACATGCCCAGCTCCAGCAGCTGCTCCGAGAGCTCTGCCACGCGGTCACGAATCCGGGCTGCCTCCTCGGTCCTAAACTGTGCCCTCAGGGTCTCGGAATACTCAGCCGCCTCTCCGGATATCTTAGACAGGCCTGCCCTCAGCTCCGAATCGCTTAAGATGAGTTCGCTGGCAGGATAAACGGACACGCGGTCCAGCTTGATTATGGATCTCTGCGACTCCACGTCGAAGCTGCGGATCGAGTCCACGTCATCGCCCCACAGTTCGATGCGGCAGGGGCTGTCCTCAGTGATGTCAAACACGTCGAGTATGCCGCCGTGAACGGCGAACTCACCCGGATTCTCGACCATCTCCCTTTTTTCATATCCTATCGTGACCAGCTTCGTGCTGATCTCGCGCAGGTCCACCGAATCCCCGTTTTCGATCCGTATGACTCCGTTTTTGAGTATCTTAGGATCGGCGCAGGGCATCATTAGTGCGCTCCAGGTCGTGATGACGGTCAGCGGCCTAGACGTCATCAGCCTCCTGAATACCTGCAGGCGCTGCCTTTCTATCTGATTGCTGCTGACGTCAGCCTCGTAGAAGATCATGTCCTTGGCCGGGAACACGTACGCATCCCTGTCGTAGAGCAGGCTGTCCTCATATATCTCGCGGCATCGGGCTTCTGAATACGTGATGATGAGACGCGTGCGGTAGCCCTCGCTCAGCGCATATATCACGTTGACCTTCTGCGAATCGGTGCACCCCGTAACGGCCAATGCCCCGGCGCGTCTCGCCAGGGTGGTCTGCATTTCCTTATATTCGGGATTCTCCCTCAGGGGAGCAAATAGGGATTTCACTCTACCTCCGTTTACGGATGCGGCGTGTGCCTGATCACGTGCGGCAGCACGCTCCCGTCAGCAATTGTATTTGTTGATGGCCTTTTCCAGGCCGTCAACCATGATGGACACGGCGGCACTGGCTGCCCTGTCCTGCATTTCCTTCAGCACCCTGGCATCCTCTCCGGTTATGCGTCCAAGCACGTGCTCCACCAGATCCTCTCCGGGCTCACGGTCTCCCACGCCGATCTTGATGCGGGTAAATCCGTCGGTCCCGGTCCTTTCGATGATGCTCTTTAATCCATTATGCCCGCCGGCCGATCCGCTCCCGCGGGTGCGCAGCCTGCCGACGTTCATCGATATGTCGTCGGATATCACGATCAGCCGTGACTCAACCTCCACGCGGTAGTGCCTGCAGAGCGGAGCTATGCTCTCGCCCGAACAGTTCATGTAGGTCTGGGGCTTCAGGAGTATGACCTTCTCGCCCTCGATCACGCCCTTGCCGTACAGACCTCTGAACATGCGGCGTCTCAGGGGTATGCCGTACCTGTCCGACAGGATGTCTATCACGTCGAATCCGGCATTGTGTCTGGTATGTTCATATTTTTTGCCCGGATTGCCCAGGCCTGCTATCACGTACATATTCTTTGGTCCCGTCAAAGCCATTCGTGCAAGCGCGACGCACGCTTGACGGACTTATCGCACAAAACGAACCCGGACACGATCTCTCATGTCCGGGTCATAATTCTAAGATCGTTATCTTATCAGTTAGCCGGTTCATCCGGAGCCTTTTCATAGGCTTCAAGAATCAGGGACTGCAGGCGAGCCCTGGTGTCCGAATTAATCGGATGAGCTATGTCCCTAAACTCACCATTGGCCCCTTTTTTGCTGGGCATTGCTATGAACAGGCCTCTCTCGCCCTCGATGACCTTGATGTCATGAATGACCAGTTCATCATCAATGGTGATTGAAACAACCGCCCTCATCTTGCCTTCGGCATCCACTTTTCTCACTCTCACATCTGTAATTGTCATATTTCCTTCTCCTTGTAAGATCAGCACGGATCTCCGCTATCCATGCCTTTTTGCTTACGAACCATGGTCTCTCGTCCCGCAGGCCCGCAACGCCCCGTCATACGAATCAGATCACGTACCTGTCGTTCTGCTCGGTGACGATCTGGATGCTGCCCTCACCCTTATAATAGGAGTTGGCTCTGATCGTACTGTGACTCTCGACGATACAATTCTCTATGTGAGTATTGTCGCCAACGTATACGTCATTCATTATGATAGAATTCTTGATATAACAGTTGCTGCCTATATACGTCTTTTTGAAGATAACCGAATCCTCAACCGTGCTGTTGATGATGCAGCCGCATGCGATCAGTGAATTGTGCACTGCCGCGCCGACGTTGTACTTTGCCGGCGGATGATCATCTACCTTGGAATAGATGTCCGGATACTCCTTAAAGAAGAAGTTACGTATCTCAGGACGAAGGAAGTCCATATTGGTCCTGAAGTAATCATCCACAGAGGAAATGTTGCTCCAGTAATCGGTCATCTTGTAACCGCAGATACGTTTCATGTCCTTATACCGCACGAGGACGTCGTTGACAAAATCGAACCTGTCTTCCTCGATGCATCTTTCGATCATCTCGATGAGCAGGCGGCGCCTCATGACGTAGATTCCGCATGAAATGGTATTCGACTTGGCCACTACAGGCTTCTCCTCAAACTCCTCTATGCGGTCATCCTCACCGATCTTGACGGTTCCGAATCTCTCAAGAGAAAAGTCTGATGGCATATCCTTGCATACTACCGTTATGTCAGCCTTCTTGTCGATATGATACTCGAGAAGTTTGTTATAGTCAAGCTTATATACGCAATCACCCGATGAAATAACTACGTAAGGTTCATGACTGCTCTTGAGGAAACCAATGTTCTGAGCTATCGCATCTGCCGTGCCGCGATACCAGGCATTGCTCTCGGCCGTAACGGCAGGAGTTATCACGAAAAGGCCGCCCTGCTTGCGTCCGAAATCCCACCACTTGGAACTGCTCAGGTGCTCATTCAGGCTGCCGGCATTGTACTGGGTGAAAACCGCTACCTTATTAATATGTGCATTCGACATGTTGCTCAGTGCAAAGTCAATGCTGCGGTAACTGCCTGCCACGGGCATGGCACATGCGGCCCGCTTGGTCGTCAGTTCCTTGATGCGATGATTGTTACCGCCTGCTAAGATTATTCCTACCGCTCTCATCGCTCATCACCTGCCTTAATCAAAGTCTTGCCGCCGGCGAGTCCGCCGCCCGGATAATCCGCAGCGGTCGTCTCTCCGAATACGACAGAGTTCTTGCCTACGCTTACGTTTGAGGGAATGATGCTCTTTTCACCAATGGTGACCATTCCCTGATTATAGATGTGAGGATCGGTCTCGTTCTCCGCTTCCTCACCGATGCCCAGCTTAACGCCATCACCGATCTGTACGTTCTCGGCGATGATGGCCTTGTAGATCTCGCAGGCGCCTCCGATCACGGTATTGTTCATGACGATGGAGTCACGTATGATCGTATCCTTGCCTATGGTCACGCCGCATCCGATGACGGAATTGTATACTTTGCCGTAGATCTCGCATCCCTCGCCGATGATGCTGCGCTCCGCAACGCTCTCGCTGGCCAGGTACTGGGGAGGCAGGATCTCGCTGCGGGTATAAATCTTCCAATACTCTTCATAGAGGTTGAACTCGGGCACGATGTCGATGAGTTCCATGTTGGCTTCCCAATATGAACTCAGGGTTCCTACGTCCTTCCAATAGCCATTGAATTCATACGCATACAGCGGTGATCCCTTTTGGTGGCAATAAGGAATGACGTGCTTGCCGAAGTCAAGCGCCGGCTGGCTCGCATTGGTCACCAGGGCCTCCTTCAGCGTTTTCCAGTTGAAGATGTAGATGCCCATGCTGGCCAGGTTGCTCCTGGGATTGGCCGGTTTTTCCTCGAAGTCGGTAATGCGTCCGTCTCCGTCCGTGATCATGATGCCGAATCTCTTGGCCTCTTCCATCGGAACGGGCATGACGGCGATCGTAACGTCAGCATTGTTCTTTTTGTGATAGTCAAGCATTACCTCATAATCCATCTTATATATGTGATCGCCCGAAAGGATCAGCACGTAATCAGGATTATAGGTCTCCATGAACTCCAGGTTCTGGTAAATGGCGTTTGCCGTACCGGTATACCATTCACTGTTTGAGCTTTTTTCATACGGAGGCAGAACCGTGACTCCGCCGATGTTACGGTCCAGGTCCCACGGAATGCCGATGCCAATGTGAGTATTAAGCTTAAGGGGTCGATACTGAGTCAGTACTCCGACGGTGTCAACTCCGGAATTGATACAGTTGCTCAGGGGAAAATCGATGATTCTGTACTTGCTTCCGAAGGAAACCGCAGGTTTTGCCATCTTGGAAGTTAGAACTCCAAGCCTGCTTCCCTGACCTCCGGCAAGCAGCATGGCGATCATTTCTTTTTTGATCATGTCATCACCTCTGGTTCCTTGTCAGAGATAACAAAAAATTTGCAAATCTCCGACGATTTATGTGTATTTTATACAAGTATATCACCATCCATATAAAAAGTGAATGCTTTTTTATCATCAAAACGCACAAATATAACATTTGACGTTTTGACGTCAGAGTAATAACGTCACCTATGTAACTGATTTTTGGTCAGTGCGATCGAAGAAAAAGACAAGCAAATTAATGATTTATTTATGAACAGATCC
>CALGGH010000010.1 GCA_937916415.1 uncultured Lachnospiraceae bacterium
CCCGCCGAGGAAGCGCCCGCAGCAGAGGCACCCGCTGAAGAAGCTTCCGCAGAAGCACCTGCAGAGTAAATAATTGGATTTTATAATAGGAGGAATTACAATGGCAAAGTTAACCACACAGGAATTTATCGATGCTATCAAAGAACTGTCAGTTCTTGAGCTTAATGATCTAGTAAAGGCTTGCGAAGAGGAATTTGGCGTATCTGCGGCAGCAGGCGTAGTAGTAGCCGCAGCAGGTGCCGGTGATGCCGGAGCGGCAGCTGAGGAGAAGACCGAGTTCGACGTAGAGCTTACCGAGGTAGGCGAGAACAAGGTTAAGGTCATCAAGGTCGTTCGTGAGGCTACCGGCCTTGGACTGAAGGAAGCTAAGGACCTTGTTGACGGCGCTCCCAAGATCGTTAAGGAGCAGGCAAGCAAGGAAGAGGCTGAGGAACTCAAGTCCAAGCTCGAAGCTGAAGGTGCTAAGGTTACCCTTAAGTAATCAGATCAAAATTATGACCCGGGGGATGCATGTTATGCGTCCCCTGGTTTTTTCTAAAATTTTTATATTCTGAACTCATATTTTTCTTGACTCGTAATTACGCTTGCGATACAATGGAAAGTGCGCTATTATGGAAACCTGGCATTTTTTTGCGCCCTCTGAGAGGCTTTTTTCAGAGGTTTGTAAGGGCGTGCCTGCCCTTTACGTCCATGAACAGGCTATTCAAAAATAAGAACGGGGTGATTTGTCAATGGAAAAAAACAGGATACATCCGGTGGCCGCGGGCAAAAATCTACGCATGACCTATGCTAAGCAGAAGGAAGTGCTGGAGATGCCTAACCTGATAGAGGTTCAGCAGAACTCCTACAGGTGGTTCCTGGAAGAGGGATTGAAGGAGGTGTTCGATGACATCTCTCCGATTTCGGACTACAGCGGACGCCTGAGTCTGGAATTTGTTGATTACGAGCTCTGCGAAAATGACGTCAAGTATTCTATTGAGAAGTGTAAGGAACGCGATGCCACTTACGCGGCTCCCATGAGAGTCAAGGTTCGTCTCATCAACAAAAAGGAAAATGACGAGATCACGGAACAGGAAATATTCATGGGTGATCTCCCTCTTATGACCGCAACCGGTACTTTTGTCATAAACGGAGCTGAGAGAGTCATAGTTTCCCAGCTGGTCAGATCCCCCGGCATCTATTACACCATAGGACATGATAAGATAGGTAAGACGCTCTATTCCTGTCAGGTGATCCCCAACAGGGGTGCGTGGCTGGAGTATGAGACCGACTCAAGCGACGTGTTCTACGTGCGCGTGGATCGTACGCGTAAGGTTCCCGTGACCGTGCTCATCAGGGCAATGGGCGTGGGCACCAACGATGAGATCAGGGAACTCTTTGGAAACGAGCCCAAGATCGAGGCCACGTTTGCCAAGGACATGGCTGAGAATTCCCAGGAAGGCCTGCTTGAGCTGTACAAGAAGATCCGTCCCGGTGAGCCTCTGAGCATTGAAAGCGCTGAGACTCTCGTGAACGGCATGTTCTTTGATGCCAGAAGATATGACCTGGCCAAGGTCGGCAGATATAAATTCAATAAGAAGCTGATGTTCAGAAACCGCATTGCCGGTCACGTACTGGCTGAGGACGTGATAGACGTCACAACCGGTGAGTCTGTCGCAAAGGCCGGAGACGTGGTGACGAGGGAGATGGCTGATGCCATCCAGAATACCGCGGTTGCCAGCGTGCTCATTCAGACCGAGGAGCGCAACGTCAAGGTTCTGAGCAACATGATGGTTGACATAACCAGCTTTATCGAGTGTGATCCCGAGGAACTCGGCGTGACCGAGCTTGTGTACTACCCCGTGCTCAGGCAGATCATAGACGAATACGGTGATGACCCGGGCAAGCTGGCTGAAGCCATTCAGACCAACATACATGAACTCATTCCCAGGCACATCACCCGCGAGGACATACTTGCGAGCATCAATTATAACATGCATCTCGAGGCAGGAGTCGGCAATGATGATGACATCGACCATCTGGGCAACCGCCGCATCCGTGCCGTAGGCGAGCTGCTGCAGAATCAGTACCGCATCGGCATGTCCCGTCTGGAGAGGGTGGTCAGGGAGAGAATGGCCACTCACGATGCCGAGGACGTGTCTCCTCAGGCACTCATCAACATCAAGCCGGTGCAGGCTGCGATCAAGGAGTTCTTCGGATCATCCCAGCTGTCGCAGTTCATGGATCAGAATAACCCGCTCGGCGAGCTTACGCACAAGAGACGTCTTTCAGCCCTTGGTCCCGGCGGTCTGTCAAGGGACCGTGCCGGATTCGAGGTTCGAGACGTACACTATACGCATTATGGACGCATGTGCCCCATAGAGACGCCTGAAGGGCCCAACATCGGTCTGATCAACTCGCTCGCCAGCTATGCGCGCATCAATGAGTACGGCTTCATCGAGGCACCTTACCGCGTGATCGACAAGAGTGATCCGGAGAATCCCAGGGTTACCGACGAGGTCGTATACATGACCGCAGACGAAGAGGATAATTATCACGTAGCTCAGGCTTCCGCACCTTTGGATGCGGACGGACACTTCCGCAGGGACACCGTATCAGGTCGTTATAAGGATGAGACTCAGGAGTATCCCAAGAGCATGTTCGATTACATGGACGTGTCGCCCAAGATGGTATTCTCGGTCGCTACGGCACTGATCCCCTTCTTGCAGAACGACGATGCCAACCGTGCGCTGATGGGTTCCAACATGCAGCGTCAGGCCGTGCCGCTGTTGTTTACTGAGGCACCCGTCGTCGGTACGGGCATGGAGCCCAAGGCCGCGATCGACTCCGGCGTGTGCGTTCTTGCCACCAAGGCCGGAACCGTCACCTACGTGGCCGCGGACCTGATCAGGATACAGAGCGACGACGACAAGAAGGAGATCGAGTACAAGCTTTCCAAGTTCGCGAGATCCAACCAGTCCAACTGCTATAATCAGAAACCCATCGTGGTCAAGGGAGCTCACGTGGAAGCAGGAGAGACCATCGCTGACGGTCCTTCGACCTGCGGCGGAGAGCTTTCGCTGGGCAAGAATCCCCTGATCGGATTCATGACCTGGGAAGGATATAATTACGAGGACGCCGTACTGCTTAGCGAGCGTCTGGTACAGGATGACGTATACACGTCCGTACACATAGAGGAATACGAGGCTGAGGCCCGTGATACCAAGCTTGGACCCGAGGACATCACGAGGGACGTTCCCGGAGTCGGAGACGAGGCACTCAAGAACCTTGATGAAAGGGGAATCATCCGCATCGGAGCTGAGGTTCGCGCGGGAGACATTCTCGTCGGCAAGGTTACTCCCAAGGGCGAGACCGAACTGACCGCCGAGGAGAGGCTCCTCCGCGCGATCTTCGGTGACAAGGCCAGGGAAGTGCGTGACACCTCGCTGAAGGTTCCGCATGGTGAGTACGGAATCGTGGTTGATGCCAAGGTATTCAGCAGGGACAACGGCGATGAGCTCAATCCCGGCGTTAACCAGTCGGTTCGCATATACATCGCTCAGAAGCGTAAGATCTCCGTGGGAGACAAGATGGCAGGACGCCATGGTAACAAGGGTGTTGTTTCGAGGGTGCTTCCCGTTGAAGACATGCCCTATCTGCCCAACGGCCGTCCGCTGGACATCGTGCTCAATCCCCTGGGCGTGCCCAGCCGTATGAACATCGGTCAGGTGCTTGAGATCCATCTTTCGCTGGCAGCCATGGCGCTCGGCTTCAACGTGGCCACGCCCGTGTTTGACGGTGCCAAGGAAAACGACATCATGGACACCCTTGACCTTGCCAATGATTACGTGAATCTTCCTTTTGACCAGGAAGAGGCCAAGGCGACTGAGTGGAAGGAAGCCGGCATCAAGGAAAACTTTAAGGATAAATACAAGGACACGCTTCTTCCGGAGGTTATGGATTACCTTTCGGAAAACCGCGACCACAGGGCACTGTGGAAGGGCGTGCCGATCACCAGGGATGGTAAGGTATGGCTGCGTGACGGACGTACCGGAGAACTGCTTGATTCACCGGTCACGATCGGACACATGCATTATCTGAAGCTCCACCATCTGGTAGACGACAAGATCCATGCCCGTTCAACCGGTCCTTATTCACTGGTTACGCAGCAGCCCCTGGGCGGCAAGGCCCAGTTCGGCGGACAGCGTTTCGGTGAGATGGAGGTGTGGGCGCTGGAAGCATACGGCGCAGCTTACACTCTTCAGGAAATATTGACGGTCAAGTCCGATGACGTGGTTGGCCGCGTCAAGACCTACGAGGCGATCATCAAGGGAGAGAACATTCCCGAGCCCGGCATTCCGGAGTCGTTCAAGGTGCTTCTCAAGGAGCTCCAGTCGCTCGGCCTGGACATCAGGGTTCTCAAGGATGACGGTAGCGAGGTGGAGATCAAGGAACAGGTTGACTATTCAGACAGCGTATTCAGATATGAACTGGATGCCCGCAGCCAGGGACACCGCAGGGAGGAAGAATCCCTCGGTAACCTCGGATATTCGGAGACCAGTCTGGATGACGAGGAAGGCAGCGACGATTTCGGTTCAGACGACTCTTCAGATTCCGATTTTGATGACGGATTTGAGAGTAACGAGAACGCTGAAGTGGATTTTGTCGATTCTGAAGAGTAAAAAAGGAGTTTAACAATGCCTCAATTTAAACAGGATAATTATCAGCCCATAACGTTTGATGCCATCAAGATCGGCTTAGCCAGCACGGATGCCATCAGAAGCTGGTCGAGAGGCGAGGTTACCAAGCCTGAAACCATCAATTACAGAACCCTCAAGCCCGAAAAGGACGGCCTGTTCTGTGAAAAGATATTTGGACCCAGCAAGGACTGGGAGTGTCATTGCGGAAAGTATAAAAAGATAAGATACAAAGGCGTGGTCTGCGACAGGTGTGGCGTTGAGGTCACCAAGTCGAGCGTAAGGCGTGACCGCATGGGTCACATCGAACTGGCCGCTCCCGTATCTCACATATGGTATTTTAAGGGTATTCCCAGCCGCATGGGACTGATCCTCGACATGTCGCCGAGGGTGCTCGAAAAGGTGCTTTATTTTGCATCATACGTAGTTCTGGATCCCGCGGAGACTGACCTGCAGTACAAGCAGATCCTTACCGAAAAGGAATACATGGACGCACGTGAGGCATATGGATACAAGTTCCGCGTCGGCATGGGCGCCGAGGCCATTAAGGAACTGCTGATGGCGATCGACCTGGAAAAGGAGAATGCGGAGCTTCGTGCGGAGCTTGAGGAAGCCACCGGCCAGAAGAAGGCCAGGGTCATCAAGAGGCTCGAGGTGGTGGAAGCTTTCATCGAATCAGGCAATAAGCCCGAGTGGATGATCCTGGATGCGATCCCGGTAATTCCTCCGGACCTTCGCCCCATGGTTCAGCTCGATGGCGGCCGTTTCGCCACTTCCGATTTAAATGACCTGTACCGCAGGATCATCAACAGGAACAATCGTCTGAAGAGACTGATCGAGCTGGGCGCTCCTGACATCATCGTCAGGAACGAAAAGCGCATGCTTCAGGAGGCAGTTGACGCTCTGATCGACAACGGACGCCGCGGACGTCCCGTGACCGGACCCGGCAACCGTGCGCTCAAGTCACTTTCTGACATGCTTAAGGGTAAAAGCGGACGTTTCCGTCAGAACCTGCTGGGCAAGCGTGTCGACTACTCCGGCCGTTCCGTTATCGTCGTCGGCCCCGAGCTGAAGATCTACCAGTGCGGCCTGCCCAAGGAGATGGCGCTGGAGCTCTTCAAGCCCTTCGTCATGAAGGAGCTGGTAAGCCGCGGCATTTCACAGAACATCAAGCATGCCAAGAAGCTTGTCGACAGACTCGACGACAAGGTTTGGGACGTTCTGGAGGACGTTATCCATGAGCATCCCGTCATGCTGAACCGTGCACCTACGCTGCACAGGCTAGGCATACAGGCATTTGAGCCCATCCTGGTAGAAGGTAAGGCCATCAAGCTTCATCCCCTCGTATGTACGGCATTTAACGCCGACTTCGA
This sequence comes from uncultured Lachnospiraceae bacterium, assembly GCA_937916415.1. Classification (GTDB taxonomy): domain Bacteria; phylum Bacillota; class Clostridia; order Lachnospirales; family Lachnospiraceae; genus XBB2008. The sequence goes on from CALGGH010000010.1 coordinate 6,050, forward strand.
TGGTGACCAGATGGCAGTGCATCTTCCCCTTTCGGTTGAGGCTCAGTCCGAGTGCCGCTTCCTGCTGCTTTCGCCCAACAACCTGCTGAAGCCTTCTGACGGCGGCCCCGTTGCCGTACCTTCACAGGACATGGTGCTTGGCATTTACTACCTTACCCAGGAGAGGGAAGGTTCCATCGGTGAGGGCAAGGCGTTCCATAACTTAAACGAAGCCATCCTTGCCTATGAAAACAAGACCATCACGCTGCACAGCAGGATCAAGGTCAAGGTTTATGGCAAGGACGACGAGGGCAATGACGAGTATGCCGTAGTTGAGTCCACGCTTGGCCGTTTCCTGTTTAATGAGATACTGCCTCAGGATCTTGGCTACGTGGATCGTTCGATCCCGGAGAACAAATACAAGCTTGAGGTTGACTTCATGGTAGGCAAGAAGCAGCTTAAGCAGATCCTGGAGAAGGTCATCAATACTCATGGCGCGGTAAGGACCGCCGAGGTGCTCGACCTCATCAAGTCGACCGGTTATCATTATTCAACGATAGCCGCCATGACGGTTTCAATCTCAGACATGACCGTGCCTGCCGAAAAGGAGCAGATGCTTGAGGAGGCACAGAATACGGTTAACGAGATAGAGAAGAACTATCGCCGTGGCTGGAGTACTGACGAAGAGCGTTACAAGAGAGTCCTGAGGACATGGGAAGAGGTCGACAAGAACCTGACCGAAAAACTGCTTGCAGGACTTGATAAATACAACAACATCCACATGATGGCAGATTCCGGTGCCCGTGGATCCGATCAGCAGATCAAACAGCTGGCCGGCATGCGAGGACTGATGGCAGATACCACCGGTCGTACGATCGAGCTTCCCATCAAGTCCAACTTCCGTGAAGGCCTGGACGTACTGGAGTACTTCATGTCAGCACACGGTGCCCGCAAGGGTCTGTCGGATACGGCGCTTCGTACGGCTGACTCGGGTTACCTGACCCGTCGAATGGTCGACGTATCACAGCACCTGATCATCCGTGAGACGGATTGCTGCGAAGGCATGGAAGAACTTCCCGGACTGACCGTCAGTGAATTTACCGATGGCAAGGCCATGGTGGAGACGCTGAAGGACAGGATCGTGGGCAGATATTCCTGCGAGGAGATCAAGGACGTTGACGGCAACGTGATCGTCAAGAAGAATCACATGATCACGCCCAGCCGTGCAGCCAGGATAGTTGCAAATGACATCGAATCAGTCAAGATCAGGACGATCCTGAGCTGCCGCAGTCACAATGGCATATGCTCCAAGTGCTATGGAGCCAACATGGCTACTGGCGAACTCGTACAGGTAGGTGAAGCCGTCGGCATCATAGCTGCGCAGTCCATCGGTGAACCCGGTACCCAGCTGACGATGAGAACCTTCCATACGGGCGGCGTTGCCGGTGAGGACATCACCCAGGGTCTTCCCCGTGTAGAGGAGTTATTTGAGGCACGTAAACCCAAGGGACTAGCCATCATAGCTGAGTTTGGCGGACGCGTGGAGATCAGGGATACCAAGAAGAAGCGTGAGGTTGTCGTGACCGATGACAAGGAAGGCAACTCCAAGGCTTACCTGATCCCGTACGGATCCAGGATCAAGGTACTGGACGGTGACGTGATAGAAGCCGGAGACGAGCTGACGGAAGGTTCAGTCAATCCTCATGACCTGCTCAAGATCAAGGGCATCGAGGCAGTGCAGAATTACATGCTCCGCGAGGTACAGAAGGTGTACCGCCTGCAGGGCGTTGACATAGCCGATAAGCACATAGAGGTCATCGTTCGTCAGATGATGAAGAAGGTCCGCATCGAGGAACCCGGAGATACCGAGTATCTGCCCGGAACGCTCGTTGACGTGCTTGATTATGAAGACATAAACGCACGCCTGGCTGAAGAAGGCAAGACTCCTGCAGAGGGAGTGCAGATAATGCTCGGAATCACCAAGGCCGCCCTGGCTACCAACTCATTCCTGTCGGCTGCATCCTTCCAGGAGACCACCAAGGTGCTGACTGAAGCAGCCATCAAGGGCAAGGTTGACCCGCTCATCGGCCTTAAGGAGAACGTCATCATAGGTAAGCTGATCCCTGCCGGTACCGGCATGAAGAGATACAGGAACGTATCGCTCAGCACGGACAAGCGCCTTGAACTGCCCGAAGAGGTATTCGAGGATGAAGAGGGAGCAGAGGATCCCGGGATGGTCGAGACCGCGGATGCTGAAGACATGGAAAATGCCGAAGGATTCGCAGACGAGGAGACGGAAATGGCTGTCGAGGGTGCAGCGGAGGATTTTTCCGAAGAGTAAACTGCAGGCATTCGATGCCTTTATGAGTATTTCACATACCAAACTAAACCAAACAAAACCGCCGGTGGATTTCACCGGCGGTTAATTTTTCCTGATGAAATGCAGCCGCTCGTCATCATGGAGCAGGCGGCCTAAAGACTTCGGCCGGCATGCCGGAAAAACGGCATTTATTTTCCCTGGCCGACCTGAAGGGTATCTAGACGACGGTGCACCTCCGGAGCCTCATATTTATCCAGGAAGTCCAGTCCCAGATAGACGATCTCGTCGGCAAAGTCAATGTCATCCACCTGGGTGATCACGGATACGAGCCTGGCGATCCTCATGTCCGGAACGTCGTTCAGCACCTCCATGGGAAACCTGCCCCTGATGACGTATACGTCGGGAAACTCCAATGCATAGTCAAGCATGTCCCTGGGGTGCGGCTTGATGATGACCTGATGGGTCGATTTGTACGAATCGATGACATCGGCAAACATCTGACGTCTCACGTCCAGGGAACAGAGAGGTTCGGTCAGGATCATGGCCAGAGGCATGGCTTGACCGGACTGGTTAACATATTGCTCCAGTTCATTGAAATCACTGATGAAAATGCGTGCCAGTGTTTCATGATCTTTCTGACCGAGCAGGTTAATCATCTTCCTGTGGGGAATTTCGATAACGTTGGGAGGCACGCTATGGTTGGCGGAGATGTCGTTGACCTCATAATCCAGGCAGTATCTGCCATAGCCGCATTCCATGAATATCAGCCCGGTCCCGGCCAGACGTGACTTGATGCCGAAGGCCGTGGTGTTGGACAGATGAGCCTGATCATCCAGCTTGCCGGAATTCAGGCCGTCCTCGATGGCGTGGTAGTGTATCTTTTTGTAATTGAGGTAATACCCGATCGGATCGGAGTCACAGAATACGTACACGTCCCCGTAGGCAGACAGGTCGACCGGCACGTACGGCTCCTGCAGCTTGCCGAGTTCACGCGTGTATATTATGCGATGGATCATGTTGCTGATCAGATTGCCCTTGTCGACGTGGTGTGACATTACCTTAGCGGAGGTGACGTCTTCCTTTTCGTCAAACATGTACACGGCGCGGAACACGCCGGATGCCTCCAGCCTGTCCGGCAGTGATTCAAAATCGTTGGACATGGTGCTGAGTATGACGTCGGCAGGACCCGGCAGGCGAAAGGCGAGCTCCTTCATTGCAGCCATGTAGGCATGATAGTAGGTATGGCATATGTATGCCCTTGATTCGTTATTTTTTCTCATATAACAATTCTATCATCCATGTTACAATTAAAAAAGGATGCTAATGAAAAAAGAATTACAATGAAAAAGTGGCCCGACAGGTTTTATATTCTATGAACGAGTAGTATACTGAATATTGTTGCGACAACATTGTATAATTGTATACAATCGGAGGATACCAATATGAAAATGAGATATTGCAAGAGATGCCTGCAGCCTGACACCAGGCCGAACGTCGTGTTTGATGACGAACAGATATGCTTTGCCTGCAGGTATGAGGAGTCCAAGGCTACCATAGACTGGGATCAGAGGGAGGCGGAACTAAGGGCCATAGCGGAAGAGGCCAAGGAAGAAGCCAGGAAACGCGGAAACGAATATGACTGCATCATAGGCGTGTCCGGCGGTAAGGATTCCACGTTCCAGGCCATATATGCCAGGGAAAAGCTGGGCCTCAATCCCTTGCTCATCAACTGCGCGCCTGATGAGATCACGGAGATCGGGCGTAAGAACATAGATAACTTAAACAACCTGGGATTTGACATCATTTCCATCAGGCTTAACCCGATAGTTGCCAGGAAGCTGGCGCGTAAGTCCTTTTTTGAGAGGGGCAACATCATAGCGGCATCCGAATACTGCCTGTGGGCGTCAAGCTATATTATGTCAACCAAATTCAACATTCCCCTCATAATCCAGGGTGAAAATGCGGCACTGACCCTGGGAGCGGCAGCCAAGCAGGAGCCGACGGGCAATGCCTTCAGCGTGACGCAGCTGGACACGCTGAGCCAGCAGGGGGTGGACAGCTTCGTGGACCTGTCCAATAACATCACCGAGAAGGACCTGTATTTCTACAAGATACCGCCGGTGGAGGACATGATGGCCATGGGCACCAAGGCTATATTCCTGCAGTATTACGTTAAGGAATGGTCTCAGGTGACCAATGCCGATTTCGCAGTAGCCAGGGGACTGACCGGCAGGAGCGGAGACCTGCATGACCTGGGCAGATACAGGAGATACACGGCCCTTGATTCGGACCTTCAGATACCCAATCAGATGATCAAGTATCTCAAGTTCGGTTTCGGCTACGCTACCGATGAGATATGCTACGACATCAGGGAGGGCCGGTTTGACAGGGAAAGCGGCAAGTGGTACGTAAACGAATATGACGGCAAATGCGGAGAGCAGTATATCGAAGCCGCATGCAGATATCTGTCGATCACGAAGGAAGAATTCTGGGAAGTCGTCGACAGGTACGTCAACAGGGATCTCTTTGAAAAAAAGGATGGCCGGTGGGTGCCTAAGTTTACCGTCGGCGAGGACTTCGAGTGATTAAGGAAAACTGGCATAAATTAGTCATTATAGCTTTGCTTGGGCTGCAGGCGGCTGTTTTCCTCATTTTCAGGGGAAACTCCTACCTGCAGATCCATGATAACCTGGATCTTTTCATGGCGCACTACCAGATGCTCAAGGTCAATGGCCTGTGGTTTGCGCATGGAGTGAATGCCCCGATACTGCATGGAGTATCCAGGGATCTTTTTGGATCGGAATTTTCGGCATATAACATACTGTACGTGATCCTGCCGGGCGTATGGGCATATCTGGCCGGATATGCATTAAAGATTGCCGTGGGGATGCTTTCTTTCACGCTGTTGTGCAAGGACTGCCTGGGTGAGAGGTATGACAGGTGCAAGCCCGTGATCCTGGTCACGGCCTGTGCATTTGGGCTGATTCCGGTATTTCCGGCATACGGCATCGCCTTTACGTCAGTTCCGCTGATAGTTTTTCTGCTGAGGAGGCTGTATCTGTCGGATACCTCTGCCTGCGCCGATACGGGGGCCGGCAGGACGGGCCTCTTTAACAAACGGACTGTTTTGCTCTATCTGGGCGTTTTTCTGTATCCTCTTTTATCGTATTTTTCGTATCACGGTTTTTTCATACTCTGTTATATGGCGGCAGCGGTCATCATATTGTGGATACGAGACAGGAGGTTCCCGAGGAGTCTGTTTCTGTCGATAATCGTATTGTCGCTTGGATATGTGACGTTTGAGTACAGGCTGTTCGGCGCGATGTTGTTTACCGACACGGTCACCATCCGGACTACGATGGAGCATGGAGAGCTGACGTTTGGACAGGCGATCGTGACCGCACTCAGTGAGTTTGCCATGGCTTCGTTTCACAGCCAGGATTCTCATACGTACGTGGTGCTCCCCGTTGTCCTGATCGCTCTGATCGTGATCAACGTAGGATACGTCATGACTAAGAATTACAAAAAAATCTTATCCGATCCGGTCAATCTCGTGATGATCTGGATCCTGTTCAACGTGCTGATCTTCGGATTATACCAGTTTGCGCCGTTCAGGCGGCTCTTCGAGATGCTGGTTCCTCCGCTGACCGGATTCGAGTTTGCGCGCACCGCATATTTTAATACCTTTCTCTGGTATGCCGAACTGGCCCTTGTCTGCGTGAGGCTGTATGAATCCGGCAGAAAGTCAAGACGCATCTGGGCCAACGCGATAGTGACCGCTGCGGTCATCATAGTCATGTTCGTTCCCCAGGTTTACAACGATTTCTACTATACCTGTTACAATCAGGCATACAAGATCATCAAGCATAAGGAAACCAGTACGGTCAATTATGACGAATTCTATTCAAGCGAGCTTTTTGATCACGTCAAGGACTCCATCGCTTATGAGGGAGAGTGGTCGGCAGCCTACGGCATGCATCCGGCGGTGCTCAACTATAACGGGATAGCTACGATTGACGGATATCTGGGCTTTTATCCGCAGACGTACAAGGACAGGTGGATCAGGCTTGAAGCACCTGCGTTTGCGGGTTCTCCGAGCATCAGGGACTATTTCGTGGGATGGGGTGCCCGGGTGAGCCTTTATTCAGGATCGGATGAGAATACGTATGCGCCATACCGTGAAATGAGCCTGCGGGATCACAGGCTGATGGTAGACACTGATGAACTTAAGGACATGGACTGTAAGTACGTCTTTTCCAGGATCAGGTTAGACAATGCTGATGAGATAGGCTTTAAGCTGATAGGCACTTATGACGGTCACGACAGTCCGTATACGATATACGTCTATGACACTGGCGCATAAGGAACTGTCAATAATTAATCTGATCATCTTGCTTGTCTGCTTTCCCGACAGCTGCGTCAGAAAGCCTCGCCGTACAAAATCCGTGCGCATCCTCGCGGAGCGGTTATAGTAAGCGGAATTATATATTTCGCTTACTATAATATAAGTCTTTCCGAATTGAATCCGGGATATCTAAGGAAATGCTTTGATCAGCGTTTCCCTAAAACAGCAGGTTTAGGGTCTGAGGTTCTTCTTCGACCAGGGTTCCCGTTGTTTCCAGCTTCCAGCAGGTAACTTCATAAAAGACGTCTCTGTCATTGACGGGATAGTTGACGTCCAGGGAAACACTCAGCGTCTGAACGTCAGAAACGGGTATGGCGAAGTCTATGGACTGTCCCGCCTGGGCGAAATATTCGTCCCTGGACAGTCCGGAATCGTAGAGGCCCTTGAGGGTTGAGTCTATGTCGGCAATCCTGGCTTCTGCCTGATTGCAGGCGTCATAATATCCGCTGGTGCGCTCCACGATCTTGGAATTCAGTTTTTTGTCAGCATTGGCTGATACGGTGGCCAGCGTGGCGAATGATACCAGGCACATGACCACGAACACGAGCAGGAGGGAAGACGTTCCCACGTTTACTCCGGTTGTGTTGTTGCTTTTTGAGGCCATTTATTTGTCCCCCGATCTGTACTGTTCGTAGCGGCTTATCTCCTGTGAGGCTATCTGCGTGCCGTCCTTTTTGGATATTTCTATCATGGCTCTGCGGATCGTGCCGGCAGATTCGGCTTCGTCCATGGAAGCGCCTGCCGAATCGCTGATCCTGGCCACATAGGCAGCCGAGCTGCCGTCTGAGACCTTGTTCCAGTCAGCGTCGTAATACAGGCTCAGACTGTTTCCTTCGATCACGGCCGAGTCATACAGCGGAAGCATTTCATTCAGGTTTCCGCCGGTTCCCAGGTAACCCTCGGCCAGGTTCTGGATGAGCAGGGTGGCCTGTGATGACTCCTTGGTCTGCGTGTTAGTGTTGTAAGCGTTGACGAACAGCTGAACGCATACTACGGACGCGATCGAGAAGAAGAGTATGACTATGATCAGCTCCATCAGAAAGAGACTTGTCTTGGAATTAGTCTTCAAGCCGGTCACCTCCCCTCGGAGCCGTGTGCGAGCTGAGAAGCAGCGGGATGGTTTCCCCGTCCTCAGTGGTTACCTCCACCGAATACAGTCCGGGAGCAGCCTCATCGAAGGACAGGTCCTCGATGCTTATGATCTTGGTGCCCGCCGATGGATCCATCTCCATGTCCGCCCGTGAGAGCAGCTCACATAGATAGCCGTCATGCGAATATATGTAAGTATTGTAAATGGTGTTATTGACTTCCTGGGTCATTATAAGGGCTTCCTCATCACCGAGATACCCCAGTGCCAGCGCTCCCGCTTCGTCATTCTGACGGAGCTTCTGGGTGACGTAGGCATAGGAGGTCCGGTCAGTGAAGCTTTCTTCCATATGATTGACCGTGCTCTTGTATATGTTGGCGCCCAGGATCACCAGGGTGAGGGCCGAGAGCGCGAACACGAAGAAAAGCGTGAGCACGAACAATATGTCCACCATATGTTTCTTTTCGCCGCCAAATTCCATAAGTTTCTCGTTCCTTATCAGTTGCCATCCCCTAATGGGATGATCGTTATGTCGGGATACATGTTGCTGCCTATATATTGATAATCCACGTAAAACAGGTCTTCGTTGTACGTGAGTCCGTAATGGTCATAGAGATATCCGAGGCTGGGAGGGTAGGTCCCTTCCACCGCGTAACACTGCGCAACGTCACGTGAAAGCGCATTCTGAAGGCTTTCAAGCTGCCCCTCGAGCGATGACCTGCTCACGTAGTTCACGCCGAAAAGAAAAATGACGATCACGATCACTCCCATCACCAATGGAAGGAATTTGAGCAGCCTGCGCAGTATTCTTGTTTTTTCGTTGACGTTAAATCTGTTCATCTTGTCTCCGGATAATGGATGCAGTCCGTGTCATTGCCGCCGTCAGGCTCTTATCCTATGGAACTCATTATGCCCATCAGTGGCAGGATGACTGAGAGCAGGATCATGCCTACTATCAGTGAAAGGATGATGACCAGGGTGGGTTCCAGCACGGCGATGATGTCGTGTATGCGCTTGTCCACCTCGTGATCGTATTCATCCGCGATCTTGTTCATGGCTTCCTGGGGATTGCCTGACTTGAAGCCTATTGAGGCCATGCGTGACTGCACGCTGGAGAAGATCTCGGCTTCCTTCAGGGCTTCGGAGTATTCCTTGCCCTCGAGCAGCAGCTCCTTGCACCTGGCGATCTTGCCGCTCATGCGCTCGTTGTCTATGAGGCCTGCCACGAGGTCGAAGCCTTCATAAGTATCCATTCTGCCGTAAACCATGGCCACTCCGCTGGCGAAACGGCTGCATGCCACGGCATCATTGAATTTGCGGGTGGCAGGTATCGCATCCAGGATCCGGGCCAGTGCCTTTTTGCCCGCGGGAACCTTGCTGAAAAAGACGTAAGCGGCGATGATCACCACCAGCAGGATGACGAGCACCATGGAAGAGGAACTCAGGCGGCTTCCGAAACGCATTAGGCTGGTTGAAAAGGCGTTCATCTGGCTGCCCAGCTGATTGAATACCTGATTGAATATGGGCAGCACCTTGGTGATCAGCACGATGATGACCAACAGCATCATGAATATCATGATCATGGGATAGGTCACGGCGTTTTTGATGCCCTCGGAAATGGATTCCTGCCTGCTGTAGTAATCGGCCAGGGAACGGCAGATCGCCTTGTCATCGCCCGCGCGAAGTCCCAGACGGACCATCCTGATCACGTGCTCCGGGAACGCGCCGGTGTTTTCGAGAGCCACGTCAAACTGCCCATGCTCATTAAGCTCGTTCATGATCTGCTCGAGCATAGCCCTGGCAGAAGCGCTCTTGGTATCGCCAAGCATGATGTCTATGCCTTCGCGATAGTAGATGCCTCCGTCGAGAAGCATGGCCATCTGACCAAAAAACGTGGCCAGTTCGGCATTACTGAGTCTCTTTGCGTTTGCCATTGGTAGAATTCCTTTCGTTTATTAATTACGTCAATAGACGTACTTTACTTCATAATTAGATCCGTCACCGATGAATTCACGCAGTTCCTCGGCACTGGCGCTGGCGGCAAAGGTGGGATCCATCAGCTCCCACGAGGTTCCGTTGAACTCCACGATGCCGTTTACCCAGCCCACGTCGCTCAGGTATACGGAAATCCATGCATGATAGGCCGTGCTGGCATATCCGACCTCCAGATGAGTGGGAATGCCCTGACTGCGCAGCATTGAACTCATCAGGCAGGCATAATCCAGGCATATGCCGGTGCAGCTCTGGAGCGTCCTGTCGGGATCCGGCAGATAACCGCTTTCCACGGAGTTGGCCAGGGCGGAATCGTAGGTGACGTTTTCAATCATGTAATTATATACGTTGGCAACCACGTCCAGGTCCGTGTTGGCACCGTAAGCCAGGTCCTGCGCAACCTGCACGCACTGGCTGGCTGCCGAGAAGTTGACGTACTGGTTGGGATACAGGTACGGACCATACTCGTTTTCTATGGTGACCGGTATGTCCGTCCTGAAACACGTGGAATACTCGGATCCGGATATGTTTTCGTATGCTCCCACGGAATAAGTCCCGCTGTCGACTGTCAGGGGAAAGACCTCATAGCCACCGGCCGTGATGTTGTACGTATAGGTGGTGGAGTTGGGGCACGTGATCTGGAGCTTCACCTTGGGACATGATCCGGAGTATGCTACCGATATGTAGCCCTGGGAAGAGTAGGATGCGTCGATGGTGATAAGCTCATTGCCGTATACCTCCACGCCCGGCTGTTCGGGAACGAGTACCACGGGAGTGTTGTCGCGAGAGCCGGGACCGCCATTGACTGCTTCGGTCACCTCTCCGGAATCAGCGACGTCGGAGGCTGATTCTTCCTGCACTGCGACATCCTGCGATGCTTCGGGGGAGTCCGCTGCAGCTGGTGAAGCCGCGTTTTCAGTGCCGGAGGATTCCCGGACGTCGGAACCGGAACCTTCGGAATTCTTCTTGAGCTTCTTTTTCTTGCCGGATTTGGCGGAAGAGCCTCCATCCTCCACGAGCTTGCCGGATGCGTCGATCACGCCTCCGCCTTCAGTGAGGGAGGTTTCCCGGACGCTCGGAGATCCGCCGCATCCCCCCAGCAGAATGGCCGCGGACAGGCATGCTGCCAATATGCAGTTGCTTTTTTTGCCTAATCTAAACATGATCTGTCAATATCTGTCATTGGGGCGGCGTGAGCAGCATGTGGACCTGAGTCCCGTTCAAGTCGCTCACGTAGATGTTCCATTCAGTCTTGTCATATATGAAGGAAACCAGACCATTGCCTGAATTATACTCCGCCGGATACACCGTGGCCCCTGAGGCAGACACGGCATAGAGGGAAGTGTAGTCTATGAATGATCCGTCTAAGTCAATGTACAGCATGTCGCCCTGCACGTAATATTCGCTGACCGATATGTCAGCTTCGGCGGCAACGCCCTTTTTGGCAGAGGTGAACACGAACAATAAGGGAGTCAGCAGGGTGAATGCCAGCGCGGCTATGACCATGTTTGCATATTTGGCATAGCCCTTGGCGGCATCGATCCTGGTGGTCAGCATCTCGTCTATGGGGGTGTTGGCCTGCTTCTCGCATTCATCAAGCACGCTCGCAAGGGTTGCGGAAGCGGCTTCCTTGTCCATTACGTATTTTTTGCGTCTTCTCATGGTAATTCTCCCGAAAGGCGGCATCACTGCATGCCGTTAAAATACTCCTCGATGTGATCCTTGCCGTTTATCAGGTATCTTTTGACCGAACTCTTGCTGAACCCCGTCATGGATACGATCTCGTCGATCTTCATGTCATTGTAATAACGGAGGATTATGCACTGCTTCTCATGCGCGGGCAGGGTGTCTATGGCATCATGGAGCATCGAGATCTCCTCGGCGCGTTCCGACCTGGCAGAAGGATCGACGTCCTCCTTGTCATCGTGGATCACCTCGAGCAGCTCGGGATCTATGATGGCACCGTAATCCTTGGAATTCTTGCGGCTGATGTCATGGCAGACATGGAACGATATCTGATTGAGCCACGCCACGAAGAGGGTAGGATCATTTAGCTTGGAAATGTTTTTATACGCCAAAACGAAGACTTCCTGGACCGCATCCTGTGCCAGGTAGTCATCCCGCAGGTAATGACGTGAGTAGTTATATACCTTATTATACGTCAGGCCGTAGATCTGAGTGAAGGCGTCCATGTCGCCGTGCTGCAACCTGACAACAAGTCCGGATATGTACCTGTGGTCAAGTTCTTTGCTCATGTAAGTGGTTCTTCCTCCAGCTTGCGATAGGTTACCATCAGCAGGTCAGCGAGCCTGGATACCTGTTCGGCGTCATTGAGCGCGTATGCGTATTCAAGCTCGATCGGAGTCTCCACGTGAGACATGTTATATAAGTTGATGGCCACGTACATGTCGGAAATGAACTGTACGATCAGATCGTCATCGCAATTCTCAAATATTCCGAGGAATTCGTTACCGCCGTTACGCCCTACGAAACCGTAAGCGGTACCGACGTCCTTGAGTATGATACAGAAGTCCTGGATCAGGGAGTCGCCGACCTCGTGACTGAAGCGGTCGTTGATCGCCACCAGGTTGGTGAGCTTGATGACAGTACATCCAATGTGCTGCATCGTGGCCTCCGAATTGTGCATGCTGATCATCAGGTCAACGCTGAGCCTGTTGGGCAGTCCCGTAAGCGAATCCACGTAGGCCGTATGGGAAAGCTCGGAATTCTCGGACGCGGCATTCTTGAGCATGTTGAAATCTATGAGCATGCAGATGAATGAGATGATGAGGGCCACCCACATCATCAGGCACAGGCTGAATAACAGCTTGTTGGTAAAAACTGCAGTACGCAGTGTCTTGTTAAGCAAGATGATCAGCAGATACACGATCTCTACTATAAATACAAGCGTGAGCTCGAGCGCCTTGATCGCCCTGTATGCCGATAGGCTGTCTTTTGGCTGATTGTTGCTCTGATTCATGATAATTGACACCTTTCTGTGGCCGTTATTTCATCACCTGCAATGCCTGCGGTGACGATGCGTGTTTGAAAACCGTCAGCGAATGACCCGGACGTACTGCCTGCCTTTCGGTCATTCAATGACGTCCCATCGTGGAATGGCGGAACCGTCGACCGCCGCACGTCCATACAACAATATAATTATATAGGAAAATAGGTTAAATGAAAAGGCAATATTATTTTTCTAAAAAATCTGACCCTTTTTTGTTTTTGGCTCCGTCTTTATTAATGACACGGAGGTGAAAATGGTTTTAACGGGTTTTCACTTCGTGAGGTTTCATTTATTTATCGCATTTTATTTATGGAGGTGCGTGAGATGTTATCGGAAGGTTATAGCTTGATCGTCATTGAAGAAGAGCAGACGGCGTTGGCAGGCAGCATGCCGGCCCTGCTTGGATCGAAGAGCACGATGTTCCTCGTTACGAGCTTAATGATCCTGCTCGTGGCTGCCATCATCGTCGGTGCCGCACATGCCATCAGCATTCAGCGTGCACAGTCGAGACTTGATGAGCTGGTTGCTCTCGGGGGCATTGAACCCGGTGAGTACAATGCCAGGAGCATCAAGAGCATCCGCGGTCAGATCCTTGCGCTGGAGAACGACATAGCCGAGAATAACCTGGGCGGAGTGATTCCTTCATTCCACATGGGCTGAGGCTGACGGGTGTTTAAGCACACGGCGTGAGCACGGCGTTTAAGCGCGCAATCAGTTTTTGATTGACAACTAAACCACATGCACGTATAATTGTTTGGCGTGCGTGTGGTTTTGTTTTTTGCGCACTAAGGGATCTGTTCATAAATAAATCATTAATTTGCTTGTCTTTTTCTTCGATCGCACTG
>CALGGH010000011.1 GCA_937916415.1 uncultured Lachnospiraceae bacterium
AGAATCCTTATGCCCGGAAAGACGCGCAGGACGGGGAGCAGGAGGAACAGCAGCCGTTATTCAGCGAAAGCATCATGCCTGAGGAACAGGAGGAACGGCAGCCGTTATTCAGCGAAAGCATCATGCCTGAGGAACAGGAGGAACGGAAACATGCAGATAATGCAAATGATGCAAATGATGCAAATGATGCAAATAATGATTTCCTGGCGCATCTTGGCGAGGAATACATGGATGATTCTTCGATGGAAGAAGAAGAGGAAGAAGTGCAGCATCATGAGCGCAGGAGCATGAAACTTGAGGAAGAACTGGACGCAACAGATGAGATAGGCATGTCGGTTCATGACGAGGAAGCCAGGGATCTGGACGCTGATGAACTGGATGCGGCTAAGGAATATGAAGAGCTGAAGGACGCGGACTTCGCGGATGACGAGGCGGATGACCTGTCAGCCATGAAGGAAGAGCGGTTATGGGGCCAGATACCGAAGAGTGATGACGGGGATGAAGACATTGGCTTCCCTGAGATAGAAGGCGGTAAAGAACAGAAACAGGAAGAGCGGAGCAAGCAGGTTTCGCAGGTACGGGAGCCCCGGATCAACGAAGACGAAGAGGTGGACTTTCCCAAGATAGCCGACGCGGAGGAAGAGGAGAGACTGGAACTCGAGAAGGGCATCGTCAGCAAGATGGCCGACCTTAGGATGGATGATTTCACCGAAAAAGAAAAGGAGTACTACTACGAGCACGCACGCGAATTGTTTAACAAGGCCATGGAAGAACAGAACAGGCAGATTCGGGCTAAATACTCATGACTAAAGAACGTGAATCGATATATCTGAACGAATATCTGATGGTGGCGGCATGCATTTTTGCCGTCATCACCAGTTTGGCTTCATTATTACTGTTCCGGACCGAGTCAGGGGCCTTCTCGGTATTTGAAACCCTGATCAAGTTTTTGACGACGGGCTTCATGCTCTTCGCATTCCGGCATTATAACTGGGACGTGGCCAAGGGACTGATGGGAGGAGTGCTTTTTTGCCTCATGTACCAGGAGGCACATTTCGTTCTCGGGGAACTGTGGGGAGAACAGGACTTTGACGTATATCTCGTGGCCGGGGTACAGGGAAGCCTGTATCTGGCAGCTGCGGGCATGTCATTCCTGATGACAGTCATAATCACGATCAATCATTTTTTCATTAGCTACGAGCATCGCGGTAATCCCAAAAACGTGGTGTTGAACCGCATGGCCATCATGTATAAGCTTGGGGTATACATGCTCCTGCTGGCAGCTAACAGCAAGCTGGGGTTCAAGCCTGCCCTGCTGTGGAAAAATGCCCTGCAGTATCTCTCTGACATGGCCACCCTGCTGCTCATAGTGAGCATCGAATCCCAGTTTGACTCATTTAAGGTGCTGAGGCAGGAACTTTTGTCATCCCGGCGTGATGGAGGTGGCAAGTGATGAGATCGCGTGAACGGCTTTCGGGAATATGGCTGATGGCCATGGCCCTTCTTTCGCTGGGAGCGTATACTGCCTTTTTCGTGGCGCAGATGTGGCTGAACGTGCTGCATGCATGGTATCTCGGACTTGCGGTCCTTCAGTTCGTGACGCTCAACGTCTACCTGTGGGGGCCTGAGAAGCTTACGGCCAAGCCTCTGCGGGTTCTTTACCGCATTTTTTATGCCACGTCTTTTCTGGTGATCCCGTCGTTTGCCTTCATCTTCATGGGACTCGTCTCGCAGTATCACGTCAAGGTCCCCGGGAGCATCGACGCATCGGCGACGTCCGTGGAGGAGATCCGTCCGGGAGAGGAAACCGTGATCTATGACACCGGCACGGTGTACGTGTTTTTTCCTGAATATTCGGACGTCGACCTCGTGTGCGGCAAGAGACCCTCTAAGTCCGACAAGTCCATCACCTGGTGCAGCGGCGCGGCATTTCAGCATACCGTGAGCCTCGGGTTTACGCAGGAAAACGTGGAAGGCGACCACGCGGTGAACGGTACGCTGTATGAGAGTCCATATAACAAGGATGCTTTTGCGGCATTTACCTTTGCGGACGGCAATTACCATTTTGAGTTTGACGATCCTACGGGTGCCATAAGGGCTGCCGCGGACGCGGGCGGAAGCGGGTTCATGCAGTTCGGACTCATCCATGACGGGGAGACCGTCATGAGCTTCGACAGGCCGAGGGCCCGCTGCTACAGGACGCTGGCGGAACTGAACGGCGGCGTATGCATCATCGATTCCGTGAACATGCTGCATTTTGATGAATTCATGGATGAGCTGCACAGGCTCGGCGTCACCAACGCGGTGTACATGGACATGGGCGCCGGCTGGAACTATTCATGGTACAGGAACGCGTCCGACAAGGTCGTGACCCTGTTCGGCCTGCCCGTGCCATGGTCCCACAACTGGGTGACTTTTAGGAAATGACAGACATGCCGCCATTCCCGGACGCTCCGGAGATGAGATGAGATCAAAATCTTTTATTGATTCGAACCATAATGACTGAATCTGCAAACATTATAACGTCACACAATCTGATCAAGGATTTCACCGTGGGTGAGAGCATCGCCCACGTGCTCCGCGGGGTGGAGCTCGAGATCAAGGACGGCGAGTTCGTCGTGATACTGGGTCCATCCGGCTCGGGTAAGAGCACCATGCTCAATATCATCGGAGGGATCGAGACCATCACCGACGGGGAACTGTTCTACCGTGATGAGCCGGTGCACGGGATGAAGCCCAGGGATCTTATAGAATACAGGCGCAGGCACATAGGCTTTGTTTTTCAGTTCTATAACCTGCTGCCTAACCTAAGCGCACTGGAGAACGTTACGCTGGCGGCGGAGCTGTCGGAGAATCCTCTGGATGCCGATGAGATGCTCAGGCGCGTTGGACTCGAGGACTGGAGGAATCATTTCCCCTCAAGCATGTCCGGCGGACAGCAGCAGAGAGTGGCCATTGCCAGGGCACTGTGCAAAAACCCTGACATCCTCCTGTGCGATGAACCTACGGGCGCCCTGGACATCCGTACGGGCGAGGAGGTTCTGACCCTGCTGTCAGAATATAATAAAACCTATAAGACCACCATCATCATGGTCACCCATAACGTCCTGATCTCACAGATAGCGGACAAGGTCGTGCATTTCAGGGACGGAGTGATACATCACGTGGACGTGAATGAACACCCCTTAAAGCCCGGTGAGGTGAACTGGTAATGAGACAATACGCGCGTAATGTCTTGAGGGGCGTCAGGAAAAACCTTCTTCAATATGCCGGCGTGGTTCTCATCATCGCCTTAGCGGTATCCATCTTCATCGGTCTGTACGATTATGCCCGGAATCTGGGCGAGAATGTCTTTCCGTATTTTGAAGAATACAGCTTTGCGGACATATTTGCCGACGTGGACGGGATCACCCAAAAGGACCTGGAGGACTTGACCAAGGTCGAGGGCGTAGGCGAGATCTTTGGCCGGCAGTCCGCGGACGTGAGACTGGATACGGGTGAAAAGCAGATTGTAACCCTGCATCTGCTGGCGTATTCTCCTGCGGATTCCATGAATAAAATGAGGATCGCTTCGGATGACGGCACCATGGAGGGCAATGAGATATTCTTAAGCCAGGCCATGCAGGGCAAAAGACATTTTGAAATCGGCGACACCTTAGCCGTGATATATAAAGGCACCCGTACCGAGTTAAGTTATGCCGGAATGGTTAATTCTCCGCAGTATCTCTTCTATGTGCCCAGCAGTGACATACAGGCGCCCGTGGATGACCTGTACGCTTTTGCGGCAGTGGATGCAGACAGGCTGGGACAGATAACGGGTAAGAGCGATGCCGTAAATGAGATCGGGATCAAGGTGGAACCCGGAGTGGATCCCGACAGCTTCGTTCACGTCATTGAAGCCAGGCTGAAGGAAAAGGGCAGCGTGCTTTCCATCTGTGCCAGGAGGGATCAGGATGCCTATAACACCCTGACGGATGAGATAGACACCTATGAACTGGTGAGCATGCTCATACCCGTGCTCTTCCTCATAGGAGCCGCCTTCATGGTATACATCATACTGAAAAAGGCCATCGACAGTGACAGAACCATCATTGGCACGCTGAAGGCCATGGGCGCCCGTGATTCCGAGATCCTGCGGATCTATATGGGACTTAGCTTCATACTGGGCATGATGGGGACATTGATCGCTTATGGCATTTCATATCCCATAGGCAATTCTCTTCTCGTGGATTCCGCAACCTATTATTCGCTGCCCCATCTCAGCTATCATTTCTTTGCCGTTCCCAGGATCATAGGGATGGTCTTTGGAGTGGGTACCGCGCTGCTGTCTACCTGGCTTGGGGTGAGGGAGGTCATGTCCATACAGCCCTCTGAGGCCATGAGGGCCAGTCAGCCCAGGACCGGCAACGTCATAAACCTTCCCGGCTGGATCGATAAAAGGCTGAATGGCAGACAGAGAATAGCGATAAAGGCCATCTTCCGCAATCCCTTAAGATCCGTGGCGATAGCCTTCTCAATAAGCTTCCCCATCGCCCTGATCAGCACTGCCTTGTCTCTTACGACCTATATGAACGACAGCTCGGATAAGGTTTTGCAGATTCAGGAGGCGGGAGATTATAAGCTTGTTCTGTCCTCCTACGTGCCTTATGAGGATCTGCGCAAAGAGATCCTGGCCCTGGATCACGTGGTGAATGCGGAACCATATGCCACCTTTCCGGTCACGTTAAGATATGGCAATGTCAAGGTGTCAAACTCGATCTGCGCATACGATCCGGGCGGCAGCCTGCGCAACGTCATGGACAACAGAAATCATATACTTACCCCATCCTCGGATGCCCTGTTTGTGGATTCCCTGACGGCGGATAAGCTCGGGGTCGAAGAGGGGGACTGCATAACCATACAGGAAAACATATTCGGGGGACATGAGATGAACGTCCCCATCGGAGCGATCTATGATACGTATGCTGAAAGCTGCGCATACCTGCCCATGGATGCGTTCTGCTCTCTCTTCGGACAGGAAGCCTGCGCTAACATGGTTCTATGCGCGGTAGAGAAGGATCATAAGGAGGATTTTCTGGTTCAGTTAAAGGATGCCGTGAATCTGGATTACATAGTGGATAATGACCGTTTGCTCGTGGCATATTGGGAGATGAACGTAACCCTGGTCGTCATAGCATACGTGGTTGCCTTGTTTGCCATAGTTTCAGGCGGAGTCATGATATACAGCATAATAAGCATGAACCTGCGGGAACGCAAGGTGGAGTTTGGCACCATGATGGTGCTGGGCATGCGTCCCCGGGAGATCATGGAGATGATCCTGGTGGAGCAGCTGGTGTCACTGGCGGGTGGCGTGCTCATGACGGCGGGACTGTTGCCGATCATTAAATATACGTTCGAAACTGCCATGGGAGACGACGGCTTTCTGTGTGACCTGCTGATCCGTCCCGGAGATTATCTCATGTCCCTGACCGGCTGCGCGGTGGTAACGTTCATCTCAGTGATAATGGGCTATCGCGAGGTCCTCAGAGTCAATCTGTCGGACGTGTTAAAGGAACGAGGATAAAAATTAAATGAGTATGGCTCGGACATGAACCGGGCCGGGGAGGAAAAACGTGAAGAAGAAACTTATAACCAGGATCATGCTCTTGATCGTACTTTTAGCCGCGATCGGAGCATCCGTATACGTGATGACCGCTCCGGATGAAGTGGAGGCGCAGAGGGCATCTCGCGGTTCCTTTAAGGATTATGCCAATGAGAACGGCGTGGTCAAAAGATATGAGGAACAGACCCTCGTGTCTGAGGTGGAGGGTGAAGTCACGGAGGTCCTGGTCAACAAAAATGATCAGGTAAAAAAAGGCCAGGTCCTGGCCCGGATATCCGCTGCCGACTATCAGTCAGAGATCGCTCAGGCGGATCAGGCGATAGCAGGCCTGGAGGCCCAGAAGGACAAGGTGAGCGCTGATGCCAGGCAGTCGAGGCTGGAGCTGTCGGCTCAGGTAAGCGAGCTTCAGGCCCAGATAGATAAGGTTAAGGATACTACCGAGCTGGAGAGGCTTAACGGCATGAAGGAGATGACGCCCGGAAGCTATCTGGAGCTGGTGAGAGCCCAGTATAACGTGGCCGGAGCAGCCGTTAACGAGGCCAAGGCCAGGTATGATCTGGCCAAGACCGCCAGGGACGAGGGTGAGATGGATGAATCCGCATTTCGTGAGATAGAGGCTGACTATTATGAGAAGCAGAATCAATGGATGGAAGCCAAAAACAAGTTTGATTCCACCAACGGCCAGGCATGGGATTACGTAGGCACCGGCCAGAATCCTCAGTCCAAGGATCTTAACAGGGATTATTATAACTACACAATAGATTCGGCACAGAGAGACATAGCCATCCTGGAGACTCAGATAAACGGCTTGAGGAGCAGGATGGGCGATGAGGCGGAGACGGCCGAACTGGCTTCCATAGACGCGCAGATAGCCGCTCAGGAGGAAGAGATAAAAATGCTTAACCGCAAGATGGAAGCCTGCGAGGTCAAGGCAACCTCGGACGGAGTGTTATCGGACTTTCCCGTGAAAAACATGAGCAAAATATCTGAGGGAGACACCCTGGCCGTGATCAGACGGGAGCAGGATAAATGCCTGGTTGAATGTGCGGTGCGGACGGAGGTTGAGGAGTGTCTTAAGGTCGGCGATCCCGTAAGCATCATCAGGGATACGAAACAGGGAGAACGGATCGTGGATGGCGAGATCACGCAGATTTCCGATTATGCGGAGGAGGCCATTTCGTCCTTGGGAATGAAGGAGTACAGGACGGGGATCACGGTAACGTGTCCGGCTGACAGTGACTTAAAGGACGGATACCAGGTGACGGCACGGTTCATGCTCTACTCTGCCGATGACGTGCTGCTGATACCCATAAGCGCCTTATATAAGGTGAACGGACAGCATGCGGTGCTTAAGATCGAAAAAGGCCATACGGTATCATGTCCGGTCACCGTCGCCTATAAGGGAACCGAACTGGTGGAGATCTCGGAAGGCCTAAGCGAGGGAGACGTATACGTCACCAACGTAAATATTAATGACGTCTCGGAAGGCATGCGCGTGAAAGAGGTACTTGAAGACGAATCTGAAATCAGGGAGAATTAAATGATGACGACGTTAATAAATGGAGATGCATCGTCGACTGACGACAACGAAGTAGCTGACGACAAGATGGCGTTTTATAGTGAACGACAAATTATTTTTGTCGTTCACTATAAGTAAAGAAGTCATCGAAACGCTACATTAGCTTTTATGAAACAGAGTAACTGATTTTTGCATTTAAGGCAAAGGAGGAAAGAACATGAAGGCAGCAGTAAGATACTATACCAGGACCGGAAACACCAGGCGCATGGCAGAGGCGGTTGCGGAAGCAATCGGCACGGAGGCACTTCCGCTGAGTTCTCCCGTTAATGAACCGGTGGACGTCCTGTTTTTGGGCAATTCCTATTACGCTTTCAACATTGATCCCGAGGTGCGCGATTTCATTTCACGCCTGGATGCCGGCAAGGTCGGCCGGATCGTTAACTTCGGATCTGCAGCCATGCTGAATTCCACGTTCAAAAAGGTCAAGGCTGAGGCTGACAAAGCCGGCATTACCATGGATGAGCGCGAATTCCACTGCAAGGGTGAATTCAAGGGCCTGCATAAGGGCCGGCCGAACGCGGACGATCTGGCCGCCGCTGCAGCTTTTGCGAAATCCATCGTCAGCGAAGGTTAGGATCTGTTACAGAATAACTTTTAATTCTGCTTGTCTGATTGCTTCGTCAAAAATCCTCGCCGCATTAGGCGTCTTACGGCGGGGCATTCTGACGCAGACATTGATGATCTCAAGGATTTTAATGCGAGTACTTCAATACCTGTCCGGGATAGATCAGGTTCGGATCGCTGATTCCGTTCCACGATACCAGATCGGCAAGCGTGACTTTTAAGCGTTTTGCCAGACTATACAGCGTATCTCCCTTTACGACAGTATAGGCAGACGAAGTCTCCGTGGCGGCGTATGCATAGAGCTCTCCCTTGGAGTTTGTCATTGCGGATATTTTGTTGTATACGTTTTGCGGATCATTTCCGTATCCGATGATGGCACTGCTGGTAATGATGCGTCCGGTCCTGAGTCCGCGCATCACGGCACGGGCGAGGCTCTCGTTTGGCCTTGCGTCGGCCAACAGGATCTTCACGTTATAGCCGGCATTTTCAAACGGCTCGACGTAACGTGACCTAAGCTCATCATAATCATTGCCTATCGTCTGGACTATTACGTTGCAGCCCTTTTTGTCGCCTTCGGTAAATCTCCTAACCACCTTGTTGAGTATGTCGCGGCTTTCCTGGTGCACCGACTGAGCTGCGGCTCCGTGGGATTCCTTGTATTCAGGCAGCATCTCCTTGATCACGTCGCTGTCGAGATTGAATGCCCCCAATGATTCGCTGAGGGGATCGGCATATTTGGTGGATTTGCCGGAGGCAGGAAGTCCCAGGACTATCACAACCTGGTATTCATACTTAAGCGGACCGTCGTAATCATATGCGTGAGAACCGTCGTCGCGTATCCGGGCCGTACGCGCGGAACCCCGGGTAATAAAGTTCTTCAGAACGTCCTCACGCAGCTTGTCTCTCTCCGGAGTATTGATCTTGGAAGTGTCACCGTACGTTTCCGAATAGTACGCGGACAGCTGATCCAGCTGCTTTACCACGGGATTGGATTTAAGCTCTTCAAGAGTGGGATAGTCCTCCGAGGCGATCCGGTTATATAGCGCCCTTGCCTCATCGCCCTCGATCATAAGATGGTCTTCGGACACCTCCCACGTGACCGGAGTCATGCCCTCGGGTACCGGTACGGTCGCTGCGCATACGTTCGTGGAAACGCTGAAGCTGACAAGCGTCAGGATGGAGACCGCGCATGCGATCTGTTTCTTTAATCCGTTCATAAACGTGTCATTTGTCATATGATTCTTCTCCCTTCCGATATTCACATAGCTTTAGGAACCGTAGCGGAATTCCCGGGTTGGTTTAAATGCTCATCATCATAATTATACACGTGAACGCAGTTATGGCAAACGACAAAGTTCTTTTTACTTTGGCGTTTGCTGCGCCGGATTTTGG
>CALGGH010000012.1 GCA_937916415.1 uncultured Lachnospiraceae bacterium
CTTCTGTGAATCCAGACAAGCAAAAAGGCAAGATTATTTCGTGACAGTTCCTTACATTCAATAAGGCCCTGCAGAACATGCACGTGTTTGATATAATGGTGTTATGGGAAACGAACAAAATGCCCGCATCAGGCTTCGGAAGGAGACGGAAATGGCAAAAACGGTAGCGATCGGAATTCAAAGCTTCAGCGATTTGAGGGAGAAGGATTGCTTTTACGTTGACAAGACCGCGTTCATCAGGGAATGGTGGGATTCCGAGGATTCGGTCACCCTCATCACCCGTCCCCGCAGGTTTGGCAAGACCCTTAACATGAGCATGCTGGAATGCTTCTTTTCCAATAAATATGCAGGCAGGGGCGACATCTTTGAGGGTTTGGAGATATGGAAGGACGAAAGGTTCCGTGACCTTCAGGGAACGTATCCCGTGATCTTTTTGTCGTTTGCGGGAGTAAAACAGAATGCCTACGAGAAGACGAGAAACGTGATCAACGGGTTAATAGAGAAGCTTTATATCACGTACGAATGGATTCTGAAGGATGAGCGTTATACAGATAAGGACAGGGAATTCTATCGGCAGGTTTCCGGAAACATGCCTGATGAAGTTGCTTCACTATCACTCAACGTTCTGTGCGAATGGCTTCATCGTTATTACGGCAAAAAGCCCATCATCCTTCTGGATGAATATGACACCCCCATGCAGGAAGCGTACGTAAACGGCTTCCGGGATGAGTTGGTTGCCTATACGAGGGCACTGTTCAACAATGCCTTTAAGACCAATCTCTCCCTAGAGCGAGCCATCATGACCGGGATCACCAGGGTCAGCAGGGAATCCATATTCTCGGACCTTAATAATCTCAATGTGGTAACGACGACTTCCGATGAATACGCAACATCCTTCGGTTTCACACAGGAGGAGGTATTTGCCGCCATGGACGAACAGGGGATACCGGAAGAAGAGAAGGAAAACGTAAAGTTCTGGTATGACGGTTTTACCTTTGGAAGCGTAAGGGACATTTATAATCCCTGGTCTGTCATATCCTATCTGTCAAAGAGAAAGTACGATACCCACTGGGCTAACACCAGCGGAAACGGGCTTGTGGGTAAGCTGATAAGAGAAGGCAACGGGGATATCAAGAGCGATTTTGAACAGCTGTTAAACGATGGGATCATTGAAACAGAAATAGATGAACAGATAGTATATAATCAGTTGGATGGGGATGATAATGCCATCTGGAGCCTGCTTCTGGCATCAGGGTATCTCAAGGTAGAGGGGATCATAAGGGAGCATCCCAATGATACGCCGGTCTATCAGCTTAAGCTTACCAATTTTGAAGTAAAGCAGATGTTTTCCAAAATGATAAAGGGCTGGTTTCAAAAGGACCGGCTGTTAAATAAGTT
Organism: uncultured Lachnospiraceae bacterium; assembly: GCA_937916415.1. Classification (GTDB taxonomy): domain Bacteria; phylum Bacillota; class Clostridia; order Lachnospirales; family Lachnospiraceae; genus XBB2008. Next base: position 1,399 of record CALGGH010000012.1, read on the forward strand.
TGTCTCAGCCATGTTTAAGGGAAACGTCCGTGAGATGAATCTTTATATGAATGACGTCGCGCTCAATACGTTCAGTTACTTCGATGCGGGAAACAGGCCATCGGACGGGAAGGAGCCGGAACGCTTCTATCATGGCTTCGTGCTGGGGCTGATCGTGGACAGGGCGAAGGATTACATGGTAAAGTCCAATCGCGAAAGCGGATACGGCCGGTATGACGTCGTAATGGAACCAAAGGACGCAAATGACGTGGCCGTCATCATGGAATTCAAGGCATTTGATGCTTATGATGGGGAAAAGACACTGGAAGATACGGCGGTCAATGCACTTAAGCAGATAGAAGAGAAGAAGTATGACGCCGACCTTCTGCAAAGGGGCATCCCGGCAGGGCGCATCTTAAAGTACGGTTTTGCCTTTGAGGGCGAGAAATGCCTGATCACCAAGGCTTGAGGCCAGACAACGGCTTGGGAAGGGAAGAAATGTGGCCGTCGGCAGCAGGATCGCGAACTTCACCATCACGACGATGAGGATGAGCCTCTTTAGGCTGATCATCTGAGAGTAAGTAATAAGGACGATTTAAGCACCATCAGAAGCCGGCGACCTTTTCGGGCCGCCGGTTTTATGTTACTATATCGGTAGTTGCCTGGAGCAGCACAGGAGGTGTCTTTGTGGGTAAATATCTTAATCCGGGGTGCACAAAATTCAGTCAGGTTCTTAATTCTGAAATATATGTGGATAAAACAGGAATGATTGAATATATTAATTCCGTTGTTAATACTGAACAGCGTTTTATATGCGTATCTCGCCCGAGACGATTTGGCAAAACGATAGCCGCCAATATGCTGGCTGCCTACTATGGTAAAGGTGACAGCAGGCAGTTTTTTGTTGACCGAAAGCTTTCAGGCTGTGATAACTGGGATAAATTCTTAAATCAATTTGATGTTGTCAGAGTGGTAATGACTGATTTTATCAAAGAGAATAAGGATATCGGATCATCACTTGAGAAAATGTCAGAAAGAATTCTCGAAGAATTGTCAGAGATATATCCGGATGTCAGATATGATGCAGACGACCTCTCTTACAGCATGGATAAATTCTGCAGAAAAAGCGGCAATCAATTCGTGATAATAATAGATGAATGGGACGTTGCGTTCCGGACTTGCAAAGAGGATAAGGACGGACAGAGGCATTACCTTGATTTTCTTCGTGACTGGTTAAAGGATCAGGAATATGTTGCCCTTGCCTATATGACCGGAATACTCCCGATAAAGAAATACGGACAGCATTCTGCCCTGAATATGTTTGATGAATATTCATTTATAACCCCGATGCAGCTTGTGGAATATACCGGCTTTACGGAGGACGAGGTCAGGGAAAAATGTGAGGAATACGGGCGCGATTATGAGAAGATCAAGGAATGGTATGATGGATATGACGTCACTGACATAATTCCCCCCGATCCGAATTATGCGATCCAAAAGGCAACCGGCGAAGAATTAAAGCCTAAGCATTACTCCATATATAGTCCTCTTTCCGTTGTGAAGGCCATATCCACCGGCACGATCCAGAATTATTGGAATAAGACTGAGACTTATGAGGCCTTATCTGAATACATCAGAATGGACTTTGACAGGCTAAAGGACTCGGTGGCGCTGCTTATGGACGGCGGAAGGCTTAAGGTGAACATATCCAAATATCAGAATGACATGACTTCATTTGCCGGCAGCAATGACGTACTTGTCATGCTCATACATCTGGGATATCTGGGATATGATGCGGAAACGAGAGAGGTATTCATTCCCAACAGGGAGATACTTGATGAGTTCAGGAATTCAACGGAGTCGGCAGAATGGATGGATACCTTCACCTCATTTAAGAAGTCGCAAAAGCTCCTTGATGCAACGTGGGATTGCAATGAGGAAAAGGTTGCAGAGCTTCTTGAATGGTTCCATGACACCGCTGAGAATAAGACCTATAACTCTGAGGCGGCTCTTTCTTATGCGATACAGATTGCATACTATGCAGGACAGAAGTACTATACCACCATACAGGAGCTTGACAGTGGAAAGGGCTATGTGGATCTTATATATCTTCCGTCCCCGGGGCATCCTGAAAAGCCGGCGCTGCTTGTTGAACTTAAGGTAAACAAAACCGTAAAGACGGCGGCAGACCAGATAAAGAACAGGGATTATCCCCAGAGGCTGGAGCATTACAAGGGAAATATACTGCTCATAAGCATCAACTACAATAAAGATGCTGAAGCCGGTGATCCTGAATACAAGCACCACAGCTGCAGGATTGAGAGGGTATAAACCTTAACTACCAAGTTTTACACACTAATAATCTAATTAATTGGCTCCTGATGGGCTCTTGGTTTAGGACCTGGCTTCCTTCTTAAAGCACCATCTTTGTTGTACATCCCTTTCTTGCTCCCCGTCTTTGGTCCGGGTTTCTTACGCACCGATCCATCCACATTGTGTGTACCTCTCTTATACCCAGGCTTCGGTCCAGGCTTTTTCCGGGGCATCTTTTCTTTTATGTCCGCGTTTGAACTGGGTGACTCTTTTTTTACGCCAGCTTTTCTGCGGCGGAAGACAGGCGATTTTCCTCGCTTGTTCAGTTCATCCGCAATTAAGTTCAAATATGCTGTCCCGTTTTCTCCCGACAGATCCTGTATTAACGATAGACCCCGTCCCGTCTCCGTCTCACTGTGAATCCAGTTTCCGTTGATATGCTTCACCACCATGAGATCCAGTTCCCGTATTCCCTCCTTGGCCGTACGGCTAATCGTCTTGGAAGCTTGTTCGATCTCATAACGAATAATCGATGTAATAAAAGCCTCAGCGAACTTTGATCGAACCCCGGGGGTCAGGTGAACACGGAGCACACCATATCCAAGCTGTGTTTTCGTGAGCATATACAGAGTCTCTGATCCGCCGCGGGCTACATACAGAGAATGAACCTGCTCTGCGGACAGCTCCTCCGAGCAGACGATGCCATATTCACCCTTATGGTTTATCGCTTCCTGAAGCCCCTCTTTGTCGATATCTGCCCTGCCTGTTGCCGGGTCAATCCGAATCACATTTGACAGATCTTTACTAACCTTTGCCTTCTTGCCATTCTCGATTGCCGCATTGGCCTTTTCGATTTCAGCGAACATCTTTACGAGGAGTGAAGAAATCCTCTCACCTCCATTGACATAGTCATAAAACAGCGTTACCGTGTCCTCCCACGACAGACCCTCGTAAAGCTTTACCTTGTCCTGCGCTGCAAACATACATGTTCTATTCACCAAATGCTCAACATTCAGCTTGATCTTGCTGCTATACTGCTCAACCACGTCCTGGTATCCCCGAGGAGCTCCTTTGATCATGATCAGATAGCTGATTTCCTTGTCGTGCAGGTATTGGATTGCTTTCTGATCGCAGTATCCCCTGTCCAGAATCACGCCTTTCACTTTAATCCCGCAAGCTTCGAGAAAGTCTATGATCGACTTCATCGCCCTGGCATCAACCAG
>CALGGH010000013.1 GCA_937916415.1 uncultured Lachnospiraceae bacterium
CAGTGCGATCGAAGAAAAAGACAAGCAAATTAATGATTTATTTATGAACAGATCCTTAATATCTCGATAAGCTTATTATAATACTCCGGAAGCGGAGCTTCAAACTCCACGTATTTTTCCGTTGTCGGATGAATGAACCCCAGCACCTCTGCGTGCAGGCATTGTCCCTCGAGTTTCATTGGCTCCTTGAGGCCCAGATTATGACCATAGAGCGGGTCTCCCAGTACCGGATGACGCATGTGGTTTGCGTGAACCCTGATCTGGTGAGTGCGTCCGGTTTCAAGTCTGCATTCGACTTCGGTGAAATTATTAAACCTGTTCAGCACGTGCAAGTGCGTAATGGCTTCCTTGCCCTTATCGTCACTGGTTACGGCGAATTTCATCCGGTCATGAGCATCCCTGCCGATATTTACGTTTATGGTCAGGTCATCCTCGTCGATCCGTCCGCAGAGAATTGCCCTGTATTTCCTCCGTATGCTGTGATCCTTCAGCTGAGCAGCCAGGCTCATGTGAGCGTGGTTGTTTTTACATACCACGAGCGATCCGGTGGTATCCTTGTCTATCCTGTGAACTATTCCGGGCCTGTAAACGCCGTTTATGCCTGACAGGGAGTCCTTGCAATGATATACCAGCGCATTGACCAAAGTATCGTTTAAATGCCCCGGAGCCGGGTGCACGACCATGCCTTTGGGCTTGTTTACGATAATGACGTCATCATCTTCATATATGACGTCCAGCGGATGATCCCATGGAGTGATGTCCGGGATCTCGTTTTTGGGAATGAGGATGCAAACGGTGGTTCCGGAATCTATTCTATATGAATTTTTGGTAATGACCTTACCGTCGATCGTGACCTTTTGGCCGGTGATCAGGGACTGCACGTAGTTGCGCGAATAGCCGGGATGATTGTCGGATATCCATTTATCCAGGCGCTTTCCGTCATCCTCGTCATCTACCACGTCCGAAAAGAAAGTTTCGTCCGCATCCGTGGACATGTTTTCGGCAAATTCCGCTTGACGTGCATCAGGCATCCGGATTCTCCTTATCTTCAGCCCCTGAAGTCACGTCAGCCCTGTCGGAATTCACGTCGTCCAGCGTCCTGTAGCCCTTAGTCCTGAAACTAAGGAACCTGAGGTCATTATCCTTGTATACGAACAGCAGGACGATGATGAGCACGAACGTCGAAACGGTCACGTAGATGTCAGCAAAATTAAATATGGGGAAATCTATGATCTTGACATAGATGAAGTCAACCACGTAATTAAGCGTCACGCGGTCTATCATGTTGCCCACGGCACCTCCTGCTATGAGGCTGAGCAGCAGGTGCAGAATGAAATACCTGTCCTTGCATGGAGCCTTGATCAGTATGTAGACTATGCAGGATAATATGATGATCGCGACGAATATGAAGAAAATGCGCTGATTCTGCAGCATGCCGAATGCAGCTCCCTTGTTTTCGAGGTAATTGAGCTCCAGCACGCCGGATATCAGTGAGATCGCGGGCTTTTCCTTGAGGTTGCTGACTGCCCACGCCTTGGTGTACTGATCCCATGCCACTAGGAGTATCATGAATATCAGGTCAATTATGAGGTTTGCCACGGGCTTCTTGGTCATCAGTCTTCACCCTTCCATAGTATTTCAGTGACGGCATCGAGTATGTCCTGATCCGTCACGGTTTCGTCGATCAGCGCATTTCCTATGCGGTCTAGCAATATGAACCTGACGTGATCGCCGGACATCTTTTTGTCGGATTTAGAAATTTTAAGTATTTCCTCCGGATCAACGTTCTCTACGGATATCGGCAGGTTAAAAGGCACGAACATGTCCCTGATCTCGTAGAATTCCTCCATCGAGATCAGCTTGTGGTGCCATGAAATGAACGCGGCCGCCACGCATCCGAGCGCGACGCATTCGCCATGAAGCAGCTTGAATCCGGACGCTTTTTCGATGGAATGGCCGATGGTGTGACCAAAATTCAGCAGAGCCCGCTCTCCCTTTTCGGTCGGATCAGCCTCCACGACCTTGCCCTTGATCAGGCAGTTGTTGTAGATCATGACCTTAAGCGTCTCATAATCCCTGTCACAGATCTCATACATGTTCTCGATGAGCCATCCATAGAACTTGTCATCCTTGATCAGGCCGTGCTTCATGACCTCAGCAAAACCTGAATAATACTGCCTGTCGTCGAGGGTTTTGAGCGTGCTTAGGTTCATGTATATGAGTACCGGCATGTTAAAGGCACCGACCATGTTTTTATAGCCGTCGAAATCAACGCCGGTCTTGCCTCCGACCGAAGAATCGCACTGTGCAAGCAGCGTCGTGGGTACCTGTACGTAATCAATGCCGCGCAGGTAGGTCGCGGCCACGAAACCGCACATGTCACCTACCACGCCGCCTCCCAGGGCGATCAGCAGGTCCTTGCGGTCAAGCTTACGGTCAATTAGAAAGGCATAGACGTCGCGAACGTGATCAAGCGTTTTGTTTTCCTCGCCGGCCGGCAGTTCAAATATGCTGATCTCAAAGCCCGTTCCTTCTGACAGTACTCCGCGCACGGATTCCGCGTACAACGGACGAACGTTGGAGTCAGTCACGATGCATATCCTCTTATATGCCCTGCCGAGTGCGCCTATCTCCTCGCCGAGCTGATCAAATGAATCAGAATAAACTATGTCATAGGCCCCGGCTCCGTCACGATTGATGGACAGCCTGTTGTCTTTTACGTGTTTTACCATTGCAAACTCCACTACATATACGCAAAAAGCCTTCCCTTTCGGGAAGGCCGTTTTGGCGAATTACCTGTGAATCTCAACGTCAAGCGTGCCGGATATAAGATCCTGGAAATCTCCCGAAATGTCCACGCTTGGCGGCGTAATGATGAAAATAAAGTTGGAAATCTTCTGAAGGTTTCCTCCCATTGCAAAGCATGATCCCGAAGCAAAGTCTATGATGCGCTGAGCAATGTCAACGTTAAGCCCCTCCAGGTTGAGCACTACGGTTCTGTTAGAAAGCAAAGTCTCAGTAATCTCCCTGGAATCCTCAAACATCGTGGGTTTGATTGAACATACTTCCATACCGTTACCCGTATTCTTTCTTGATGGTTTGCTGTTAATGCTCCTTACCGGCCTCTTCGGTGAATCTGATGAATCAGCGTCCGAATCCTTTGAGGACTGAGACTTATGAAATATCGGCTCCGGATCATCCAAGTATCCGTCATCCTCACCGTAAAAACTTTCATTTTTTTCCGGATCAAGCCCAAAAATGTCCTTCATCCTGTCTTTTACCGACATCTTACAATCCTCCCAAGTACTCTCACGTCAGATCATCTCGGGCCAAATATTCCGGTTCCAACCCTCACCATGGTGGAACCTTCTTCAATGGCCACCTCATAATCTCCGGTCATTCCCATGGATAATTCCATACATTCTCCATTATGATGGTTTTGGTTTATTATGTCAACAGATAATTGCTTTAAATCCACAAAATATTGACGGTTTTCTTCGGCATCCACAGTATATGGTGCTATGGTCATCAGTCCGCATACCTCTATTCCGGGCAGCGACGTTGCATATTCATACAGGTCCGGGCCTTCGTTTAAGTCCGTGCCAAACTTGGTTTCTTCATCGGCCACGTTGACCTCTATGAGGATCCTGACCGTGATCCCCTTTTTGCAGGCTTCCCTGGATATGACGTCCGCCAGCTTACGGCTGTCCACGCCATGTATCATGTAAGCCTTGTCAATTACCTGCCTGACTTTGTTGGTCTGCAGGTGTCCTATCATGTGCCAGCGCACGTCTCCGGGCAGCTGGTCGTATTTTTCCAGGATCTCCTGTACCTTGTTTTCACCGAAGTCACGGCATCCGGCATCATATATTTCACGTATGTCCGATACGGGCTTGGTTTTGGACACGGCGATCAGCCTTACGTCGTCCTTAGGCCTGCCTGCCATCTCGCACGCTGCCATAACCCTGTTTTGCACGTTTCTGTAATTGTCCGTTAAACTCATGATTCACTTACCATCCAATGCACGTCATGTGGCCTGATTTACGGTAAACGTCAAAGTCCTTTTTACTTTGGCCTAATCATATAGCATCTCGCCGTCGGTGACGGTAGACGCGTCCAGCACTATGTAGTCATACTCGCTCAGTCCATAGGTCGTGTTCGGCTTGACTATCGAATAGTCATCATTGGAATACAGGATCGATATTTCCTTGAATTCCGCATAGCCCTTGTTGATGTTGTACACGCCCTGCAGGCTGCCGGTAAGCCGTATGGTATAGGTGTCCGGCGAACCGCTCTTGTCCAGCACGTCACCCTGCCTCAGTTCGAGGTTGTCGAGATAATATTCATCCTCGGTTTCCGAATAGATCGAGGTTTCGATGAATTCCTGCGTCGGATTGCCTTCGTCATCCGTCGTCTCACGCACGACGCCCTGACGGCCTGAATCACCTATCGTGACGTATTCCTTGGGCACGATGTAGAAATCCTTGTCCGCTATGGCGGAATTGGGTATCTTGAGGCCCGAATGGTTGTCAAGCAGCAGCTCTATGCTGATGAAGCGGTCCATGGAGAACGTGATCATGGAATTCGTGAAGGACAGGCCTGTCAAATAATTGCCTTCCTCGTCCACGTACTGGCTGACGGCGGCCCATGAAGTGTACTGATTGCGGGTAAACTTGACCTCCACGTACTCCATCTCCATGAGCGCGGCCGCGGTCTCGGCATCCGTCCGTATGACAATCATCCAGTCTTCGTTAGTGCATATGCGGTATATGACGTCACCGTTGCTGACCAGGTTGTTGGCGGTCATCTGCACGTAAGAGTACTGCGACTGATCGAAGTCGGCGGCCACCAGGTCTTCGATGTTCTTTTCCTCAAAGCCGTCATACGTATAAGTCACGACGCCCGAGTCACCGGAATACCTGTAGTGAACGAGCGATGAATTGAGGCTGGAAATGTCGGAAATTGAATTGAGCACGTCCATATTTGACAATTCTATCGCCTTGCTGTTCAGGTTGTTCTTGAAGCTGTATACTTCAGAAAAATAGTTTTCGTTGAAATTGGAGGCAAAACCGCTGATCTCGGTCCTCATCCTGGAGAGGTCGGCGTCAGTCATGCTGTTAGACTCGGTCAGCTCGGCGGCGGCGTCAGACAGACGCCCCGTCTCATCCACGGTATACACCAGATCTCCGACGGCCACGTGCTGGCCCTCCCTGACGTAATAATTGACGTAACCGGAGTCCTCTGCAGTCACGGTCTTTTCCTTGCGAAGGGCGATGCCCGTGTAGAGGCTGTTGGTATACAGCGAACCGGTCCTTACCTCATATGGAGAAATGTGCTTGTTGTTCAGATAACCGCTGATCGCGGCGATCAGCTCTATCAGAATGAACACGAATATGAGTATACCGACGTTCAGCCTCATTGGCTTTTTGTATTTAATTATGTTGGTAGGAGCTGAATTTGGCATGTCTGCGGACTAAACAGCGCACCTTAGGAACTGTAGCATAATTACCTAGTGTAGCGTTTCACGCTGGATGCTTTTTCGATATCAAAGAAGAAAACGTAGCCGTAGCGGGGTGCTAAACGTCC
>CALGGH010000014.1 GCA_937916415.1 uncultured Lachnospiraceae bacterium
GCGAATATCACCGATATCGCGATCCTTGTTGTTGCCGCCGACGACGGCATCATGCCGCAGACCGTCGAGTCCATCAACCATGCCAAGGCGGCCGGGATCCCGATCATCGTGGCCATCAACAAGATGGACAAGCCCGCCGCCAACCCCGAGCGGGTCAAGCAGGACCTGACCCAGTACGACCTGGTCTGCGAGGAGTGGGGCGGCGACACGATCTGTGTGCCGGTCTCCGCGAAAACCGGAGAGGGCATCGAGGAGCTGCTCGAAAATATCCTGCTGGTCGCGGAGGTGCGCGAGCTGAAGGCGAATCCGCATCGCAAAGCAAAGGGTACTGTCATCGAGGCACGTCTCGACAAGGGCAGAGGTCCTATCGCTACACTTCTCGTTCAGAACGGTACTCTCAAACAGGGCGATGTCCTCATCGCAGGCACTGCTGTGGGCAGAGTCCGCGTAATGACAAACGACAAGGGCAGAACTGTAAAGTCCGCAGGTCCTTCCGTTCCTGTTGAGATCACAGGTCTTGCCGAGGTCCCCAGCGCAGGCGATGCCTTCAACGCTGTTGAGGATGAGCGCCTTGCCAAGGAGCTGGTCGAGCAGAGAAAGCATGAGGCAAAGGAGGAGCAGTTCAGCAGATACCGCAAGGTCACGCTGGATAACCTCTTCTCGCAAATCGCAGAGGGCGAGATGAAGGAGCTGCCGCTGATCGTCAAGGCAGACGTGCAGGGTTCGGTGGAAGCCCTCAAGACTTCGCTTTCCAAGCTGTCAAATGACGAAGTCGTGGTTAAGTGCATACATGGCGGAGTCGGCGCGATCAATGAGTCCGACGTAATACTGGCATCCGCTTCAAACGCCATCATCATCGGCTTCAACGTGCGTCATGACGCGCAGGCCAAGGCCACGGCCGAAAGGGAAGGCGTGGACATCCGCCTCTACAAGGTAATATATCAGGCCATAGAGGACATGGAAGCGGCCATGAAGGGCATGCTGGATCCGATCTTCGAGGAAAAGATCATCGGACATGCGGAGATCCGTCAGATATTCAAGGCCAGCGCTTTGGGCAACATCGCCGGCTCCTACGTGCTTGACGGAGAGATAACCAGAGGCTGTGACGTGAGGATCACCCGCGGCGACGAACGGATATTTGAAGGCAAGCTTGCGTCACTCAAGCGCTTCAAGGATGACGTCAAGGAAGTCAAGGCCGGATTCGAATGCGGTCTCGTGTTTGACGGATTCGACGCGATAGAGGAACTCGATCGCGTTGAGGCGTACGTAATGGTAGAGGTACCCAGGTAATGCGTAAGAACAGCATCAAAAACACCCGCATCAACGGTGAAGTTCAAAAAGAACTGGCCCGCATCATAAGCAATGACATAAAGGATCCCAGGATAGCCCAGTTCACCTCGGTGACGGCTGTTGAGGTGGCGCCTGACCTCAAGACCATGAAGGCCTGGATCAGCGTGCTCGGCGACGAGGAAGCCCTAGACAGGACCATGCAGGGACTAAGGAGCGCCGAAGGCTTCATCAGGCATGAACTGGCCGTCAGCGTCAACCTGCGCAACACCCCGGAGATCACGTTCATCCCCGATGACTCCATCGCTTACGGCATCGACATGATCAAAAAGATCGACGAGCTTAACAAAAACTGACGTATCTGCTAATGAACATCTACGAAGAATGCAAGGGAGCCAGGACCATAGCGATCAGCGCCCACGTCCGTCCGGATGGAGACGCGATAGGTTCCAGCCTGGCACTGGCCCTTTACCTGAGAAAAAGAATACCGGATGCCACGGTTGACGTTTATCTTGACCGGATTCTCGACGTGTATGATTGCATCAAGGATTCCGACAGGATACTTCATGAGCCGCGATCCAACGTGACGTATGACGTATTTATAGTCGTGGACTGCGAACCGGCGAGGATGAGCTTCGGACACGAACTGTTTAGGTCTGCCGCGAAGAAGATCAACATAGACCATCACGTCACCAACGTTCCCGGTGGAGGAGACGTCAATTACGTGTATCCCGAATCGGGGTCGGCGGCGGAACTCGTGTATGAGGTCATCGATCATGACTACCTGGACCGGGACATAGCCCTGGCCATATACATAGGGATCATACACGATACCGGCGTGCTGCAGTATTCAAACGTCAGACCCAGGACGCTTGAGACGGTTTCCGATCTGATCGGATACGGGATCGATTTCCCGGAGATAATAGAAAAGACTTTTTACGAAAAGACCTACATACAGTCGCAGATACTGGGCAGGGCGCTGCTGGAGAGCATGCTTCTGCTCGGAGGAAGGGTCGTGGCCAGCGTCCTTTTTAAAAAGACCATGGATTTCTATGGCGCATCGAGCAACGACCTGGAGGGCATAGCAAATCAGCTCAAGCAGATACGCGGCGTGGACTGCGCCATATTCATGTACGAGCTGGGTCCTCAGGAATACAAGGTGAGCTTACGGTCCACTGAGGCGGTGGACGTATCAAAGGTAGCAGCCTTTTATGGCGGCGGCGGACATGACAGGGCCGCAGGCGTAACCATGAAGGGCACGTATCACGACGTCATCAATAACCTGAGCAAGGAGATCGTTAAGCAGCTCGACGTGACGAAATGATTTAGAAAGTGCAGATCAGCGTCTGCGAGAATCAGGTGCTGCCGGTGACAGGCATCCCATAATGGAAGAATAAATGATCAACGGCATAATCAACGTATACAAGGAGCCTGGCTTCACCTCGCATGACGTGGTGGCGAAGCTGCGCGGAATAACCAAACAGAAAAAGATCGGACACACGGGCACTCTCGATCCGGATGCGGAGGGAGTGCTGCTTGTATGTTTGGGGGCAGCCACCAAGGTTTGTGACATGCTGACCGATGAGACCAAGGAATACGAAGCCCTGCTCAGGCTGGGCATCACTACCGTCACCCAGGACACGTCCGGCAGGATCCTGCATGAAGCATCCGTGGACGGACTGGAGCCTGACGCGATAAGGGACTGCATCATGGGCTTCGTGGGCGAGATCGACCAGATCCCGCCGATGTATTCTGCCATCAAGGTCGGAGGCAGGAAACTGTACGAACTCGCCAGGGAGGGCAGGGAAGTTGAAAGGAAACCCAGGCGCATCACTATTTATGAGATCGGGATCAGCAAGGTTGAGATACCGTTCGTCACGATGAGGGTCAAGTGCAGCAAGGGCACGTACGTACGCACGCTGTGCAACGACATAGGCGAAAAGCTCGGATGCGGCGGCACCATGCAGCACCTGACCAGGACGAGGGTCGGCATGTTCGGACTTGAAGGGGCGCGCAGGCTTGACGAGATCGAATCCTTCATGAACGAGGGCAGGATATGTGAAGCCGTCATCCCCGTGACGAGGGTGTTTGAGGACCTGCCGTCAGCTCGGGTGACGGATGGGGCGCTCAAGGCTGCTGAGAATGGGAACTTGCTGAGGGAAAGTGACCTGAGGATTGATGAGGCGAGTTTACGTAATAAAACAATAGCGTCTGATATCGGTTTACGTAATGCAACAATTGAAGGCGGAGTGAGTTTACGTAATTCCGATCAGATCATGGTCTTCGGCGCAAATGGATTCTTTTACGGCGTATATGAATACAGGTCAAAGGAACGGGCATTTGCGCCCGTGAAGATGTTTTTTTGCTGATTTTGGGGATGGTTCTCGCGGAGCGTTATAGTAAGCGAAATTTTTAATTTCGCTTACTATAACATAACACGACACAAAAACAGTCCCCGGTGCTTCAATGCAGAATATGCAGATAATATCAGGAATTACAGACATACAATTAAATGCCCCGACCGTTGTGGCGCTGGGTAAATTTGACGGAGTGCACGTCGGCCACAGGCTGCTCATCAACGACATCGTTTCCAAGGCAGGAGAAGGATATAAAAGCGTCATTTTTACGTTTTATCCTTCCCCGGAAAGTCTTTTTGCTGGCAAGGCTCTGCCCGAGCTTACCACGATTAATGAAAAGAGACTGATATTTGACAGGCTTGGCGTGGACATCCTGATCGAGTTTCCGATGACGCACGAGACTGCCGCGATGAGCGCCGAGGATTTCATCAGACAGTATCTGGTCAAACGGATGCACGCCAGACATATCTATGCCGGTACTGATCTTTCCTTTGGCTACAGGGGACTGGGGAATGCGGAGCTTATTGAGTCTCTTTCTCCTGAGGGCGGATATGAATGCCACGTCATTGACAAGGTGCAGATCGATGGAGAACCCGTCAGTTCTACGCGCATCCGGGACGTAGTCAGAAACGGAGACATGGAAAAGGCAGCCGAAATGCTGGGTGAGCCATATCGCCTGACCGGCATCGTGTCGCACGGCAGGAGGCTTGGCCACACGATAGGCATGCCCACGGCCAACCTGATCATTCCGCCGGACAAGGTGACCGGTCCAAGGGGAGTATATCTTTCCAGGACGTACACGCCGGATGGAATATATGATTCCATATCCAACGTCGGGGTGAAGCCCACGGTCATGGAGGATGAACTTCTCTGCTGTGAAAGCTACCTGTACGATTTCGACGAGGACATATATGGCGCCTGCGTGGAGGTGGAACTGCTCAGATTCGTTCGTCCCGAGATGAAGTTTGCCTCCGTGGACGAACTGAAGGCCCAGATGGAGCGCGACCTGGAGGCCGGCAGCCCCGGACAGAGACTGGGCGTCCGCTAAATGACTTGTTTTATCGGGCCGGACGCGTGGCGAATACCGGACCTGAATGGATCCCAGGGAGGGGAAACGCATGAAAAAGATCGCAGTCATTTTTCCCGGAATAGGATACAACGTCAACAAGCCGCTGCTGTATTATTCCGGCAAGTTCATGAGGGAGAGGAATTTTGAAATAGTCGAGGTGTCCTTTGACGGCATCTCCAAGCAGGCCCTGTCGGATCGTGAAGCCATGGTCCGTGCCTTCGCGGAGTGCTCGGCCCAGGCCGAGGAGCAGCTGAAGGACGTGGCGTTTGGGGATTACGACGAGATATGCTTCATCTCCAAGAGTCTGGGGACGGTGGCCGCCAGCGTCTATGCGGCCAAGCATGGCCTGAAGGTCAGGCATGTGTACTATACGCCCCTGGAGCAGACCTTTTCACTGGTTGAGGAGGGCAACGGGCTGGTCTTCTTCGGTACGGCCGATCCCTGGATAGACTTCGACAGGATCAGGGACCTGTGCGTCTCTAAGCACCTGAACTACAAGGCACTCAAGGACGCCAACCATTCCCTGGAGACCGGCAGCGTAGACGTCGACGTGGAGAGGATCACCGAGATCATACATGAGGCGGAGGACTATCTGGTGGGGGGTTCCATATATGGCATCTCCGTCATCCGGAGGGACGGTTCTCCCGAGAGCATGCGCGACTACAGGGGCAAGGTGCTGCTGATAGTCAATTCGGCCACCGGATGCGGCTTTACGCCGCAGTACGAGGCCCTGGAGCAGCTTTACAGGGATCACGCCGGGGACGGACTGGAGATACTGGATTTCCCGTGCGATCAGTTCGGTCATCAGGCACCGGGCACTTCTGATGAGATACACTCTTTCTGCACTTCACGATATGACATAAGCTTCAGCCAGTTCGCCAAGATCGAGGTAAACGGACCCGGGGAATCCGAACTGTACGCATATCTCAAATCAAAACAGGGCTTCGGAGGCTTCCTGCGTAATTCCAAGGAAAGCATCTACATGGAAAAAAGGGTGGCCGAGGCAGACCCCAATTATCTGTATAACAGTGACGTAAAATGGAATTTCACCAAGTTTCTCGTGAACAGATGCGGTCAGGTCATCAGGCGCTTTGAGCCTGACGCCGGAACCGAGATAGTGAGACAGGCGGTGGAGAAGGAACTTGCGTGACGCCCGGGGACGGGCAGTCAGTAACTGAACCTAACGGTTCAGTGGTTCATTCATCATCAGCAGCAGGTGGCGCAATCCGACTGTTTTTGATATACTATGCAGTGTTAAAGTGAATGATTTGGATTCGCGTTGCTTGAATCCCGGATCGTTATCATATGCTTCACTGTCTTGCACAATTTGGATGACACATTCGGCATTCGTTTTCGTGGATCCGTCATAATAAATTCTTAAGGAGGAATTCAAAAATGTCCAAATTCATAGCCTTTCGGAATTGAGAGGCATTTAGACCATAAATTGTGGGAATTTAACCCA
>CALGGH010000015.1 GCA_937916415.1 uncultured Lachnospiraceae bacterium
TAGACGTAAAGGCACGCTTCGAGAAGATCGACTCTGCCGACAAGCATCACGTCGTTTTTTACAATTATGACGACGCCGTCATTACGGAGCAGTATGTTCAAACCGGAGAGGCAGCCACGGAACCGATGGCGCCAACGCGCACCGGATATAGATTCGTGGGATGGAAACCATTCGATTTTTCAAGCGTGACGGCTGACATGAGCATATATGCCCAGTTTGAGCCGGAAAAGTATTCCGTTGTTTTCATGGACTATGATAATACCGTTCTTAAGAAGCAGGAGGTGGAATATGGAAATGGCGCCATCGCCCCTGACACTCCTGTTCGGAGCGGATATAAGTTTATTGGGTGGTCTGCACAGTACTCTGACATCACGTCTGACTTAATCGTATATGCGCAGTATGAAAAGGACGAGGTCAAAGGGCCTTATAAGGTTTATTTCATTGACGGAAATGCCGGAAGCGGGAACCTGTATTATCACGAAGAAGAAGTTGATCATGATCAGTGCGCCGTTCTGCCGGAAGATCCCGGTCATGCCGGTGTCATTTTTGTAGGCTGGGCGCTGAATGGCAGGATAGCAGACGTGAGTGGGATCCCCATAACCGGGATTACGTACTTCACGGCCGTTTATGAGGAGATAAAATGTAAGGTCTCGTTTTTGGATGATGACGGAACAACTGTCTTGGACAGCCAGGTCGTTACGTATGGAAGCAGGGCTGCCATCCCGGCAGATCCCCGGAAAACCGGACATACGTTTTCCGGGTGGCATACCGGGACCGACGGAGGCAGCGTTTTGGATCCGACGACGCAGCCCTTAATACTGGAAGATACGTTCTATTATGCTCATTGGGAACCAAACGTTTATGCAGTGATCTTTAACGATAATGCCGGATGCGATACTGTGATTAATCCGTCTGCGGCCATATCGGTCACATACGGAACGGCATATGGAGATCTGCCGATACCGATAAGAAACGGCTATGCGTTTGATGGCTGGTTTACCGCAGCTATAGGTGGTACAAGGATAACCGAATCCACGATTGTTACGATTGCCAGGACTCAGGTTCTGTATGCTCACTGGAGCGCCCTGGTTTTTCCTGTGATGCTTAACAAGAATGCAGCAGACGCTAAATTGCCAGTAACTACGATTAACGTGACCTATGGGACGGAATATGGACCGCTGCCCATTCCTGAAAGGGATGGACATGTTTTTTCGGGATGGTACAACGATGAGGATGATGCACCTATAGTTAGCTCATCCGTGGTTAAAACACCTGGCGTTCATGCATTGAATGCCGAATGGATTCCGAATGCCCAATTAAATTCCGGCATTCTGACTGACAAAACAACAAATGTTTTGCTAAATATGACAAAATGCACGATGGGAGTGGGAGAGAGGATTGTTATTAGCGGTACGGTCATGCCTGCTACTTCCAATCAGAATCTGACTTGGAGCATTGATAAGCCTCTGCTTGCCTCATTAGAGTCCGATGGGCAGTCAGCTGTTGTTTATGCAGATGGCGTAGGCAAGGTTACGGTGACGGCAGTTTCAGCTGACGGAAAAAAGAAGGCAAAATGCGTCATTACGATAGCCAACCATGACAAACTCTCCGTTTCATCAAAATCCCAATCCGTGATTATGGGGAAGACGCTTAACCTGAATGCTTCGTACGGAACAACCAAAATGAACAATGCAGATTTAATCTGGGCAGTTAGCAGTGCAGATGGGTTAGGAGCTGCATCAATAAACTCCAAAGGCGTATTGACGGCTCTTAAGGAAGGAAAAGTTCTGGTATATGCAATTAATCCGGTAAGTGGGAGTGTTTCGGAGGGTTGTCCGGTTGACATATATGTTCCGATAAAGAAGGCAATGTTGAATTATCAAACGGTTACAATGGCTGAGGGAACGTCAATACTGCTTCAGGCAGACATAATTCCGGGAGACAGTAATGCTTCCTATGCAACCGGAAGCTCCGTGGGGATGGACATAACCAAAGAAATTATATGGAGCATTAAAAATCCTTCGGATTCCCAATATGTTTCAATTGATGATTCGGGATTATTGACGGCTATTTCGGCAACATCTAAGGCGGTTACCGTTGAGGCTTCTTTTAAGCCGTATGGCGCAGGCAAAATAACAACGCTTGCTTGCAAAGTGACAGTTAAATCCAAACCACTGACAAAAATTTCTCTTAATACAAAACAGATATCCTTAAATGTTGGGGAGGAAAAGGAAATCATTGCTTCCACTACTCCCACGGTACCTGGCAATCCCGGCATATATTGGAAAACTGACAATGCTAAAGTAGCCATAGTGGATCAGTTTTCGGGAGTCGTTACCGCCATTTCTCCGGGAAATGCGGGGATTATGGCTATCACGAATGACGTTGATTCATATGGCAATCATTTAACGGCGTACTGTAAAGTGATCGTAGCGGATAAACCTGACGTTATATCCATTTTGAAAGGGAAAACAAGATATAATGATGCTATCGTAAACCTTCAGCTGAACAAATCCATATCGATGAAGTCGGTGGTTACGAATACTGCCGGCGTAAAGTGTTTTAATCAAGATGTTTATTGGGAAAGCGATGATCAGTCTGTTGCAATGGTGAGTTCAAAGGGAAAAATAACCGCTTTGTCAAATGGCATAACCACAATTAGGGTTATTTCTGCGGCTGATGATACGGTAAAGGGTGAACTGACAATAAACGCCTATGCTGCCATTAAAAAAATCTCTCTGGACAAGAAAAAGACTACGATAATCAGTGATTCATCCAGGAGTGAAGCATATGACGTCATAATGCCGAACATACTGACGACAAATGGTATTGAGGCAGACACGCCCGTTACATGGACATTAAGTGGCAGTGCAGGAGTAATGATTGCGTCTGTAGATACTGAATTGATATCAGCCATCGCGTCTACGGCTGCTAAAAAGCATGTTTTGCAGAATCGGATTTCGGAGTGGAAAAAAACAACGAGTCTATCAGCTAATTCCGGAGAATTGCTTGCCATTAAGGGTACCAACCCCGGCAGGATAAAATTGACCGCAACAGTTGTTGATCCATCCGGAAAGACCAAAAAGGTCAGCACGTCGATAACGGTTAAATAGCGTAATCTGAGAGACCATGGCTTTAAATGATGGAATAAGGTCGAATCAACAGGCGGTTTTCAATACCGCCTGTTTTGTGTTAGTATTGAGACATAGACTCATCAACATCCTTATGTCCGGAGAACGAGGGGAGTGGCTTTGGGAAGAGGAATTAGCTGACGTGACAGTGGCAAAAGCGTGAAGAAATGTTTTTGGAACAGATACAAAAGGCAAATGACATAAAGAACGTAGATCCGAAGGATTATGATGCCCTGGCTGAGGAGATCAGGGAGTTCCTGATCAAGTCCATATCCGTGACGGGAGGGCATCTGGGCAGCAACCTGGGCGCCGTGGAACTGACCATGGCGCTTCATCTGTCACTGAACCTGCCGGAGGACAAGATCATATGGGACGTGGGACATCAGTCGTACACGCATAAGATCCTGACGGGGCGCAGGGACGGGTTCATACATCTGCGTCAGTACGGAGGCATCAGCGGGTTTCCCAAGAGGGAGGAAAGCGACTGTGATGCCTTTGACACCGGTCACAGCTCCACGTCCATCTCAGCAGGTCTGGGACTGGTCAAGGCGCGGGACCTGCGCGGCGGGAAAAACACGATCGTATCCGTCATAGGCGACGGATCGATGACCGGCGGCATGGCTTACGAGGCGCTAAATAACGCGGCCCGCATAGACACCAATTTCATCATAGTCCTAAATGACAATGAGATGTCCATATCCGAAAACGTGGGCGGCATGTCGAAGTACTTAAACAGCATCCGCACTTCGGACAAATACTTAAACCTCAGGGACGGCATCTACTATTCACTGGCCAGGTCCAAGAAGAATGACGAGCTCATAGAGCGCATACGGCGAGCCAAGAGGACCATCAAGAGCATGGTGGTGCCCGGCATGTATTTCGAGGACATGGGGATCACGTATCTCGGCCCCGTGGACGGACACAGCATTCCCGAGATGATGCGTGCCCTAAAGGAGGCCAGGAAGGTCAGGGGAGCGGTCATAGTGCACGTGCTGACGCAAAAGGGACGCGGATATGAGCCTGCCATCAAGCACCCGGCCAGGTTCCATGGTGCGGAGCCCTTTGATATCGAGACGGGACTGCCTGCCCATCCCAGGACAACCGCCAACTATACGGACATTTTTTCAACGGTCATGTGCAAGCTGGGCGAGCGGAACGAACGCGTCGTGGCCATTACCGCGGCGATGCCCGACGGCACCGGACTGAAACGCTTCAGGAACATGTTTCCCGACAGGTTCTTCGACGTAGGTATCGCGGAGGAGCACGCGGTGACTTTTGCGGCCGGACTGGCCGCGGGAGGCATGATACCGATAGTGGCCGTTTATTCGTCTTTTTTGCAGAGGGCGTATGATCAGATCATACACGACGTGTGCCTGCAGAAGCTGCCCGTGATCTTTGCCGTGGACAGGGCAGGTCTGGTGGGCAGTGACGGAGAGACGCATCAGGGCATATTCGACCTGTCATACCTCTCCATGATCCCCGGCATGACCGTCATGGCCCCCAAGAACAAATGGGAGCTTTCGGACATGATCAAGTTCGCGGTGAGGCTGAACGCGCCGGTAGCGATCAGGTATCCCAGGGGAAACGCATACGTCGGCCTGGAGGATCACCGCGAGGCCATATCCCTGGGGCGCTCCGAGCCGATCTGCGCCGAGAAGGAAGTCCTGCTCTATGCGGTCGGCAGCATGGTCAGGTGCGCCGAACAGGTGCGGGAGATCCTTAAGTCCAAGGGGCTTAAGTGTTCGCTGACCAACGCGAGGTTCGTAAAGCCGCTGGATGCGGAATACGTAATCAAGGCGGCAGCCAATCACGAGCTCATCGTCACCATGGAGGAAAACGTGGAGTCCGGCGGATTCGGACAAAAGGTGATGAGCGTGATTGAGAATTCTCCTTATGCCAATAAGGTTAAGGTGATGCACGTGGCCATTCCCGACGCCTACGTTGAGCATGGCAGCGTTGACATATTGAAGAGCCAGATCGGCCTGAATCCCGAAAGCATAGCGGCGAGAATCTTGTCAGTGATGAAATAATGGTTTACGTAACACCAAACAGAAACCGTCCCACGTGATGAAAAATGAACAAGCAGCGTCTTGACGTAATTCTAAATGAAAAAGGCCTGGCTCCGAGCCGTGAAAAGGCCAGGGCCCTGATCATGAGCGGCATAGTGTACGTGAACGATCAGAAGGAGGACAAGGCAGGCAGCACCTTTGACGCGGATACGGCCAGGGTGGAGGTTCGCGGATCCGCGCTAAAGTACGTGAGCCGCGGCGGACTGAAGCTCGAAAAGGCCCTTGAGGTTTTTCCCATAGACATAAAAGGAGCGGTGGCGCTCGACATAGGCGCGTCCACGGGAGGCTTCACCGACTGCATGCTGATGAACGGGGCGGCCAGGGTATACAGCATAGACGTGGGACACGGCCAGCTCGACTGGAAGCTCAGGAACGACGAGAGGGTCGTATGCATGGAACGCGTCAATTTCCGTTACGTGACCATCGGTGACGTGGGAGAGCAGGCAGACTTTGCATCCTGCGACGTGTCGTTCATCTCCCTGTCCAGGATACTGCCGCCCGCATACGCGATACTAAGGGACGGCGGAGAGATGGTGGCCCTCATCAAGCCGCAGTTTGAGGCAGGCCGTGAGAAAGTGGGCAAAAAGGGCGTGGTGCGCGACCCGCGGGTGCACGAGGAAGTCGTGGCCGGGGTCTGGAATGAGGCAATGAAGGCCGGTTTTGGCGTACGCGGACTGGATTATTCGCCGATCAGGGGACCCGAGGGCAACATAGAGTATCTGATCCATCTTCAAAAGGGCATGACGGAACGGAACGCCGGGATGGAGACGGATGAACTCATAAAGCGCGTAGTCGAAGCCGCGCATGGAGAGCTTGACAGATGAAAAGATTCCATTTGATCACGAATGAAACCAAGGATCCCGACGGCAGCCATACCAGAAAGCTGACGGAAATGCTCCGCCAAAACGGAGCCGATGCCGTGATTGGCTGTCATCCTCATGTACTTCAGTCCATGGAAGTATATAAGGGAAA
>CALGGH010000016.1 GCA_937916415.1 uncultured Lachnospiraceae bacterium
GCGGTGAAGTTCTTGATGTTCTCGCGCGTCACATCCGCCGGATGCATATGGTTCTTGATGGCATAGTTCTCGGTCGGCAGGCCGAATGCGTCGTAGCCAATCGGAAACAGGACGTTATAGCCCTGCATCCGGCGCTTGCGCGCCACGATGTCCATGGCCGTGTAAGGGCGGGGATGCCCAACGTGAAGTCCCTGTCCCGAAGGATAAGGGAACTCAACCAGCGCATAGTACTTGGGCAGCGAGTGGTCGTCCGACACGGCAAAAGCCTGATTGTCCTCCCATATCTTCTGCCATTTTGACTCCACCAGCTTGTGATTGTAAGCTTCTGACATTTTCGTACTCCTTATCTGTGCATATTTTTCACTCCGAAGATCATGCCACCACGGGCGATCCGAAGCAAACGTCATTCCCAGGCGTCGATTACGGCAACGCAAACGTTATTCCCAGGCGTCGATCACGGCGACGCATTCGTCATTCCCGGACGTCGATCACGGCGACGCATTCGTTATTCCCAGGCATCGATCACGGCGACGCATTCGTCGACGTCCATTGATCCGACGGCGCTCTTCAGGCTTTCGAAGCTGGCGGCCCAGTTTCCGGGATATGATCGCCCTTCCATCTCCCCGATGACGGCCTCCATCCCGTCCATGTCAAGCTCGTCGCACGCCGTCCTCATGCGCTCAAACATGGCAGACAGGAATTCGCGCGTGGCTTCCGGCTTATTGGCATCCGCGGAATCTCCTGCGGTCTTAAACAGGTAAGCCAGCCTGTCCTCATACGCGAGGTAGTCGTCAAGCAACTGATCGGTAAGGACGATGATCGTCTGCATGTCCCTCTTTTTGCCGGCATCCTCCAGGGTGGCGGCGAGCGCGCCCAGTTCCATCGCCCCTATCTGCCTCGAGGAACTCTTGAGCGCATGAACCTCTATGACGTACTTTTCCCAGTCCTTTGAATCATAATGCCTGCGTATCTCGGCGGCACGCGACGGAATTGCCTCGTAGTACGTCTTGAGGATGCTCATGTAGAGTTTCTCCGAGCCAAGCATCCTGATGGCCTCGCCGGTGTCAAGATCCGCGATCTCGAGACCTCCTGACTGTTCGCCCGGCTGCAGCCTGCTCTGTGAGGATGCCACGTTTTCATCGGCCACGAGCATTTCGTCGGTATGAGTCAACCTGTGTATCTTCTCCGCGGGCACGTATCTCCTGAAGGAGTCGATCAACAGCCTGACCTCGATGGGCTTGGCAATGAAGTCGTTCATTCCTTCCTTCATGAACGTTTCCCTGGCATCGCTCAGGGCATTGGCCGTGAGCGCGATTATCGGCACCTCGGCATAATCCGGCATGGTCCTGCGGATGATGCGGGTGGTGTCTATGCCGTCCAGCCCGGGCATCATGTGATCCATGAAAATGACGTCATAGGGCTCGCTGGCATTGTTCATCATGTCTATCGCGTCCTTGCCGCTGGAGGCAATGTCAACGTGTGCCTTAAGCGGCTCAAGGAGTCCCTGGGCCACCGTCAGGTTGACTATGTTGTCGTCCACGACGAGCACCCGGGCATCCTCGGCGGTGAAGCTGTACATGTCGGCCTGATCATGCGTCTCAAGCTGAGCCTGCGTCGTGCCCTTGCTGAAAAGGCTGCCGAGGTTCAGCACGGAAACCGGCTTGCGCAGAACCATCAGGTCCTCGTATTCGGACAGGTCCCTCAGGTCAGCAAAGGTATCTGCGATGATCACTGGCGTGACGTGCAGTTCATTGACCGCATGATCGATCATGGTGCAGTCAAAAAGCTCCTGTTCTATGAAAAAATAGCGCTTTTGTCCTTCCCTGGCGTTCTCGGCCCATTCCTTGACATCCCTGTCACGGTTCGTATGATCCGAGAAGACCTGACAGCTGACGCCCAGCTTGCCCGCGTCATTTACGAAATCTGCAGCCACGTCCTCATTGTCAAAGGCGGCTCCCAGGTATATCTCAGACGCGTTCTCAATGACTATCGAAGGCTTGGGATCGACCACTTCCTGGATCAGGTCAAAGCTGAACGCCGATCCTACGCCATAGGTGCTTTCCACGCGGAGCTCGGCCCCCATCAGTGACAGCAGCTTGCGGCAGATGCTCAGGCCCAGGCCCGTGCCCTCAATGTTGCGGTTTCTCCTGGAATCTACCTGCTGGAAGGAATTAAAAATCTTCTCCATGTCCTCAGGTTTAATGCCAATGCCGGTGTCGATCACGGAAAAATGCAGGCAGACCCGCTTTTCGTCCACCTGATCCATCTCCACGTAAATGCGCACGTAACCCTTATGGGTAAACTTGGTGGCATTGTTGCACAGGTTGATGAGGATCTGCCTGATGCGGATGTTGTCGCCCATCAGCCTGGATGGAACGTTGGGATCCAGGTCTATCAGCAACTCCACCCCGTCCTTGTCAATGAGCCTGGTCATGATGATGTTGGCTATGTCATCTATCAGCTCCAGCGGTTCATATTCCACTGGAAGCAGCTCCATCTTGCCCGCTTCTATCTTGGAGAAGTCCAGTATGTCGTTGATGATGGCCAGGAGGGCGTTGCCGGAGCTCTTGATCTGCCGGATGTAGTTCTCGGCTTCCGGCGGCAGGTTTTCCCTGAGCGCCATTTCCGCAAATCCGATCACGGCATTCATCGGCGTGCGGATCTCATGGCTCATGTTGGCCAGGAAATCTCCCTGCATGCGGGCCGCCCTCTCCAGCTCCGCATTGGCCTGCATCGCCAGGTATTTGCCGTACGCCATGTCCGAAAGCACTCCCGACATGGTATACAGGAATGCCGCAGCCTTGTCTATCTGCTCCTTGTCAATGATTGGGATCTTCTGTATGGCAGCCCAGTACTCATCCTCGTCAATGTCGAGTTCACGGGCTATCTTGCGGATGTTTTCCTCCTCGGGAGGCTCATAAAGCGCCTGTCCGCCTATGAAGCATCCGACCATCTGGCCATCGGCCAGGATCGGCGCCGAAAAATCGACAAGGCCGGAATGACAGACATAAGTAGTAAAGCGCCCGGTCTTGTGAGTGACCTCAGCGCCATACCTGTCGCATTCCTCGCATAAAGACTTACCGACTTCGGAACAGCGGGTATACTTCATGCAATAATCGGTAAAATTGGATCCCTCGGTCACGGCCGTGCCGTCCGCCTCAGTGGTAAGTGCGGCCATGCCGACCGTGGACGCGAAAGAGTCCTGAATCTTCTGCAAAACCTCGACAGAAATTAAATCAGTAAGCTTAACGTTAAGTTTGTTGCTCATCTTAATTCTCGTCGTATTATGTCACTAATGAATCACCGGTTTCAGGATGCGGCCTGTCAGTCCTCGCTGTTCTCCGCAACCTTGGCGGCCCTCGCGGCAACTTCCTTTTCCTGGATGTCCTGGGGAGCCTGTTCGTAGCGCACGAACTCGTACTCATACGTGCCGCTGCCGCCCGTCATGGACCTAAGCACCGTGCAGTATCCGTTCATGCTGGCCGTGGGGATCTCAGCCTCAACCACGGTCTTGCCTTCACCTGCGGGATTCATGCCCAGCACGCGTCCGCGACGCTTGTTGAGATCTCCCATGACGTCTCCGGTATAGGCATCGGGCACAGTGACCTTAAGGTTGGCAATGGGCTCAAGCAGCACGGGGCCTGCCTCCATGAAGCCTTTCTTGAATGCCTGCAGCGCGGCGGTCTTGAAGGCCATTTCCGAGGAGTCGACCGGATGATATGATCCGTCGTAAAGCACTGCCTTGACTCCGACCACGGGATAGGCGGCGAGAGGTCCCCTCGTCACGCCTTCGGCGATGCCCTTTTCAACTGCGGGGAAGTAGTTCTTTGGAACTGCTCCGCCGACTACTTCCTGATCGAACTCGTACTGATCCTCGGGATTGTCCGCAGGCGAGAACCTCATCTTGACGTGACCGTACTGGCCGTGTCCGCCTGACTGCTTCTTATATTTGTACTCAACGTCCGAAGTCTTGCGGATGGTCTCGCGGTAAGCGATCTTGGGATCCATCAGCTCGATCTCAACCTTGTATTCGTTCTTGAGCCTGGAAGCGACAACGTCGAGCTGCATGTCGCCGATGCCGTATACGAGCGTCTGCCTGTTCTCGGCGTCTGACACTATCCTCAGCGTCTGATCCTCATGGCTCATCTTCTGCAGGGACTGCGCAACCTTGTCGATGTCATTCTTGTTGGGAACGAAGTATCTCTTGACGGTGTAAGGCTTGGATATCTCGGCCTTACCGTACCTGATGGCCATGGCCTTGGTGGAAAGAGTGTCTCCGGTGCGGGCGGCGGTCAGCTTGGCAATCGCGCCGATGTCGCCGGCATGAAGCTCCTTGATCTCCTCAGGCTTGGACCCTCGCAGCACGTAGAGCTTGTTCACCTTCTCCTCCACGTCCTTGTCATCATTGAACAGGGTGTCGTCCGACTTGATGACTCCGGAGCAGACCTTGATCAGCGAATACTTGCCGATGAAGGGATCCACGATGGTCTTGAATATGTATGCGCTCCTGGCCTTGGAGAAGTCATAATTGGCCTCGAACACTTCGTTCGTCTTAAGGTTGACGCCGGCAAGCTTCCTGTTGTCGGGGCTGGGCATGTACTTAACGATGTCATCGAGCAGGGTGAACACGCCCTGGCACAGGATGGACGAGCCCATCGATACGGGAATGATCGAGCAGTCGCCAACGTTCTGCTTGACCGCAGCCCTGATCTCCGCTTCGGAGAACGTCTCGCCGTTAAAGTAACGGTCCATCATGTCCTCGCTGGTCTCTGCTACGGATTCCATCAGCGTCTCACGGTATTCCTCGAGGTAAGGCTTGTTGTAATCGGGCGTGTCGCAGGGAACGACTTCCTTGCCTTCCCATTTGTAAGCCTGCTCCGCAATTACGTTTACGTAGCCGACGAACTTCTCGTTCTCACGGATGGGCAGGTGGAAGGGAGCTATCTTCTTGCCATACTT
Organism: uncultured Lachnospiraceae bacterium; assembly: GCA_937916415.1. Lineage (GTDB taxonomy): Bacteria > Bacillota > Clostridia > Lachnospirales > Lachnospiraceae > XBB2008. The sequence goes on from CALGGH010000016.1 coordinate 4,960, forward strand.
CTCGGTAAGGGCATCTACGACGTTCTTGTATGATGCGTTGTCCACGTCCATGTCAGTAACGAAAACGAACCTGGGCAGCTTATGCTTTTCGCATATCTCCCATGCCTTCTCGGTGCCGACCTCGATGCCCGCCTTGCCGGATACGACTATTATGGCGGCGTCGGCCGCGGACACGGCTTCCTCTGCCTCGCCCACGAAATCAAAGAATCCGGGAGCGTCCAGAATGTTGATCTTGACGTCCTGCCACTCTATCGGCACGATGCTGGTGGAAATCGAGAAATGCCTCTTCTGCTCTTCCTTGCCATAATCGCTTATCGTATTGCCATCCTCAACCTTGCCCATGCGGGAGGTAAGGCCTGCGAGATATGCCATGGCCTCCGTCAGCGTCGTCTTGCCGCATCCCCCATGTCCGAGAAGAACAACGTTACGAATCTTGTCTGTAGTATAGATGTTCATGAACCCTCCGTTCCGGCAGCGATGCTGCCCTGATTAATATATGTGGTTAAATTGACCAAAAAAGATCTTTTCCCACTTAACCCCATTAGATACATTCTACTAAAATTTGTTTTCCATTACAAGAATTTTTAGGTGAGTATTGAGATTGTGGTATTATATCAGAGTCATGATTTATGAAAAACACCAAAGGATGAAAAAAATGAAAGCAAATCTCACGTTCGGATTCATAGGACTCGGGCTCATCGGAGGTTCGATCGCAAAGGCACTCAGGAAAGCTTATCCGAAATGCCGCATCCTGCTTTTTACCAGAAGCGAGTCAACTTACGCCATGGCACTCGGCGACGGCGTGGCCGATGAAAAGCTCGACCTGCATGACGACAGGTGGGCCAAATGCGACTACGTATTCCTGTGCGCGCCCGTCGAAACAAACAACGCGCTCCTGTCGGACGTCGCGCCGCAGATTGGCCCCGACACGATCGTCACCGACGTGGGCAGCGTAAAGGGGCCAATACTGGACGAGGTGATCTCGCTAGGCCTCGAGGAACACTTCATAGGCGGCCATCCCATGGCCGGTTCGGAGAGGTACGGCTACGCTAATTCCAATCCCGTGATCCTGGAAAACGCGTATTACATACTCGCCCCCACGGACAAGGTTTCCAGGGCCCGCGTGGACGAGCTGCGTGACATCGTTGAATCCATCGGCACCATACCGCTCATACTCGACGCCGGGCTGCACGACTACGTGACGGGTGCCATATCGCACCTGCCGCACGTCATCAGCGCGGCTCTCGTGAACCTCGTTCACGACGAGGACAATGCCGACGGCATCATGAAGCTCGTGGCAGCAGGCGGATTCAAGGACATCACACGCATCTCGTCATCCTCGCCCGACATTTGGCAGCAGATCTGCCTGACCAACAAGACAAACATACTGACGCTGCTCGATCATTACGTGAGCTCTCTGGAGACGATACGGGACGAAATAAGCCGTACCGAAGAAAAAAGAATCCATGAATTCTTTGAAAAGGCCCGTGCTTACAGGGAATCCTTCACGAATTCAAACGCCGGCCCCATCAAGACCGAGTACGTGATAACCGTGGACATTGCCGACAAACCGGGAGCGATCGCTACCATAGCCTCCATCCTGTCGGGTGAGTCGATCAACATCAAGAACATCGGCATCAATCACAACCGTGAGTTCCAGCAGGGAGCGCTGCGCATAGAGTTCTACAGAAAGGAAGACACCGAGGCGGCCATCAGAGTCATGACGAAACACGGCTACGTCATTCATTCAAAAGATAATACGTAACAGATCATCCTCAGGAGCGCTACATGATCACGTATAAAGTACCATGCATATACAATAAAATACCAAAAGCAGCACGTTTACAAACTCACGCCGTCACGGTACCCGGTTCAAAAAGCATAACCAACCGCGCACTGCTGATCGCGGCGCTTGCAAGCGGCCGGTCGACGATTAAGAACGCACTCTTTTCCGACGACTCCAGGGTTTTTATCGACTGCATCCGCAGCCTGGGCATCGATGCTGACGCCAATGAATCTTCCAAAACCATAGTGATAGACGGTACCGGCGGCGTGCTGCCGGGATCAGGAGAAATATACGTCGGAAGCGCAGGAACCGCGGCCAGGTTTCTGACCGCTGCCCTTGGGCTTTCAAACGGTGATTACGTGCTTAATTCATCCGAACAGATGAAGCGCCGTCCCATCGCTCCCCTGCTTGAAACCCTGAAGGCTCAGGGAACCGAAGTGTCTTTTGAGGAAAAGGAGGGTCATTTTCCGTTCAGGCTGCATTCTCACGGATTTAACGGAAGTCCCATGTCCGTAAACATAGATGACAGTTCACAGTTCCTTAGTGCGCTGCTGATCGCATCCGTCATGTCGGATCAGGACGTTCGCATCGACGTGACCGGTCATCACGGGATGTCATACATTGACATGACCGTAAAAATGACGGAACAGTTCGGCGTCAACGTTGACGAACGTTCCGGAATGTCGGATAAAAAAGAAACAGACAAGTACGAAAACGTCGGCAAGACATTCAGCATATCTGCGGACGAGGCTTATACTGGTAGGGATTATTATATAGAGCCCGACATGAGCGCTGCGGCTTACTTTTTTGCCGCATCTCCGATCCTGGGCATAAGGACGCTCGTCAGGGGCACCTCGTTTGATTCAATGCAGGGCGACGTGGAGTTCGTCAGGGCCTTGGAAAAGATTGGCTGCACGGCCGAGGAATCACCCGACGGCATAATCATGAATCCCCCGAAAGATGGCTCCATACGTGGCATCGACATAGACATGTCGGCTTATTCCGATCAGGCGATCACGTTGGCATGCGTGGCTCCCTTCGCGGATGCACCGACCACGATCAGAGGCATAGGACACATACGCCTGCAGGAATCGGACAGGCTGAGCGCCATAGCTAATGAAATGCGTAAAATGGGAATAGCCGTGGACGAAACGTCTGATTCCATCACGATCCATCCCGGCTCTCCCTCTCCCGCCATAATAGAGACGTATGACGATCACCGCATCGCCATGGGCTTTTCCCTAATAGGATTAAGAAGCCCCGGGATTGAAATAT
>CALGGH010000017.1 GCA_937916415.1 uncultured Lachnospiraceae bacterium
GGCTATCACGAGAGCCCCATTCCCTACGCCCATGTGACGACGACCACGACGCACAAGACCCTGCGCGGTCCCCGCGGCGGCATGATCCTCTGTAAGGAAGAGCTGGCGAAGAAGATCGACAAGGCCATCTTCCCGGGAACCCAGGGCGGCCCCCTGATGCACGTGATCGCGGCCAAGGCCGTATGCTTCAAGGAGGCGCTTGAGCCTTCATTCAAGACCTACGCACAAAACATCGTGGACAATGCACAGTCTCTGTGCAAGGGACTGATGAGCAGGGACGTTAAGATCGTGTCCGGAGGCACTGACAATCATCTGATGCTGATGGACCTGACTCCTTACGAGCTTACCGGCAAGGTAGTGGAGAAGCAGCTTGATGAGGCACACGTCACGGCCAACAAGAACACCATCCCCAATGATCCTCAGAAGCCTTTCGTAACCAGCGGAATCAGGCTTGGAACGCCCGCCGCCACTTCGCGCGGTCTGGGAGTGGATGATTTCGATCAGGTTGCCGAAGCCATCAGCCTGGTAGTCAAGGAGGGAGAGGCCGGCATACCCAGGGCCCGTGCCATAGTTGACAAGCTGACGGCCAAGTATCCGCTCATCTGATCCGTCAAAATAAAATGTTCTTACTAAAAGGCAGGGATTCGTCCCTGCCTTCTTTAGTATGATATATTATGTTATTTCATTCCTGCAAAGGTCAGGTCCAGGTAGATCTTATGGGCTATCGTGATCGAAACGTTCCTGGAAAGGCGTTTGATCAGGGAATCATGGCCGGATTCCGGCAGCTCGCTTTCCTTAAAAACGGCCTTTAGTACCGTGGGGAACTCCGCACGGAAGTATTCGTATGCCGTCTCCGTGTCGCACGCATCCTGCTGCAGCCGGATCATGGAAGCCACGTCGTCAAGAGACAGCACGTTTTTGGCCAGGGCTATGTAGATTAGGTAGGCGACCTGATCCCTGCCGTATTGCTTTTTGACGGGATTGTTTAGGATGCCCTTTTTGACGTAGTTGCTGATCATCGATCCCGTCAGTCCCGGCTCTCCAAGCGGAGAGAGTATCTCGTTGACGTATTTTGAGACCTGTTCGAGGAATAGCCCGACGTTTGGAATCTCGGCGTACGTGGGCAGCCTAAATTCGTCACATGCGTTATCTATGGTGAAATTCTCTTGATCCATTTGAATTCTCCTTATAATTTTGGTTTAGGAATAATGCAATTCCACTTTGTCAGGCAATAATTACCATGGGGGTAAAGGGATTGTTCGGAAATGCGTGGTTGAATTCTATATCCCGATTTTGGCGCATCATATGGCACTTTCTTAATTCATTGACTTTATATTATCACCAAACTGAATATAAGACAATAAAAAGCCCATCAAAGATATAATGAAATTCAAAACAAGTTTTTGAAAAACCCTTGACACGATCATCAAAACGACATAAAATTCATATAAAAGGTTATTGAAAAACCGATAAGCACATATGAAGTATCTACAATATGGTTAACATTACTCGAAAACAAACTGCAGAAGAATATGTTGATGCCGGTGCCTTATTTGTATCGAAATTAAGGGATCCGGTCAGCTGCCTTACTCATTTGACTGGAGCGGCTGCCGCACTTTTGTTTACTCCCGTGCTTTTGGTTCACGCATGGCAAAATGGCGCCTCAGGCCTGGACATGGCTGCCCTGGGCATCTTCATGTTCAGCATGATCCTGATGTACTCGGCAAGTGCCACGTATCATGGACTCAGACTGGAGGGATCCGGGGCACTGGTTACCAAAAGGTTTGACCATGCCTGCATTTCACTGCTCATAGCGGGGACGTACACGCCGATATGCGTATGCGCGATGAAGGAGAAGGGGACGGTTCTTTTATGCGTGGTATGGGCCCTGGCCCTGGCTGCCATCGCGTTCAAAATGTTCTGGGTAACCTGTCCCAGATGGATATCATCTGTTATTTACATTGCCATGGGCTGGGCCGTCGTGTTCGCGATGCCTACGCTGCTTGAGAGCGTAAGCACTTCGATGCTCACGTGGCTATACGCAGGAGGCGTGATCTATACTGTAGGTGGCGTGATCTATGCCCTTAAGCTGATCAGGTTCAATTCCCGCGGATCGATGTGGGGTTCGCATGAGATATTCCACCTGTTCGTCATGGCAGGAAGCATATGCCATTACGTATGCATATATCTTTTGTTTGGGTGATGACCTGCCGGCCGCTTGATGTTTTAACCGGCTAAGGCACTGTAAACAAATAACTTCCTAATCTGCTTGTCTGAATTTCCATGTGAC
>CALGGH010000018.1 GCA_937916415.1 uncultured Lachnospiraceae bacterium
GATCCTCTGGGCTAATGTTTAAACTATTTTGAGACATTTTCAAAAATGCTTGACAGGAAATATTTGTGTAAAATCCCTAAATATTTGTGTAAAATCCCTAAATATCGAATAAAGACGGTGGACAAATACGTTACAAAAAAATATACGTGGAATAACGTGAGTTACATAAAATTATCCCCATAATGTGGATAACAAGGTGGATAAATGGTCATCATGACGTTGAAATCGTGGGTATTACTTTGAAAAATACAGGATTTATCGGGAAAATGACGTGGAATCAATATCAACGTATCAATAAACATAAATCTGAACGTAAACAGAAAATATGTAAACTATTTCCACTTATGCACATAAGATATCCACAAAACGTTGATATAATTTTGACACCCGGGGATGGAGTCAGGGGGTCAAAATTCAAAATTTGAAAAAAAAAGCCCAATAAGGTATAGTAGACGTATATGCGCCTTTGTATACTTCGTTACGCACCATAAATAGAAAAAAAATGAGTGACATCAGAAACGACTGGAAAAAAATAAAAGAAGACATAGCCGAAGAATACGGACTTTCCAACATTTCATACACTACCTGGATAGAGCCGCTGATACTTGGAACCGTGACCGAGGACACCGTAACCATACTCATTCCTTCGGATCAGTCTCATGCGCTCAACTATATAAATAAAAAGTACAAGGAGTATTTCCGTGTCATGATCTCCGAAACCTATGACAGGGAATATGACATAGAATTCAAGCTCGAAAAGGATCAGGACTCCAAAAACGTGGTAAGGATAGGCTCTGATCCCGTATATAACCTCAATTACGAAAACGCCAACCTGAATCCAAAGTACAAATTCAACACTTTCGTGGTCGGAGGAAGCAACAATTTCGCATATTCCGCTTCACTGGCGGTGGCCGAAAGCCCCGGGGAGATATACAATCCTCTTTACCTGTACGGAGGAGCGGGGCTTGGCAAGACGCACCTGATGCATTCGATCGGTCACTTTATATTGGAGAACAATCCTGATACCAAGATCCTCTACGTTACGTCCGAGACCTTTACCAATGACGTGATAGAGGCTATCCGTAAGGGAACCTCCAACGCAAACAACGAGCTGCCCAAGAAGCTCAGGGACAAATACAGGTCGGTTGACGTGCTAATCCTGGATGACGTGCAGTTCATCATAGGCAAGGAAGCTACCCAGAATGAGTTTTTTAACACCTTCAATGCCCTGTATGCGGCAAACAAGCAGATAATCCTTTCATCAGACAAGCCTCCTAAGGAAATGGAGACGTTGGAGGAAAGGATGAAATCCCGCTTTGAATGCGGACTCATAGCGGACATACAGCCTCCGGATTATGAGACAAGGATGGCAATTCTCGCCAAAAAGTCTGAATCCGTCAATGAAGAGATAGATGAGGAAGTCTTTAAGTACATAGCCACCAACATCAAGTCAAACATCAGGGAGCTCGAAGGCGCCTTCAATAAGATCGTGGCCTATTCCAAGCTGAATAAGGTAGACATCACGATAGAAAACGCCGAGGAAGCCCTTAAGGACATCATTTATCCTGACAAGCCCGTTGAAGTGACTCCTTCCTACATATTAAATACCGTATGTGAGGAATACATGGTATCAGCCGATGACGTGGCGGGCAAAAAGAGAAACGCGGAGCTGGTCGAACCCAGGCAGATAGTCATGTACCTGTGCAGGGAGCTTACGGACGTTTCCTATAAGGAAATAGGAAACCTGCTGGGCAAAAAGGATCACACCACCGTAATGCACGGAGTCGACAACATAAAGAACAGGATGACCGAAAACGAAGACCTGGAGAGAAAGGTAAAGGCAATAAAAAAGAAAATAACGGAATCAGTATGACCGATCCTGAAAAGGATCAATTCACCCAAAAAGATATTCACGTCTTTCTCAACGTGCCGGGTAGCATTGGGCAGGGTTATTCACAATAATCTGTTTCTATTTTTATTTAAGTTTAGTATAATATACAAGGTTATACACATTTAAACATCCCCTATTATTATTATTACTATAAATAATCTAATAATAGGGGGAGAAATCCACAGAAAGGCTCATTATGAAGATCATTTGTAACAAATCGGAACTCCTGAAGGGCGTTTCCATAGTTTCAAAGGCCGTACCGTCTAAGACTACGATGTCCATCATGCAATGCATACTTATTGATGCCAGTCAGAATGAGATCAATCTGATAGCCAATGACATGGAGCTTGGCATTGAGACCGTGATATCCGGTGAGATAGCCGAAAAAGGCAAGATAGCCCTGGAAGCAAAGATGTTCAGGGAAATAATCAGCAAGATGCCTGACAATGACGTGACGATAGTTACCGATGATTCATTAAAGGCTTCGATAACCTGTGAAAAGGTTAAGTTCAACATCATAGGCAAGTCTGCAGATGAATTCTCCTATCTGCCTCAGATTGAGCACTCTGACAGCATAGTGATATCTGAGTATACCTTAAAGAGGATCATCAGGCAGACCATTTTTTCCATATCGGATAATGAGAATTCGCCGATGATGACCGGTGAGCTGTTTGAAATAGATGAAGACAGGCTCAGGGTTTCATCCCTTGACGGACACAGGATATCAATGAGAAACATCAAACTCAAGAACGTTTATTCATCCAAAAAGGTGATCGTTCCCGGCAAGACCTTAAATGAGATAAGCAGCATCATAGGAGATGACACCGAAAAGAACGTGAACATCTTCTTTACTCCCAATCACATACTTTTTGAATTTGACAATACCCTGGTGCTCTCGAGACTCATCGAGGGAGACTACTTCAACGTCGATCAGATGATCACCAGGGATTATGAGACCAAGGTCACTGTTAACAAGAGAGAGCTTTATGACAGCATTGACAGGTCCACACTTTTCATCAGGGAAGGTGACAAGAGACCTATCATCATCAACATCACGGATGACAACCTTGAGCTCAAGATCAACAATTCCACCCATGGCAGCATGGATGAGAACATAGGCATCACCAAGGAAGGCAAGGACCTGATAATAGGCTTTAACCCCAAGTTCCTGATGGACGTGCTGAGGGTTATCGATGGAGACGAGGTAGAAATGTTCATGGTTAATCCCAAGTCTCCCTGCTTCATCAGGGATGAGGAGGACAGCTACATCTACCTGATACTGCCCATCAACTTTAACACGGTGTCATAAACTGACTGTCATTCATTCCGGGGCGAAGCCGAAGGATTACATGACCGCAATGCATATGCAGGAAGTATTTATAAAAGACGAATTCATCAAATTAGGACAGGCCCTAAAGCTGGCAGGCTTGGTTGACAGCGGGCTTGACGCCAAGATAGAGATCACCGACGGCCACGTGCTCGTCAATGGTGAAAAGGAAGACCGGCGTGGCAGGAAGCTTTACGATGGGGATGAGGTGACCTATGATGGCACCTCCTTTGTCGTAAGGAGTCCTGAAAAAAAGGATGGTCAGATATGATCATAAAAACCCTGGAACTGATGGATTATAGAAATTATGAAACTCTAAGCATCGAATTCGGTTCCGGAATCAACATATTGTTTGGTAACAACGCCCAGGGCAAGACCAACATCCTCGAAGCGATATACCTGTCAGCTACGACCAAATCACAAAGGGGCACCAAGGACAGGGACATAATAAGGTTTGGACGTGACGAAGCCCACATACGTACCATGCTCATGGATTCGGAGGGAGTTGAAACCAGGGTAGACATGCATCTGCGCAAGTCCAGGACTAAGGGTCTGGCAGTGGATGGCGTAAAGCTAAAAAAGGCCTCTGAGCTTTTTGGAAAGCTGAACGTGGTGCTTTTTTCACCTGAGGATCTTGATCTGATCAAAGGGGGTCCCGGCGAAAGACGTAGATTCGTCGACATGGAATTATGCCAGCTCGACGATTTTTACCTATACAATCTGAGTAATTATAACAAAATAGTATTTCAGAGAAACAATCTTCTCAAGGATCTGTATTTCAATCCTTCTCTACAAGAAACCATAGGCATCTGGGATTCCCAGTTGGTCAGCTACGGCAGCAAGGTCATAGAAAGAAGGCAGTCTTTTGTGGATCAGCTAAACGAGGTGATCGGGGCGGTTCATGAGAAACTGTCGGGAGGCCGTGAGTCACTGAGGATCGTTTATCAGCCTAACGTTTCGCTGGAGAATTTTGAATCGGAACTGGCCGCGTCCACCGACAGGGACGTAAAGTCCAAGATGACCAACGTCGGTCCTCACAGGGATGATTTCGCATTCATGATCGGAGACATGGACGTAAGGAAGTTCGGATCCCAGGGACAGCAGCGCACCGCCGCCCTTTCCCTCAAGCTGGCTGAGATAGACATAGTTAAAAAGCTTGCAAACGACGTACCCGTACTGCTGCTGGATGACGTGCTCTCGGAGCTTGACACCGGCAGGCAGAACTACCTGCTCGATTCGATAGGTGAAGTGCAGACCATAGTCACCTGTACGGGACTTGAGGAATTCGTAAACGGCAGACTTAAGATCGACAAGGTCTTTAATATAGCAAATGGAGCACTTGTAGACAACTAATCAGAGGTTTTGTATGTCAGAAGAAAAGAAAGTGGAATATGGCGCCGACCAGATTCAGATACTTGAAGGACTGGAAGCGGTCAGAAAAAGACCCGGAATGTACATAGGAAGCACCTCATCCAGGGGACTGCATCATCTCGTGTATGAGATAGTAGACAATGCGGTGGATGAGGCACTTGCCGGATTCTGCAGCGAGATTGAGGTCACGATCAATCCTGACAACTCGATCACGGTCATAGACAACGGACGCGGAATCCCCGTGGGCATCAATCACAAAGCTGGAATTCCCGCGGTTGAGGTCGTATTTACGATACTGCATGCGGGCGGAAAGTTCGGCGGCGGCGGATACAAGGTCTCCGGCGGGCTACACGGCGTGGGCGCATCGGTAGTAAATGCGCTGTCTGACTGGCTCAGCGTGGAGATACGCAGGGACGGCAAGCTCTATGAACAGCGCTATGAGAGAGGTCATACGTGCTATCCGCTCAAGGAAATTGGCACCTGCGGACCTGACGAAAGCGGCACCAAGGTCACTTTTAAGCCTGACGGCACGATATTTGAGGACCTGGTGTATGATTACGATACCCTCAAGACAAGGCTCAGGGAGACCTCATTCCTGACAAAGGGCCTCAGGATAACGCTGATAGACACCCGTGAAGGTCAGGAACAGGAGAGGACTTTTCACTACGAGGGCGGAATCAAGGAATTCGTGCAATACCTCAATAAATCCAAGGAAGCCCTCTATCCCGCGATCATGTATTTCGAGGGAAAGAAGAACAACGTGCTGGTCGAGGTTTCGATGCAGCATAATGACGCATATAACGAAAGCATATACACTTTCGTAAATAACATAAACACTCCCGAGGGAGGAACTCATCTCGAGGGGTTTAGGAACGCGCTGACCAAGACCTTCAATGACTACGCCAGGACCAACAAGCTGCTGAAGGATTCAGATCCCAATCTAAGCGGTGAGGACATCAGGGAAGGCCTGACGGCCATCGTGTCAGTCAAGATAGAGGATCCTCAGTTCGAAGGGCAGACCAAGCAGAAGCTGGGTAATTCGGAAGCCAGGGGTGCCGTGAATTCTGTAGTCAGCGAACAGCTCACGTATTTCCTTGAGCAGAATCCTGACGTGGCACGCACGATAGTTGATAAGTCGATACTGGCACAGCGCGCCAGGGAAGCAGCCCGCAAGGCCAGGGACCTGACCAGGAGAAAGACGGCGCTGGAAGGCACGTCACTGCCCGGTAAGCTGGCTGACTGTTCCGAAAAGGATCCTTCCAAATGTGAGATATACATAGTCGAGGGAGATTCCGCCGGCGGTTCCGCCAAAACCGCGAGAAGCCGTGCTACTCAGGCAATACTGCCTCTGAGGGGCAAGATCCTCAACGTTGAAAAGGCACGTCTGGACAGGATATATGACAATGCCGAGATCAAGGCCATGATCACTGCCTTCGGAACCGGCATACATGATGACTTCGACATCACCAAGCTTCGTTATGACAAGATCATCATCATGACGGATGCCGACGTGGACGGAGCCCACATAGCCACGCTGATGCTTACCTTCATATACAGGTTCATGCCCGAGCTCATCAAGCAGGGACACGTATACCTGGCCAAGCCTCCGCTCTATAAGCTGGAGAAAAACAAGCAGATATGGTATGCATACTCCGACGAAGAGCTGGATGGCATACTCAAGGAAGTCGGCAGGGATACCAATAACAAGATCCAGAGATACAAAGGTCTGGGAGAAATGGATCCCGAACAGCTCTGGGAAACCACGATGGATCCCGAGCGCAGGATACTGCTTCGCGTCGGCATGAATGAGGAAGAGGAGTCGGAGATTGACCTGACCTTTAATACTCTGATGGGTGACAAGGTTGAACCGAGACGTGAGTTTATAGAGAGAAATGCGAAGTTTGTGAAGAATCTTGATATATAAATTATGCGCATGTCAATATATATGATTCTGAAAAAGAGGAATTAACATGGATGACAAAATATTCGATCGAATAGAGGAAGTCGACCTAAAGAAAAAGATGGAAGACTCGTACATCGATTATGCGATGAGCGTGATCGCGGCGCGTGCGCTTCCTGACGTAAGGGATGGCTTGAAGCCCGTACAGAGGCGCGTGCTCTACTCGATGGTTGAGCTGAATAACGGACCTGACAAGCCGCATCGTAAGAGCGCCCGTATCGTCGGCGATACGATGGGTAAGTACCATCCTCATGGAGACAGCTCGATCTACGGATCATTGGTCAACATGGCACAGGAATGGTCGATGAGGTATCCGCTGGTTGACGGTCACGGCAATTTTGGTTCAGTCGACGGAGACGGCGCGGCCGCCATGCGATACACGGAGGCCAGGCTTTCCAGGATTTCCATGGAAATGATAGCCGACATCAAGAAGAATACGGTTGACTTCGTGCCTAACTTTGATGATACGGAGTCAGAGCCCGTGGTTTTGCCGTCCAGATATCCCAATCTACTGGTTAACGGCACGACCGGAATCGCGGTCGGCATGGCTACCAACATACCTCCGCACAACCTGCGCGAGGTCATTTCGGCCGTAGTAAAGATAATAGAAAACAGGATTGACGAAGACAGGGAAACCGACATAGAGGAACTCATAGATCTTGTGAAGGCCCCTGATTTTCCTACGGGAGGCATCATACTCGGTACCAGGGGAGCCGAAGAGGCATACCGCACCGGACGCGGCAAGGTCAGGGTTCGTGCCGTGACTGACATAGAAACCATGGATAACGGCAAGACCAGGATAGTGGTCACCGAGCTCCCATATCTGGTAAACAAGGCAAATCTCATTACCAAGATCGCTGATCTGGTTAAAAGCAAAAAGATAGACGGCATCACTGACCTGCGCGACGAATCAAGCCGTGAGGGAATGAGGGTCGTCATAGAACTGCGCAAGGACGCCAACGCCAACATCATACTGAATCAGCTGTATAAGCATACGCAGCTGCAGGATTCGTTTGGAGTGATCATGCTCGCGCTGGTCAACAACGAGCCCAAGGTCATGAACCTGCTCGAAATGCTGACTTACTATCTCAGGCATCAGGAAGAGGTAGTGACCAGGCGTACCAAGTTTGACCTGGATGAAGCAGAAAAGAGGGATCACATCCTGCAGGGATTGCTGATAGCCCTCGACAACATAGACGAAGTCATCAAGATAATCAGGGGCAGCGCCAACACCCAGGAAGCCAAGGACAACCTGATGGCGCGCTTCGGACTCTCGGACGCACAGGCACAGGCGATCGTGGACATGAGGCTACGCGCGCTGACAGGCCTGGAAAGGGAGAAGCTGGAGAACGAGCATCAGAAGCTCGTTGAACTGATCGCGGAGTTGAAGGCAATTTTGGCAGACGAAAAACTGCTGCTCGGCGTAATCAAGACCGAGATGCTTGAAATATCAGATAAATTCGGCGATGACAGACGTTCTCAGATAGGATACGACGTATACGACATCAACATGGAGGACCTGATTCCCAATGAGAACACCGTCATAGCCATGACGAACGTTGGTTACATCAAGCGCATGACCGTGGACAACTTCAAGTCCCAGCATCGCGGCGGCAAGGGCATCAAGGGCATGTCGATGATAGAAGACGACTACATCGAAGACCTGCTGATGACCACGACGCATCATGACCTGATGTTCTTTACCAATTTCGGACGCTGCTATCGCCTCAGGGCTTATCAGATACCGGAGTCCAGCAGGACTTCCAGGGGAACGGCAATAGTGAATCTCCTGCAGCTTTCGCCTGACGAGAAAATCACGGCGATGATTCCGATCCCGATGCCGATCACCGAAGACGACTATAACAAGTCGCTGTTCATGGTTACCAAGACCGGCATCATCAAGAAGACCAGCATTACAGAATTTGCCCACATCCGCAAGGGCGGCATCATAGCCATGAACCTCAAGGATGATGATGAGCTCATCGAGGTTAAGCTGACCGTTCCCGACACTGAGATATTCCTCGTCACCAGGAATGGCATGTGCATACATTTCAAGGAGGCCGACGTGCGCAACACCGGCAGGAATACCATGGGCGTGCGCGGAATGAACCTCGACGACGGAGACGAGATCGTTGGAATGCAGTTAGACAGCCAGGGAGAAAGCCTGCTCATAGCTTCCGAAAACGGCATGGGCAAGAGGACCAGGATATCCGAGTTTACGCTGCAGAGACGAGGCGGCAAGGGATTAAAGTGTTACAAGATCACGGACAAGACCGGATATGTGGTTGGAGTCAAGGCCGTAAATGACGATCATGAGCTGATGCTGATAACAAATGCCGGCACGATCATACAGATACCGATGGAAGACGTCAACACCCTCGGACGCATCACCTCCGGAGTGAAGCTGATCAACCTCGATGATGACATCAAGGTGGTCAAGATCGCGAAGGTCAGGGAAAAGGTCAGCGACGGCTCCAAGGAATATGATGAAGTCGAGGACGCCATGGAGGACATTCCCGAATCCGAAACGATCGTGGATGACGACGAGGACGTGACGTATCCTGTTGAAGATGATTCCGAGGATTGATCGCATGTCCTTAGCTTAAGACTCATGGAAACTTACTCGATACTCAAAGATTTAGCGATAATCATAATATTTGCCAAGTTCTTCGGAATCCTGGCGCGTAAGCTCAGGGCACCTCAGGTGGTTGGCGAGATAGTGGCGGGACTCCTGATAGGACCCAGCGTATTAGGATTCGTCACGCAGACGGATTTCCTCAGTCAGATGGCTGAGATCGGCGTCATACTGTTAATGTTTTCGGCCGGACTCGAGACGGACCTAAAGCAGCTGATCAAGCTTGGACCGAAGGCGGCTCTCATAGCTACGGCGGGAGTTTTCGTGCCGCTGGCCGGAGGGACGCTCATGTACATGTGCTTCTATGGGTTTGCGCCCTGGGGAGACATGGAGTTTTACAAGGCTGTGTTCATCGGCACGATAATGACTGCGACCAGCGTGAGCATCACGGTTTCATCGCTCAAGGAGATGGGCAAGCTGTCCGGCGAAGTCGGCACGACCATAGTCAGTGCGGCGATAATAGACGACGTGATCGGCATCGTGGTACTGACGGTGGTAATCGGATTCAAAAAAGCGGATTCAGGCATAGGATCGATCCTTTTGTCAACGCTCCTTTTCTTCGCGCTGGCAATCGGAGTCGGCTTCGTCTGCTACAAGATATTTGCCTGGGTCGACAAGAAGTATCCCCATACCAGAAGGGTTCCGATAGCGGCTCTTGCGCTCTGTTTTTCACTGTCATACGTAGCTGAGCAGTTTTTTGGCATAGCCGACATCACCGGAGCATACGTGGCGGGCATAATACTTTGCTCCATACAGGACTCTCACTACGTGGACGAGAAGATAGACATCAACTCGTACATGCTTTTCGGGCCGATATTTTTTGCCAGCATTGGCATCAAGACCAATCTGGACAACATGAACGTGGGCATATTGTGGTTCTCGCTGGCATTCGTGGCGGTGGCCATCATATGCAAGATAGTGGGCTGCGGATTGATGAGCCTGGCCTGCAGGTTTTCGTCGCATGATTCACTTAAGATAGGCATAGGAATGATGACGCGCGGCGAGGTTGCCCTGATAGTGGCCCAAAAAGGCCTTTCTGAAGGGTACATCACTTCGGTTTACTTTACTTCGGTGATACTGCTCATCATAGTATCGTCGATATGCACGCCGATCCTGCTCAAGATCCTATATTCCAGGGATCCTGCGCCGGAGGTTAATTACAGCGTGGTCAGAAAGAGAGGAGATAAATGATCTATAAGCCTCAGGGAGTTTGTTCAAAGGCCATCGAGGTAGAGCTCGATGGAGACGTCATAAAATCGGTTCAGTTTACCGGCGGATGCAACGGCAACACTCAGGGCGTCGCAAAGCTCGTTACCGGAAGATCCGTTGATGATGTCATAAGTACTAGATCGGAAGAGCGTCGTGTAGGGAAAGA
>CALGGH010000019.1 GCA_937916415.1 uncultured Lachnospiraceae bacterium
AACAGGTCAGGGAGACGTTGTCCAGCTTGCCGGCATATGCCGCCTCGACGTTCACCCTTATCTCACGCAGGATGGGACGAAGCTCAGCCTTGTCCGATATGCCCTTGGTGACGATCATGATCTCATCGCCGCCGAGCCTGCCTACGACGCCGTGATTGCCCACTGCCCTGTTGATTATGCCGGTGACGTTGATGAGCACTTCGTCACCGAACATGTGCCCGTAATTGTCGTTGACCATCTTGAAATGATCCAGGTCAAAAATGACGACGTACGTCGTGGGGCAGTCCTCACGTGCGATCACACGCTGCGCAAATTCAGTGATGGCAGCCTTGCTGAGCATGTCCAGCATGGCATCCTTGTCGGAAGCCCTGTTGTACCTGATGTCTCCAAAAGCCCGCCTGATCTCACTCCTGATCACTCCGTAAATGACCCGATTGCCCGCTTCATCCTGCATGGCATTGCACCGGATCCTCCAGACCGAATCCCTCATCTCGAGCCTGTGACCGGATTCGCCCATGCCCATTTCAAGCTGGGCACAGAACCGGCGAAACTCCGCTTCCCTGTCTTTCTCCACCTCATCCCGCATCTGCGCTATCCAGTCCGCGAGCGTCCCGTCATATACGGTTTTGTCCGGCTGTATCTCAAAAAGAATAAGCCTGTCTGATGCCGAATCATACTTTAACTCCATCACGTCATCCAGGCCCAGATATCTGAGTGCCTCTTCAGAATTCATTAAGCTGTTTGTCATTTCATCCATGACTATATCGTGATCTCCAACCATGTGTCATGTCAGTTTATCTTTTCAAAATGATATCACAACTGAAGTCAAAAAAACACGTTTCACCAATCATTATCCATTTTTGATCGTCACGTCCACGGTGTCCATGTTCCTAAATATCCAGTCCCATATTTTCACGTCCACGGCATTTATCTCCGCCATTCACTTTCCCGGCATTCACGTCCACGGCATTTATCTCCGCCATTTACTTTCCCGGCATTCACGGTGCCGGCTTTCACGATGTCCATTTCCTATGATTCATAGGTTACGTACGAGTCGGGCCATGCCCTGGCGATGAGCGTAAGTCCGTGATCTCGCGCAAGCCTCAGTGCCTCATCGGTGGGCACCGCCTTGCTGATCAGCACGGGAATCCCCGAGGCGATGGCCTTGACGGCCATGTCCGCAGCCACCCTTCCGGAGGTGAAAAGCATGCAGCCCGAAGGCTCGTAGTCCTGCAGCAGCATGCAGCCAACGGCCTTGTCAAGGGCATTGTGCCTGCTCACGTCCTCATACCGGTGAATCGATCCGTCAGGAGCGCGCAGGATGCAGCTGTGGGTGCCGCCGGTGGAGGCATGCAGCCTGGAATCCTCGGCGAACCGCCCGGCCAGCTCAAAGACGGCTGACGGATCCACGCCGCCTCTGACGGCTTTTCCGCCTAGGCGCTCAAGACTGCGCCCTCCCTTTTTGGTCAAAAACTGCCTGCTGCCCGTGCAGCAGGTCGGCTCCGCGAACAGTGCATCGTCAAATTCCGCCTCGCGGCTCAGCTCCACCTCGGCTATGTCGCCGCGACCGCATATGAAAATCCGCCTCACGTCCTCCGTCCCGTCTATGATCCCCTCGGTGAGGAGCCGGCCCAGGACGAGCCCGGTCAGGTCGCGCGGCGTGCATGTCAGCCTGGCCACAAGCCGGCCGTTAACGGATATCTCAATGAAGTGCTCCGCTATCACCGGGCCGCTTACGTGCTCCGTGCTTCCGTCCGCCCTATGAATGACGCTGCCCGCAGCCGGCGCGGCGGGAACCTCGGATTCATGGAAATTGTTTTTGATCAGCATGGCATCGTTCATGGCTCCTACCCGTCAGCCTCACCGCGCAGGATCAGCAGTCCATGCTCCAGTCCCGGCAGCACGAATCCAAGCGATTCCCTGACTGCCTTAGGCGATCCGGGGAGATTGATGATGAGCGTCCTGCCCCTTATCGCGCTCTCCGCCCGGCTGAGCATTGCCCCGGGCGTGATCTTCATGCTCCCGGCCCTGATGACCTCCGCGATGCCGGGCACGTGACGGTCAGCCACCGCCATCGTAGCCTCAGGCGTCCTGTCACGCATGGCAAATCCGGTGCCCCCGGTGGTAAATATAACGTCCGGCCCGGCCTGATCGCACAGCCTGATCAGCTCGGCCTCGATCATGCCCTGTTCGTCCGGAACGAGCACGGTTTCCGTCACCTCATATCCGGCTTTCCTAAGTTCGTCACAAAGGGCCGGCCCGCTTAGGTCCTCCCTTTGTCCGTTAAATGACCTGTCGCTGACGGTCATCACCGCCGCAGTCAGCGCACGGTCAGCCTGCGGGATAATGCTTATCTCATCTCCGCGTCTGACGACTCCTCCGGCGATCACCCTGGCAAAGACGCCTTCCCTGGGCATGATGCACTCACCCGCGATCCCGGATATCTCGCAGCCGCTGTGGCAGGTCTTGCCGATCTGCATGAGTTCAAGGATCACGTCACCGCACTTAAACCTGGTCCCGAGCGGCAGCTCGATATACCTGATCCCCGTGGTAAGCAGGTTTTCGCCAAACACTCCGGGCGGAAGGTCGACCTTTCCCTCCGTCTTTTGCCTGAAGGCGTCGACGCTCTCCTCCGCCAGCAGGCTCACCTGCCTGCCGCTGCCGGCATGAGCGTCATTTTCCATACCGAAGTCCCGGATGATCCTGCACTCGCCCACGTCCTTTTTGACCGTTCCCTTTTTTTCGCTGATGCATACGGCTTTTATCAGTCCCATGTTACGTACCTCCCGGCGGGTCTCATCCGCCTGTCCGAACCATTCCGCAGCTCTCCGGGACACTGCCGCAGTACGCGGCCCCGGTCCGTCCGGTGATTCATCCTCCTATCTGTACCATCCTGCGCGCGTCCGGATCCTGAACTCCGGCGGCAAAGTCGTGCGAGGAGGGCTTCCTTTGCATGGTGCTTTTGATCAGGGACCTGACCTGATCGTCATCCGATCCGTCCCGCAGCGGAGCCCTCAGGTCGATGCCGGCCAAATGATGCAGGCAGAGCTTCAGGTATCCGTCAGCCGTCAGCCTGATCCGGTTGCAGGCCGGGCAGAAGCAGTCCGAGATCGGCCGGATGAACCCGATGCGCATGCCTCCGTAGTCATAATATGCCGCAGGCCCGCCGTCCGGCTCCAGAGGCGTGCCTTCGCCAAACCTGTCCGAAAGGACCTGCCTGATCCCGTCGGTTCCCACGCCCTCATACGCCGTGGCCTCGCCCAGCGGCATGAGTTCGATGAATCTCAGGCTGATGCCCCTGCCGGAGGCAAATTCGCACAACGGTATCAGATCTTCTTCGTTATGCCCCCTTACCGGCACGCAGTTAAGCTTTACCGTAAGTCCCGCCATCAATGCCTCGTCGATCCCGTCGATCACGGCACGCAGGCTTCCTCCCCTGGACATCCTGCCAAACTTATCCGCATCAAGAGTGTCAAGGCTCACGTTCACGCCACATAAGCCCGCTGCCTTTAAGTCCCGTGCACGCTCCTTCAGCAATATGCCGTTGGTCGTCAGGTGCAGGCCGTCTATGCCCGGCAGGTCTCCCAGCATGCCCACAAGCGTCGTCATGCCTCGCCTGACGAGCGGCTCTCCTCCGGTCAGCCTGACCTTACTGATGCCCATGCCTGCCAGGATGCCGGTCAGACGCGCGATCTCCTCGAAGGAGAGGACGTCCTCGTGACGAAGCCGCGTTATGCCGTCCTCCGGCATGCAGTAAATGCACCGCAGGTTGCACAGATCGGTTATCGATATTCTCAGGTAAGTGATCTCACGGCCCAAGCCGTCAGTCATGATTCAAATCTCCCATTAATTTCAGGCAAAAAGCCGGATCCTCAAATCGTGACGGCCCTGCGCTGCACCGTCCTGCCTCCGCACGCTGCCTTGCTGCCGGCACGCCGTCCTTACTACGCATGATGCCAAGCGGCATGCAGCCCATCGTAACCCCGTTCAGTCACGTCCATACTGCCCGGATGCAAAGAAATCGAGCAGCAACAATACGATGAACGAAAGGCACAGGATGATGGCCGTCCAGGCATACGCCAGTGCCCTGTTGCCGCCCTGCATGGCGGTGTACACCGCCACGGACATGGTCCTGGTGCGTCCCGGTACGTTGCCCGCGATCATGATGGTGGCGCCAAACTCTCCGATTGCCCTCGCAAAAGCCAGTATCACGCCGGTGGCAAGTTCATGAAATGCCAGAGGCACGCTCACTTTCAAAAAAAGCTTGAGTCCGTCGTATCCGATCAGCCGCGCTGCGTCCACCAGGTCAGGATCGATCTGGTCAAAGGCGGCCCGTGCCGTCCTGTAGGTGATCGGAAATGATACGACCGTGGCTGCCAGCACTGCACCCCGAACCGTAAAAACCATGTCAAATTTGAGTACCTCACACAATCGTCCAAGCCACGAATTGTATCCAAACGCCACGAGCAAAAAGAATCCCACGACGGTCGGGGGCAGCACGAGCGGCAGCGAAAGCAACACGTCAAGCACGTGACGCCCCATTTTCATCCCGGTGATCCTATAGGCTGTCGGAACCGCAAGCAGCGTCGTCACCATCGTGGACATGAACGCGACCTTGCATGTTATCCAAAGCGGAGAAACGTCCATTGTCTCATTGCGCCTCCGCAAACCCGTATTTTTCAAATACACTCATGGCTTCATCAGAACCGAGGAATGTCAGCAGTTCCCCGGCCGCTTCCGGATTCTCGCCCGCCTTCACGATCCCTGCGGGATAGATCACCCTGCGCATGGAGCCCTCCGGAGCCATGGCAACGATCCTTACCTTGTCCGTGCTGATGGCATCGGTCTGATACACCACTCCGCAGTCCACGACGCCTTCCTCGACCCAGCTAAGCACCGTGCGCACGTCGGAACCATAGTTGGCCTTGGCAGTTACCTCATCGGCTATGCCCAGGTAATCGAACACCTCCATGGCATACTTGCCCGCAGGCACGCTCTCGGGTTCTCCTATGCCTATCATGCTTACCTTATCCGTTGCCGCGTCCTCAAAGGATGTCAGGTCCGCTCCGCCGCCAGCCGGAACTACCATGACGAGCTTGTTTTCCAGCAGGTTCACTATGGAGCCTTCATCAACCAGGCCCTCATCCCTAAGCGCGTCCATCTGCTTGACGTCCGCCGAAAAAAACAGGTCGGCCTTGGTTCCCTCCTCGATCTGAGCCTGCAGGGCTCCTGAACCGGCAAAGGAAAAAAGCAGGTCGACCCCCTCATGCCGTGCCTCGTACGTCTTTTCCAGTTCTCCGCATGCGTCCGTCAGGGATGCTGCGGCAAGCACTACCACTTCCCCCGTTGAACCCCGGGCAGACTTGCTGCCGTCCGTATTTGACGATCCGCAGCCTGCCAGAAGGCAGATTATGCAAACGGTTAACATAACTGTACTAATCATTCTATTTTTCTTCATTTGACTATTTCCCTTCATTTGTCTGTTTTCCTCTCGTACCGGCCGCTTTTGCCGCCGTCCTTTTCAAGGAGGCAGATGCCGCCGATCTCCATGCCCCTGTCAATGGCCTTGCACATGTCATATATCGTGAGCAGCGCAACGCTGACTCCCGTCAGGGCTTCCATCTCCGCGCCCGTCCTGCCTGAGAGCGACACCCTGCAGATGCACCTGATGCCGGCCGTGGCCGTGCCTGTTTCGGGCAGGGGTTCTAAATCCACCGTGACGCTGCTTAATGACAGCGCATGGCAAAGCGGTATCAGTTCAGGCGTCCTTTTGGCAGCCATGATGCCGGCTATCCTGGCCGTTCCCAGCACGTCGCCCTTCGGCGCCGTCATGCCGTATATGGCTTCATGGGCCTCCCTGCTCATGATTATCTCGCCCGTTGCCACGGCATGCCTGTCCGTGATTTCCTTATTGGATACGTCCACCATCACCGCGTCTCCGCGTTCATTGACGTGAGTAAGTCCATTCATTTTCTTTTCTCCAATTTGATTCCGCGCTTCATCCATTCAATGCTTCATTGATTCCGCGCTTCATCCATTCTGCGCTTCATTGATTCCGCGCTTCATCCATTCTGCGCTTCATTGATTCCGTGCTTCATCCATTCTGCACTTCATTGATTCCGTGCTTCATTGATTCTGCGCTTCGCTGCACCGATCAGTGTGCTGCACCGATCAGTGTGCTGCGCCTATCAGGATGATGCGTCGATCAGGGTAATGCACCGATCAGGGTGCTGCGCCTATCAGGATGATGCGTCGATCAGTGCCATCATTTCCCAAATCCGCAATGCGGAAAGGTACAAGTCTCACAGTTCAGGCACAGTCCGCCCTCGCCGAGTCCCGTCAAGTCCCCTGCCTGAAGCCTCTCGCCGGCCAGAATCCGCGGCAGCAGCAGGTCAAATATGGTCCTGCTCGCATACATGATGCAGCCCGGAAGCCCAAGCACCGGAATCGTCCTGCCGTCACGTTCGAGATACGAGACGAGCATCATCGCCCCCGGCAGCACCGGTGCGCCATAGCATATAACGTCGGCTCCGGTGTCACGGATCGCGCCCGGAGTCTGGTCATCCGGGTCGACGCTCTTGCCGCCGCTGACGAGGATCATCTCCGCTCCCCTGTCTGCAAAGTCAAGCACAGCCTGCGTGATGCCTGCCTTGTCGTCGGGCAGCATCACCTGATCCATGACCTCGGAAGCGTATTCCGCCAGCTTAGACCTGAGCACGGGGCCGAACGCGTCCTTGATCCTGCCATGATAAACCTCATTTCCTGTGGTGACTATGCCTGTCCTGAGCCCGCGTATCGGCATGATCCTGAGCAAGGGTTCGCTCCCTGCTGCGTCTTTTGCCCGCAGCATCTTTTCCTCCTCGATGACCAGCGGTATGATGCGCGTTGCCGCCAGCCTGTCACCCTTTTTCACCGGGAAGTTGCCGTGTATCGTCGCGATCATCATCTCCCCGAGGGAATTGACTGCATTCAGGCCCTCCGCATTGATCTTGAGCAGGCCGTCCATGCGGGCCGTTATGGTGATCTTGCCCTCCGACGGCTCGGATGCGTCGAACTCTTCCGACAGTTCTCCAATGCATATGGCCCGCAGGATCGCTGCCGCTTCGTCCTCGTGCAGGATGCCTTCCTTCTTTTCCCAGACGTAGAGGTTTTCCTTGCCGGCCGACAGCAGGACGGGGACGTCCTCCTCGGTGATCACGTGTCCCTTTTTGAACACGGGTCCCTTCATTTCTCCGGGGATTATCCGAGTTACGTCGTGGCACAGCACGTGCCCGACGGCTTCGGTTGTCTTGATCTGTTTCATCCTGATCTCCACACGTTAAAATATTCCAAAACGCACAAAAAAATACCCCTGACGTCATCCCGTCCGTAAACCGGACAGTCTGTCTGTGTCTGGGATATGTGATCGGTTGCCATGCATACGTACGGACCACGCAGGTTCGGGTCAGGCCAGTCGTCAGATTCCCTGATGATCACGACCTTGGGTACGTCGGAATCCTTCAGGCCTTCCACTATCACGAAGTCCGGCGGATTCTGCACGTCCGTCATCCGGCGTATCAGTTCCCTTACGGAGGCGGTCTTGCCACATCCCGGCGGCTCGTTCACGTGGATTGAAAACCTCGTGTCCGAAAAAATCGAGACTACGGATGCGCCTGCCCGAATGAATCTGTACGTGTCGCTGCCGGGCAGGTCCTCATAGGCATCGTGTCCGTCATGTTTGCACGTTCCAACCGAAAAGCCTGCCTCGATGAACTCGTTTACCAGTCTTTCTATCAAAAAGGTCTTGCCGCTGTCCGAGTATCCGCTGACGCAAAGGACGAACGGCTTAAACACCTGAACGTAATCCTCGCGCGTGTTTACGTTCCTGACCACCCGCTTGTCAAAACGCGAATCGGCCAGGTTCACGTACTTGACCGAAACCAGGCGGAACAGGTCCCTTATGCGGAACCTGCCCTCGGCCACCATCCTCTCCACGTGTTCGAGAACGCTCCTCCGATATATCGCGCACAGCGGATGCACGTGATCCTCGTCTGCTGCAACGTAGCAGTCATAATCGGAGGAAATAAAGGAAGCAAGGTATCTCGCGAGATCCTTTGTGATAAATGGCATATCTGCCGCGCAGATGAAAACGAACTCACCCGACGCCTCGGCGAGAACGCGCCTGATGCCCTCGATCGGTCCGATCTCACGGTTAACGTCGGCAACAAGCGGCACGCCCAGGTCTGCATAATCATTTGCATGGGCGCATGAAACCAGGACCTCGCCGAAGTCATCAAACTCGTGGCAAAGCCTTGATAACATGCTCTCGTTCTCTATCTCGAGAAGTGCCTTGTTGGTTCCCATCCGGCTGCTCTTGCCGCCGGCCAGGATGCCGACCGAAATCGACGGCATGCGTTCATTGTCTTCCATGCTGTATCATTTCATTCATGCAGTTTCGTGCATGCACTTTCGTGTATGTTGATTCGTGCATGCTGCTTCGTGCACGCACCTTCATCTCATTCATGAAGTTTTGTGCATGCACTTTAATCTCATTCATGCACTTTCTATCATTCATGCACTTTCTATCATTCATGCACTTTCTATCATTCATGCACTTTTACTTCTTCACGCAGCTTCATTCGAAAGGGTACGTGATGCCGAACTGCCTGCGTATCTCATCCATCTGACACATGATCTGTATCGTCTCGGAATGAGGCATCTCAGGGCATTCGATCCTGCCCTCTCCGATGGCCTTGATGCAGGAGCGCACCTCATACTCATATCCGGTTATCTGTTCCGGCACGTCCAGGCAGGCCTTCAGTTCAGGGCCTTTGGGTCCCGGCGCGTATACGCGTATCTGCTCCGGATTGTTGATGTTCTGCACCTCAATGAAGCCCTCTGTGCCGCATATGAGTCCCATGCGGTTCGTGGGCGTAAATATCGTGGTAAACAAGCTGGCCATGCGGTCATCCTGATACTCTGCCATCACCGTGTCCTGGCCGTCAACGCCGGTGTCGGTCATCACGCAGGAAGCCGCCATCCTCCTAATGTCGTCTCCCCATACCATGCTCGCGAAGTTCAGCGGATATACGGTAAGGTCAAGCAGCGCTCCTCCGGCCAGTTCCGGACGGACGAGCCTCTCATTCATGTCGATCCTGTATCCCAGGTTGGCGGATATGGTCCTTAGCCTGCCTATGTCGCCCCTCTCCACGATCTCGGTGATCATGCGCCTGGAGGGCATGTACCTGGTCCATATCGCCTCGGCCAGCAGCCTGCCTGTCTTTTCCGAAGCCTCGATCATCTCACGGGCCTGCTTTTCGTTCACGGCAAAAGCTTTTTCGCACAGCACGTGCTTGCCGGCGTTCAGGGCCTCGATCGTCCACTGGTGATGATGTGAATGAGGCAGTGCCACGTACACGAGCTCAACCTCCGGATCATCCAGCATGTCCTCATAGCTGCCATATGCCTTGGCCACGCCGTATTTGTCCGCAAAGGCGCGTGCCTTCTCCAAGTCCCTGGATGCGATGGCGTAGTTTTCAGCCTCGTCCATCCCGGCCACGGTCGTCGCCATCACTCCGGCGATCCCTCCTGCTCCAAGTATGCCCATCTTCATGATCTCACGTCCTCCATTTCACTAATAAATCATATTATCCGTTAATTCAAATTCTTAGGAACTGTCACGAAATAATCTTGCCTTTTTGCTTGTCTGGATTCACAGAAGCGTCGTTGTCGTCAGTCGTCGATGCCCGCATCGACTCCTTCCTCCGTCTGGCTTCTGCGAATTCATCCTGCGCAATATGCTCAAGTTATTTCGTGACAGTTCCTTAGTTAAATCATATTTCTTTCGTTTCACTAATGACTCAAACACTGATCACGTACTCTGCCCTGAAGCTTTCGCCGGGTTCAAGGCCCTGCTCATGATCGCGATCAGCCAGCTCCCCGTCAAAGGTTTCAGAGTCGCATCTGCCGTACCAGGGTTCTATGCACACGAACGGTGCGTTCTTGTGCGGCGGCGACCATAGTCCCACGAGGGGCGCGTCAAACGTCACGCTCACTGCCTTAGTGCCGGATGAGTCCACCAGCTCGACCTTGCCTGCCTGACCGTTTTCAAGAACCAGCGCGTCATTGTCAAACAGGCTCTCCGATATCTCAAGCCTTCCCCCGGGCGTGGCTATCTCTTCCGTCACGTCGGTCACGCATCCTCCCCGTCCGAACACCCGGTTGATGATTCTTTCGACCGGATCGCCGGATCCGTCATATATCATGAATGCATGTCCCTCCAGCCGCGGAACGGCAAATCCGGGATGGGCTCCGATCGCAAACCACATCTTGGAGTCACTTAAGTTATCCACGGCCCACGTGACCGTGACGGATGCATTTTCGAGCTTATAGCCGATCCTGAGCCTAAAGGCATATGGATACTTCTCCAGGGATTCGGGCGTATCGGTGAGTGAATGCCATATTTCCTGAACCTCCTTGGAATCCAGGGTAAATTCCATGTCCCTGGCAAAACCATGCTGGCCCATCTCATACACCCTGCCCTCGTGGCGGTACTTCTTGTCCCTAACTCCGCCCACGAAGGGAAAAAGCACCGGTGACGTCCTGTTCCAGTATGCGGGATCAGCGCTCCACATGACTTCGCTGCCATCGCTTTTTCTCACCAGGCTCTTAAGCTCCGCTCCGTGCGTGTCGATCTCACACCTTATGCATTCATTTTCAATTACGTGCCTCATTTGGATTCCTCATTTTTTTGATACTTGTGATGCATCTCTGCGATGGCTTCAGCCACTTCCCGGCGCAGGTCCGGGGGCTCCGTCACCTCTATCACCGTGCCGTACTGTATCGCCCAGTATTTGAAGGCCTGACGGTTGCACGTGACGCTGACCTCCAGCTGATCGTCTCCAAGGTCCTTGACCCTGACGTCAGTGCCGAACCAGTCCACGACGTGGTCAAGGTCGTTTTCAGCCATCCTGAACCTGACCCGCACTGACTCTCCGCCGTACATGTAGATATGCTCCGCCAGATGCCTGGGCAGGTTCAGTCCCCGTCCTCCCTGCGGTAATAAAGCCTGCGCCATATGATCATTGCGGCCACTGCAAGGACGCCGATGATCCATCCGATGATCATGTTTTTGGAAAGCTCGAGAACGGTCAGATACGTGATGCCGATCAATACCATGACGATACTGTACCAAAACATATTACCATTCTCCTGTCCGTAAACGCGGGAGTACGCACTGATTGAATTATGACGCTTTGACTCCGTCCCCGAGTGTCATTTTTTCTTCCTCGTCATCCGTGAAATGCGCCTCAGCCGTCATTTCTCCTGCCGTTATGTCGTACCTGCCCTTGAATGCCTCTACGTCAGCCCAGCCGTCTTCATCGGTCATCACCGTCACGTCCGTCCACCATTCCTGCCTGACCAGTTTTTTGAGCATGTCAAACGAAGGCTTGCGCGAATTGTCCTGCCTGAGGAATCCGCTCGGAGCCTTCAGCCACGCCCCATCCTTGAAATCCCATGTGGTGATCGCCTGCACGAGCGGATGCGAGAAAAGTATCCTGTACATTTCCTCGATCTCCCTTGCCTGGCGTTCCTCCCCTTCGGGAGTCGTGGGCCACTCTTCCACCTGCCATTCGTTGAGATCCTCGACGTGAGACGGCATGATCTCGCCGGAGATCAGCGTGTTCTCAGTAAAATGAATCGGAAGTCCGAAACTTGAAAACCTGTCCAGGACCTCCATGAGCTTTTCCTTGCCCCAGTATCCCTGATGCTGATGCGACTGGATGCCGATGGCGCTTATCGGCACTCCGGCGTTCAGGCAGCCGTCGATCAGTATCTCGTAATCGATGGACGTATTGAAATCATTAAGGAGCAATACAGCGTCGGGATTACTCTCGTGCGCCTGTTTGAAAACCTCCCTGATCAGTCCGACGCGTCCCTTTTCCTTACATATCCTCGTGACAGCGTTATCATATTTGTCGAAGATCGGCATGATGACGACCTCGTTGATCACGTCCCACATGTCGATGACGCCCTTAAAGCCCGTCACTTCCCTGTCGATCCTCTCCAGCTGCCTGATCAGGATCGTGGCATTGTCATACTGCATGAGCCAGTCAGCGCACACCGTATGCCAGCACAGCGGATGGCCTTTCACCCGAACTCCCCTGTCCCCCAGGTACTGCGCCGTCTTCATGAGCACGTCCCTGTTCGGCTTGCCTTCCGTCGGCTCATATCCTCCCCAGTAAAAGGGGAGCGTGGCAAAATTAAAAATCTCAAGCCAGCTGTCAGTGATCTGCTGCCAGGACTCGCCGCCCTGCGTAACGAAGGGAATGAAATCAAAGCCTCCGCATCCAAAAAGGAATTCATGATCCTGTTGATGAATGCCTATCTGCACGTTCGCCAGCGGCTGATCGTTATTGTCCATGAAACGGATCCTTTTACGTACTTTTCTGTGCTGAACGTCCATGTCTCGCTCCTCCTCCGCAAAACCTCATGATTTCACTATACGGTTTCGGTGAGATTTTCTCAACAGGCTTTTCAACAAGATCGGGACGGTTTCGTTTACCATGATTTAGCGAGGGATCTTATTTGTGGGATTCTTCGCTCCGCTCAGAATGACAATGCTCATCAATTAATGACATTGGTAAAGGTACGGACTTAATGCCGTGATCAACGTTAATAATCTTCTCTTTCGATGATCTCACCCCCGTCCACCACAATGAAGCTGACGGAGTTCTCTTTGAGGCCTTCGGTTATGGATTCCAGTTTGGGCGTGCCCGTCATGGGGTTGTCCGGTTTGCCGCCCAGGTTAAGGCCCAGGAGATATGAGACGGTTTCAGCGGACTCTCCCCTGCAGGTCCAAAACTTGCCCTCCCGCTTCACCACCACGTGGTCGGGATATTTCGATGCCCAGTAGGCATAGG
>CALGGH010000020.1 GCA_937916415.1 uncultured Lachnospiraceae bacterium
AGCCGATGCCGTGACCTTTGGACATAATCCGCCTGATGACGCTCAGATAGCCATGGTGCTGGGCGGGGACGGCACGATGCTCAGGGCCGCCGGAGACCTGCTGGGCAGGGGCATACCGCTGCTTGGCATCAACATCGGCAACCTGGGGTATCTGGCCGAGTCTGACCTGGAGACCATAGAACCTGACATAGTCAGGCTGATAGGTGACGATTACGTGGTCGAGGACAGGATGATGCTCTGGGGCGTGATAAATGCTGACGGCCGCGTGACGGAGGATCACTGCCTCAATGACATAGTCATCACCGGATACGGAGCGCTCTGCCTGATCAGGTACGAAATAATCGTTAACGGCGAGTTCCTGAACGGATACTCGGCTGACGGACTGGTCGTGTCAACCCCTACCGGCAGCACCGGATACAACCTGTCCGCGGGCGGCCCCATAGTGGAACCCGGTGCCAGGACCATCGTCCTGACGCCCATATGTCCGCATACGTTAAACACGAGAAGCATCGTGTTAAGGCCGGAGGATGAGATAGTGGTGAGGATACCTGCGCTCTGCAGGTCCGGAGTGGCCGTGCAGTTTGACGGACGCGAGCCTCAGATGATAGACAGGGGAGACAGCGTGACCATACGCAGGTCGGAGAAGGTGACCAGGCTCGTCAAGCTGAGTCAGGACAGCTTCCTAAGCATCCTGCATGAGAAGCTGAAACCGATTTAAGCAATCGCCCCGTTTTTTAATTCCTCCGCGGCGCTCCTGGCGGCCGAAGAGTTGTCTCCGGCACCCATCATGCGCACCAATTCGTCTATCATTCCCTCACGGTCGAGGGGAGTCACTGCTGTATAAGTGCGGTCTCCCTGTACGGACTTGGATATCATAAAATGCGTGTCGGCCTGTGCCGCGACCTGGGCCTGATGGGTTATGCATATGACCTGATGGGACTTAGACAGCGAGTGCAGCTTTTCGCCGGTCTTTAGGGAAGTGACTCCTGATATGCCGGTGTCTATTTCGTCAAAAACCAGCGTGCCTATGCCGTCGGCGTCCCCGGTGACGCACTTGATCGCCAGCATGATGCGGGAGAGTTCCCCGCCGCTGGCCACGGAACTAAGCGGCCTGGGGGCCTCGCCGGGATTCATGGAGATCATGAAATCCACCGAATCGTAGCCCTGGGCTCCGAAGCGATCCGGTTCAGCCGTCACGTTGATGCTCAGGCTCACTTCCAGGAAGTTCATGTCCCTTAGTTCTTCGATCAGTCTATTCTCGAGGGCGTCCGCGGCCCGGGTCCTCAGCTCGTGAACCCGCATGCACAGTTCCATGATCTCGCCGTAGAGCCGGTCCCTGAGTTCGTTCAGTGCCGACACGTACGCGTCCTGATCATTCAGGCGGGCCAGTTCCTCGCTTTTTTCATCCATGTATTTCAATACGTCCTCAATGGTGGCCCCATATTTGCTCTTCAGGTGATTGATCAGGTCAAGCCTGGCGGTGATCCTGGAGAATTCCTCCGGATCATATTCGGCGTCGTCCACGTATGCCCTGACGTCGCGGATCAGATCCTGGCTCATGCCCTCGAGGTCGGAGAGGGCGTCCCTGATGGGAGAGAGCGCCTCATCATAATCGCTGACGGAGGCTATCTCACGCAGTGCCCTGGATATCATGGTGCCGGCACCTTCGCCGCCGCCCAGCAGGCCCTCCACGGCCGACATGGACTCGCTTATGCGTGAGGCATTGGACAGCCTGCGGTAGGCTGCCTCCAGCTCATCGTCCTCGCCGGCGATGAGGGCGGCTTCCTCTATCTCGTTCATCTCGTATTCGGCCAGGTCCGCCTTTCTCTTGCGAAGGGATTCGTCCGTTTCCACCTCGTCAAGGCTGCGCAGGACCTTGGAGTATTCGGCGTGTTTGTCATTCAGCTTCCCCAGCACGCTGATCAGTTCATCCTCGGCGTAATCATCCAGCAGGTTCCTGAGTGATGATTCCTTGAGCAGGGTTACGGATTCACGCTGGCCGCATATGTCTATCATCGACGAGCAGATGCGGGAGAGTTCCTTGAGCGTGACCTTGTGACCGTTGACGTGACAGTCAGAGCCCGACTCGGTGATGCGGCGCCTGATGATGCAGGCCTCCTCATCATGGTCGATGCCCATTTCATCCAGTATTCCGTAGACCGAATCATCGTCCGGAGTGAGGGTAAGTTCCACGCTGCCCGAGGTTTCGCCGGACCTGAGCGCGGTCAGGTCGGCCCTGGCGCCCATGCACAGGCCAAGAGAACCGATGATTATCGATTTTCCGGCTCCGGTTTCGCCCGTCAATATGTTCAGTCCGGGGGTGAAGTTTACGTCGGCCTCGTCTATCAAGGCCAGATTCTTAACGTGCAGATTGTTGATCATATCGCCTCCTGTCTATCTCCGGCCAGGTTATTATATCACGGTTGGGACGATAGTTAAAAGTCACTTTTATTGACTATTTGGCTTGTTTTGGTTATACTTGTAGGGTCGGATTGAGGAGTCCGGCACTTTGGAACGATCATCTGAATTTTGATTTTGCGGTTTTTTGGTTTTTTATTCCGCAGCTTGAAGTAGGTGCATCTATGTCGGACGTTGATAGGGCCGGTGTCATTACCATACCCGGTTCAGAGGAGCATGAAGCTGAATCTAAGAGTCCAGAGGAACTATATCGGGACTTGATTGAGCGCGTGCGCAAATATCATCCTTCTGACGACATTTCCCTGATAAATAAAGCATATAACACGGCAGTCAGATGCCACGAGGGACAGATCCGCAAGTCAGGCGAGCCATACGTCATCCATCCATTGAGCGTGGCAATCATACTGGCCGACCTCGAGCTGGACAAGGAGACCATAGTGGCCGGCCTGCTTCATGACGTCATTGAGGACACTGACATGACCATGAGCGAGCTGACGGCCGATTTTGGCGAGGACGTGGCCAACCTGGTCGACGGCGTCACCAAGCTGGACAAGCTGCAGTTCGTCGGCAGCAACCACCAGGTTGACCGCTTTGAGATGCAGGCGGAGAACCTGCGCAAGATGTTTTTGGCCATGGCCAAGGACATACGCGTGATCCTGATCAAGCTGGCGGACAGGCTGCACAACATGAGGACGCTGCAGTATCAGCCTCCGGAGGCGCAGGAGCGCATTTCCAGGGAGACGCTGGACATTTATTCGCCCATAGCCCAGAGGCTCGGCATCAGCAAGATCAAGGTCGAGCTGGACGATCTCTCCCTGATGTACATTGAGCCGGAAGCCTACATGGACCTGGTCAGCAGCATCGACATCAATAAGGAAGAGCGCGAGAAGTACATACAGGGCATAGTGGACGAGGTTCGCGAACACGTCATCAGCGCGGGCATACATGCCCAGGTGAGCGGTCGCATCAAGCACTTTTTCAGCATCTACAAGAAGATGCGCAATCAGAACAAGACGCTTGACCAGATATATGACGTGTTTGCAGTCAGGATCATCGTTGACAACATCCAGGACTGCTATGCCGCACTGGGCGTCATCCATGCGATGTACAAGCCTATCCCCGGGCGTTTTAAGGACTACGTCGCCATGCCCAAGGCCAACATGTACCAGTCGCTGCATACGACGCTGATCGGTTCGTCCGGACAGCCCTTTGAGGTGCAGATACGTACCCATGAGATGCATAAGGCCGCCGAATACGGCATCGCGGCCCACTGGAAGTACAAGGTCGCATCCGACGGCAAGAGGATAGACGATTCGGAGCAGGAAAAGCTGACCTGGCTCAGGCAGATATTGGAATGGCAGCAGGATTCGCAGGACAATCAGGAGTTCATGGGAATGTTAAAGAGCGACCTGAACCTGTTCTCGGATCACGTGTACTGCTTCACGCCCGGAGGAGAGGTCAAGAACCTTCCGTCCGGCTCCACGCCCATAGATTTCGCATATTCAGTGCATTCGGCCGTGGGTAACCGCATGATCGGAGCCAGGGTCAACGGCAAGATCGTGCCGATAGAGTATGAACTCAAAAATGGTGACCGCGTCGAGATCATCACGAGCCAGAATGCCAAGGGACCGAGCCGTGACTGGCTGTCCATCTGCAGGTCGGCACAGGCGCGCAACAAGATAAACCAGTGGTTCAAGCAGGAACTCAAGGAAGACAACATCATCAAGGGTCGCGATGCCCTGAATGCGTATATCAAGGCCAAGAACGTCTCCGTGTCCGACGTCATGACGACCAACTACATGAACCGCGTGATCTCCAGATACGGCTTCAGCGACTGGAATTCGCTGCTGGCGGCGATAGGACACGGAGCCCTCAAGGAAGGGCAGGTCATTGCCAAGCTGCAGGAATATTATAACGAGGATCACAAGGAGAACCCTACCGAGGAAGACATACTCGAACAGGTGGCGCAGAGCGCACAGCATGCCGCCATGCGTCCGAGAAACAATGGCTCCGCGATCACGGTCAAGGGCATACATGACGTGGCGGTCAGGTTTTCCAAGTGCTGTTCGCCGGTGCCGGGCGACGAGATCGTCGGATTCGTCACCAGGGGCAGGGGAGTTTCAATACACCGTACCGACTGCGTCAACATCATCAACCTGCCGCTATCCGATCAGGTCAGGCTCATAGACGCCGAATGGCAGATCACTCCCGAAACCGCCGCCGGCGAAAAGTACCTGACGGAGATATCCATATATGCAAACAACAGAAGCGGCCTGCTTGCCGACATTTCCAGGGTGCTTACGGAAAAGGGCATCGACATCCTGTCCGTAAACTGCCGTACGTCCAAGCAGGGCATGGCCACGCTCAACGTTAGCTTCGAGATCAAGTCGCGTGACGAACTCGACCGGGTATTTGACAAGATCAAGAACGTCGAGAGCGTGATAGACATAGAAAGGACCACGGGGTGAACTTATGGCAGACGTTAAGATAGGGCGCATGCAGCTTGGCCCGGTAATGACCAACTGTTATTTCCTCTACAGGGAAGGCAGCGGCGACTGCGTATTCTTTGACCCCGCCGACACGGGGCATTATATTTTTGAGGCACTCGGTGAACGCGGATTCAGCGTAAAATCGATATACCTGACGCATGCGCATTTTGATCACATATGGGGCTGCAACGAGCTGCGCGAACTGTCCGGCTGCAGGGTGCATGCCCTCGAGGAAGAAAGGGTCCTGTGCGAGAATCCCAGGGCGAACGTGAGCGAGCAGTCAGGCAGGCCCTACGTCGTGAAGGTGGATGAGTACTTTAGGGACGGAGACGTCATCACGGAATCCGACATAACCTTCAGGGTGATCGCGACTCCCGGGCACACCGTCGGCAGCTGCTGCTTCTACGTGGAGGAAGCGGGAATGCTGATCAGCGGCGACACGCTTTTTCAGGAGAGCATAGGCAGGAGCGACCTGCCTACCGGATCGGGCCCCACCCTGGTACGGTCGATCAATGACAAGCTGATGAAGCTGCCCGACGAAACCAAGGTCTATCCGGGACACGGCGGCCCCACCACGATCGGATACGAGAGACTTCATAATCCTTTTATTGACTCTTAACATGGAGTTTATGCTTTGATGATATGATTATGGTCATGGACTGAGCTATTCCATGAATAAGTAAGATGAGAGAAGAGAGCAATGATTAAAAAACTGACGTCATACCTACGCGAATTCAGGACCGCATCCATACTTACGCCCATCCTGGCGGGACTGGAAGTGGTGATGGAAACGCTGCTGCCCATGATGATGGCAGGCATCATAGACAAGGGCATAACTCCGGGCAACTTAAACGAGGTCTATAAATACGGCGCCATCATGATAGTAATGGCCATAGCGTCCCTGAGCTTCGGCGTGGCCGCGGGCAGGCTGGCAGCCAGGGCATCCGCGGGATTTGCCGCCAACGTCAGGACGGCGATGTATGATAACATACAGACCTTTGCGTTCAAGAACATCGACAAATTCTCTACGTCCGGGCTGGTCACGCGCATGACCACGGACGTCACCAACCTCCAAAATGCCTTTCAGATGGTAATCAGGATGTGCGTGAGGGCGCCCATGACGCTGATCTGTGCGCTTGTGGCAGCATTCATGATCAATGCCAGGATCAGTTCGGTTTTCGTGGTTGCCATCCTGTTTCTGGGCATTTTCCTGTTCGCGATCATCAAGTCCACGATGAAGCTTTTTGAGCAGGTGTTCAAAAAGTACGACGCCCTGAATGAGTCCGTCCAGGAAAACGTCTCAGCGATCCGCGTCGTCAAGGCATTCGTGAGGGAGGACTACGAGAAGACGAAGTTTACCGCAGCCGCGGAAAACATATACAGGCTTTTCGTCAAGGCGGAGAGCAACATAGCACTGAACGGCCCCATCATGATGACCGCCGTGTATTCCTGCGTGCTGGGCATAGCCTGGATGGGAGCCCACATGATATCGGCAGGAGAGCTGACCACGGGAGAGATGACGACGCTGCTCTCATACATAATGGCAATACTTTTCAGCCTGATGATGGTTTCGATGATATTCGTCATGATCACGATGTCCGGCGCCAGCGCAAGGCGAATATATGAGATACTCTCAGAGGAGACCGCCCTTACGAATCCCGATAATCCGGACATGGACGTGCCTGACGGTTCCGTTGACTTCGAGCATGTGTTCTTTTCGTACAATGCCGACGGCACCAGGCCGGTGCTGAAGGACGTGAACCTGCACGTAAAGTCCGGAGAGACCATAGGCATCATCGGAGGCACCGGTTCTTCCAAGTCTTCGCTGGTCAGCCTGATCAGCAGGCTTTATGACGTGACGGAAGGCTGCGTGAAGGTCGGCGGCAAGGACGTGAGGACTTATGACCTCGAGACGCTCAGAAACAACGTGTCCGTGGTCCTGCAGAAGAACGTGCTCTTTTCGGGAACGATACTGGACAATCTGAGGTGGGGAGACGAGAATGCCACCGAGGAGGAGTGCATCAGGGCATGCAAGCTTGCCTGCGCCGATGAATTCATCTCTCAGATGCCTGACGGATACGAGACTTACATAGAGCAGGGCGGAACCAACGTCTCCGGAGGTCAGAAGCAGCGCCTGTGCATAGCCAGGGCATTGCTCAAGAAACCCAGGATACTGATACTGGATGATTCCACCAGCGCGGTGGACACGGCGACCGACGCGAGGATCAGGCGCGCGTTCAGGGAGGAGATCCCCGGCACGACCAAATTCATCATAGCCCAGAGGATCTCGTCCGTACAGGATTCGGACAGGATAATAGTACTGGAGAACGGTGAGGTCAACGGCTTCGGCACTCACGAGGAACTGCTGGAGAATAATGAGATATACCGCGAGGTTTACGAGAGCCAGACTAAAGTGTCCGGAGACTTCGATGAGAAAGGGGGCGTGGCATAATGGCAGAACAACAGCCTAAGGAGATCAAGATGGGACGCCGCAACATGGCAGCCATGGGCCAGCGTCCCAAGATAGATAACATAGGGGAGATATCTGCCAGGCTCTTCAGGAGGATACTGTCCGGATACTGGCTCCACTGCCTGCTGGTGCTCGTCTGCATCGGCGTAAACGCCTTCGTCAACATCAGGTACCAGCTGTTTACCAAGGAGCTGATAGACGTATACATCGTGCCCTTCATAGAACAGGACAATCCCGACTTTTCGCTGCTGGCTTCCAGGATATGCCAGATGGTGATCATCTTTGTGGCAGGCATCATATGCAATTACGGACAGGCCAGGATCATGGTTAACGTCACACAGGGCACCCTGTCCAATCTGCGCATGGAGATGTTCGAGCACATGCAGAGCCTGCCCATCAGGTATTTTGACACGCATTCCCATGGCGACGTCATGTCCATGTACACCAACGACATCGACACGCTCAGGCAAATGATATCACAGGGCGTCATACAGCTCATATCCAGCGTGGTAACCATCTTAAGCGTCCTTGGCACCATGATAGCCCTCAGTCCGTTGCTTACGCTGCTGAGCCTGGCCATGATAGCGGTGATGATGCTGGCGACCAAGAAGCTGGTGTCGCTCTCAGGCAAATACTTCATCAAGCAGCAGAAGGACATCGGCACCCTGAACGGATACATAGAGGAGATGGTGGAGGGACAGAAGGTCATCAAGGTATTCTGTCATGAGGAAAAGGCCAAGGCCGGTTTTGCGAAGCTCAACGAGGAACTCAGGGACTCCGCGGAAAATGCCAATAAAAATGCCAACATTCTCGGTCCCGTCAACGCACAGCTCGGCAACGTGAGCTACGTCATAGTGGCCGTGGCCGGAGCCATCATGGCCATAAACGACGTCGGCGGAGTGACCATCGGAACGCTGGTGGCTTTCCTGGCGTTGTCCAAGAGCATCAACATGCCCATAAGCCAGGTTTCGCAGCAGCTCAACTCCGTGATCATGGCCTTCGCCGGAGCGGACAGGATATTTAAGCTGCTGGATGAAAAGCCTGAGACGGACGAAGGATACGTCACCCTCGTAAACGCCCGCGTGAATGAGGACGGCAGCCTCACGGAATGTGAGGAGCGTACCGGAGTCTGGGCCTGGAAGCATCCCCATGCCGCTGACGGCAGCGTCACTTATCAGCGCATGGAGGGCAAGGTCACCATGGACGGAGTGGATTTCGGATATACCGACGAAAAGATGGTGCTGCATGACGTTAAGCTCTTCGCCAAGCCCGGACAGAAGATCGCCTTCGTGGGCTCCACCGGCGCGGGCAAGACCACCATTACCAACCTGATCAACAGGTTCTATGACATACAGGACGGCAAGATCCGATATGACGACATCAACATCGGCAAGATCAAAAAGGATGACCTGAGGCACAGCCTGGGCATCGTGCTGCAGGAGACCAGCCTGTTCACCGGCACCGTGATGGACAACATCCGCTACGGCAAGCTGGACGCCACGGACGAAGAGTGTATCGCGGCCGCCAAACTGGCCAACGCGCATAACTTCATATCGATGCTCCCCGACGGCTATGACACTCAGCTGACCGGCAACGGGGCAAACTTAAGCCAGGGACAGAGGCAGCTCATAGCGATCGCGAGGGCGGCGGTGGCCGATCCTCCCGTGCTGATCCTGGACGAAGCAACGTCCTCGATAGACACGCGTACGGAGCGACTCGTGCAGGAGGGCATGGACTCCCTGATGAAGGGACGCACCACTTTCGTGATCGCGCACAGGCTCAGCACCGTCCGCAACAGTGACTGCATCATGGTCCTCGAACAGGGCAGGATCATCGAACGCGGAACCCATGACGAGCTGATAGAGCAAAAGGGCAAGTATTATCAGCTATATACCGGCAACAGCATATCTGCCTGAACAAATGACGACTGACAAAAATTATGACAATTATCTTATAGTTCATTCTGAGATTCAGGGCCTTCAGTACGACTTAAACGCGATATTGAAGGCCTTTTTTCCTGAACGCAAGGTGAGGGTTATCGAGGACGGCGTGCCCGTGCGCGATCAGGTCCTGCTGTCACTGAAGCCCTACATGACGGTATGCGGACGTGTTGATGGCGCGGAGAGTGCGGACGCCCTGCAATCCCCTCTGATGAAGGGCAGGGTTATCGTTGAGGGACGGGCCCGTGAGTATGACGTGGATCCCGAGCTTGGCACCAAGAACTCATTTAAGCTGTTTCTCTATGACCTGATGTGTGAACTGACCGGAAGGACGCTGCCGTGGGGCAACCTGACCGGAGTCCGTCCCACCAAGATCGCGATGACCAGGATGAGGATGGGAGATTCGGATGACGAGGTGCTTGGGTACATGCAGGGCAGGCACCGCGTGTCTGAGGAGAAATCGAGGCTGGCGCTGGACATAGCCCACCGCGAGGCGGACATGATGTCCGGACTCGACCTTGATGCGGGCTACAGCCTGTACGTGGACGTTCCCTTTTGCCCGACCAGGTGCCTGTACTGCTCATTTACGAGCTATCCGTATGAGGCATGGAAGGATCGGATCGACGAATCCCTGAATGCCCTTTTTAAGGAAATTGATTACGTGGCCGACGAGGTCGTCCAAAGCAGCGGCAGGGCACCTGAAACGGTGTATGTCGGAGGCGGAACTCCCACCAGCTTGGATGATGAGAGGCTGGAGAGGCTGCTTAAACACCTGACCGACAGGATCGACGTGAAGTCTTCGCTGGAGTTTACCTGTGAAGCAGGCAGGCCGGATTCCATCACCCGGGAGAAACTGGAGATCATCAGGCGATACGGAGTGACGCGCATATCGATCAATCCGCAGACCATGCAGCAAAAGACGCTGGACGTAATTGGACGCAGGACCACGCCCGGACAGGTCAGGGAGGCTTTTGCCCTGGCCAGGGAACTGGGCTTTGACAACGTCAACATGGACGTCATTCTCGGCCTTCCCGGTGAGGGCACTGATGAGGTGAGCGATACGCTGAGACAGACAGAGGAGATGAGGCCCGATTCGCTGACCGTGCATTCACTGGCCATCAAGCGAGCTTCCAGGCTGCGCGAGAGACTCGACGAGATAGGGATCGAGGCGCTTAGGAACACTGACGAGACCATGAGCCTGGCAGCAGCCTCGGCCGCGGCGATGGGGATGAAGCCTTATTATCTGTATCGGCAGAAGAACATGTCCGGCAATTTCGAAAACGTGGGTTATTCCGTGCCCGGCAAGGAGTGCACATACAATGTGCTGATCATGGAAGAAGTGCAGTCGATAGTGGCACTCGGCGCCGGCGCGATATCCAAAAAAGTAAGGGGTTCCGACGGCATCACGCGCGCCGAGAACCCCAAGGACATAGATAATTACGTTTATAGAATTGATGAAATGATCGAACGCAAGAGGGAACTGTTTGGTTAGTCCGTTTACTTTGGACGCTGACTTCAGTTCTCCTTGGAAGCGTCGCCGGCCATGAAGTTCATGAGCTGGATCGTGTCTTCGGGATCATATACGACGAGCTCCATCTCGGGGATCTTGTTATCCGCGAAGATCTTGGCAAGCGAAACGTACTGTGACAGCTTGGACTTGAGGTTAAGCCTGTCGCCTTCGTCCGTTACCAGCTCGACCTTGCCCTTGCACTGATCGATCTGCTTAAAAAATCCGTCAATGTCTGAAATGTTCTGTATTTTCATGTTTACCTCCTTGCGGCCCCTGCCGCGTTCCGCCTCTTCCTGACGGAGTTCCTTCATCCGGGTTACGTTTTCATTATAGGCCGGACCGGAGATTAAACAAGTTAAAAAACATACAACTTTCATAAAAACAAACTTAAAAAATAGGTTAAAATCACTAAAAATCAGTTCTGTTGCTACGGTGTCCGCATTGTAATATAATTAATTGGTTAGTGGGGATGTATATGAGCAGAGAATCGCGAACTGAAGCCGGAGAAGCCCCTGCGGGGCGTTCTGCGGATGAAAAAAGGATCGACCTGACGGTCCTCATAATCCTGCTCCTGTTTTTTTTCGGACTGTTCGCTGCATTTGGCACTCCGGTCTACAATGATTCGGACCAGTATATCCGGATGCACGTGCATCGCGAACCGGTGTATCCGACGTTCCTGTGGGCACTGAGGTCGGTCATGCCGGAGCATTACCTGACGGCAGCATCAGTTTTGCAGAGCTGCCTGTGCGTGATCTCGTCTTTTGCCTACGTGCGTTACGCGCGCAGGACCTTTGGACTGGGGCTGACCGGTGCTTTGACGGTCTGCGGGTTCGTGATCGCGCCGTACGTGATCACGCCCGTGTTTTCGCAGCTTCACGTTCACATGTCGGTTGCGATCATGAGCGAGTCGATCGCGCTGCCGGTATTTAACCTGTTTGTGATCCGGACCCACCGGGCCGCCATGGACCGCACTCCCGGCAGCCTCGCGATGAGCTTTTTGCTGGCGCTGCTGCTTTCACTCATCAGGAGCCAGATGATATTCACGTTCATACTATGGCTGATCGTGTCAGCATACGCCTGCGTTACGGTCAAAAAGACGGGCTGGCTGGTGCTTTCGGCCTGCGTGTGCCTGGCGGGGTTCCTGCTCAGGGACGTGGGAACCAGGGCCTACAACTACGCGTTTAACGGCAGGTACGTGGACAGCGTCTACAGCCACGTAAACCTCCTCACCAACGTTCTCTACGTGACCGACCCGGATGACGTGGAATCGATAGGGGATGAGGAACTGCGAACGATAGCAGGACTGCTGTATGCCAGGGCCTCTGACGCGGGTTATCTGTACTTTAATGCGGAACCCGGACTGACGGGCAGGGTGGAATACCTCGAGGAGGTTCATGACCGCATTAAGTATGACTGCATAGAATACGGGCTCAGGGATTACGTCGAGGAGACCCTGGACGAACATGACTACATAGAGTACAACAGGATCGGCGACGGATATGCGGGCGAGCTGATCAGGCTGCTGCTGCCCGCGGTATTTGGCAAATGGTTCCCGGACGTGCTGCTTTTGGGCCTCAGGGGACTCGTAAGAAACATGGCCGTATGCGCCTTTCCCGCATATTTGTACGTGGGAGCGGTGATGGCGTTTATGCTGGCGAGAAACGTCCCGGCATTTAAAAGGGATCCCCGCGATCCCGTGGCGCTGTTTGCGTTCGTTGCGCTGCTTGCGGTGTTTGGCAACTCCTTTTGCACGGCCATGGTGATCATGTGCCTGTCACGATACATGATATACGGATTTGCCGGTTTTTATGCCGCGCTGTATCTGACGGTTCTTGATTTTGTTAACTACGGCGAGGCTTTCTGACGCAGCTGTCGGGAAAGCAGACAAGCAAGAGGATCAGATTAATTATTGACAGTTCCTAAGAACAGACGGAGGGTTAGTTAACTCATGAAAGCTCATGAAAGCCTTTTTCATTCCATCAGGCAGGTTCTGGCGGGCAGGCAGCTGGTGTCCAGCGCCACCAAGTACAAGGCACTGTGCTTTTCTGCGGGAATAGTTCATCTTATTTTCTGCATAAGCATGGGCGTGATGGGCGCATACATACCATGCGTTTACAACGTCTTCGTGGTGTATGCATATTTTTTCATGGGGGTGGCACTCACCAGGCAGAGGATGTACAGGCACATCCTGGTGCTTGCTTTTATAGAGATAGAGGTACATTCCGCGATGGCATCCTTCATGCTCGGCCTGGACTGGAATTTCATGCTGTACACGGTGGCGCTCGTCGTGGGGGCGTTCTATCTGTCCAACTCGACGTCCAACCGCGGCAAGCACATGTCGCTGGCCATAGCGCTGGCCGCGACCGTCATGGTAGTCTATTTCGTCGTGGTGCTGATCGAACCCATCTTTCCGCCATACTATGATACTTCCGCCTACCCCGGGATCAAGGCGGGGATCAGTTACCTGAACATAGTCATCGCGTTTGGACTGCAGCTGATGTTCGCCGTTCTGTTCGCGTTTGAGACACGCTACATGGAGCTTTTGCTCCAAAAGGAGAACATCAAGCTGGGAGAGGAGGCCAACCGGGATCCGCTGACCAAGCTTCAGAACCGCAGGAGCATCAATCACAGCGTTTCCGAGGAACTTGAGAAGGATCCCGAGATGGTCTATTCCGTCGTGATGCTAGACGTCGATGACTTCAAGAGGGTCAATGATTATCACGGCCATGACGGCGGCGACGACGTGCTGATCTCGCTTGCGGACGTCATCATGTCCGAACTCAGGGAAGAGGATTATTCCTGCAGATGGGGCGGAGAGGAGTTCCTGCTGTTCGTGCACGGGACCAAGGAAGAGGCTTATTTCGTGGCCGAGAGGATCCGTGAGGCCCTGTATGCAGTGGTATTTAAGGATAAGCGCGGCTCCAACTTCAGCGTGACGCTGACGGCCGGCATAGCCGACAACCGGACGGACAAGCCGCTCCGCATGGTCATTCAGGAAGCCGACGACAAGCTTTACATAGGCAAGCGTAACGGCAAAAATCAAGTTATCGTATAAGGGCATGCTCCGATTGACTTATACGGCTCATTTATGCTAAACTTTTCTTGTTGCGCAAAGGGCGCAAGATTACAGATCTTATTTCAATATTCAGGAGGGAGCTAAAGATGAATCATTTAAAGATCGAAAAGGTAGTCGGCAGAGAAATTTTGGATTCCAGGGGCAATCCTACCGTAGAGGCAGAGATCACGCTCGTAGACGGCACCGTTGCCAGGGGTACCGCACCTTCGGGAGCTTCGACCGGTGAATTTGAGGCACTCGAGCTTCGTGACGGCGATAAGGGCAGATATCTTGGCAAGGGCGTTACCAAGGCCGTTGAGAACATCAACACCGTTATCGCGGATGCGATCATCGGACTTGACGCTTCCGACACATATGCAGTTGACGCAGCCATGCTCAAGGCTGACGGCACCAAGGACAAGAGCAAGCTTGGCGCCAATGCCATCCTGGCAGTATCCATCGCAGCTGCACGTGCAGCAGCTACCTCCCTTGACATACCGCTTTACAGATTCCTGGGCGGCGTAAACGGCAACAGGCTTCCCGTTCCCATGATGAACATCTTAAACGGCGGCGCTCACGCAGACAGCGCCGTTGACACCCAGGAGTTCATGGTAATGCCCGTTGGAGCACCTTCCTTCAAGGAAGCCCTTCGCTGGTGTGCTGAGGTGTTCCATAACCTCAAGTCCCTGATCAAGAAGATGAACGACGTTACCGCAGTTGGTGACGAGGGCGGTTTCGCACCCAACAGCTTAAAGAGCGACGAGGAAGCCATCGAGAAGATCCTCGAGGCCATCAAGGCTGCAGGCTTTGAGCCCGGCAAGGATTTCATGATCGCCATGGACGCAGCTGCTTCGGAGTGGAAGAGCGAAAAAGGCAAGGGCTTCTATCATCAGCCCAAGTCCGGCAAGGACTTTACCACTGACGAACTGATCGCACACTGGGAGAGCCTGGTTGACAAGTATCCCATCATCTCCATCGAGGACGGACTTGACGAAGAGGATTGGGAAGGCTGGCAGAAGATGACCGAGAAGCTCGGCAAGAAGGTTCAGCTGGTAGGCGACGACCTGTTCGTTACCAATACTGAGAGACTGGCTAAGGGCATCGAGCTCGGAGCAGGCAACTCCATACTGATCAAGCTCAATCAGATCGGTTCCGTTTCCGAGACGCTCGAGGCCATCAAGATGGCACACAATGCCGGATACACCGCAGTTACCTCTCACAGATCAGGTGA
Organism: uncultured Lachnospiraceae bacterium; assembly: GCA_937916415.1. Lineage (GTDB taxonomy): Bacteria > Bacillota > Clostridia > Lachnospirales > Lachnospiraceae > XBB2008. The sequence continues at coordinate 15,114 of CALGGH010000020.1, forward strand.
GACTGCTGACACCACGATCGCTGACCTGGCCGTTGCGCTTAACACCTGCCAGATCAAGACCGGTGCTCCTTCCAGATCCGAGCGCGTGGCTAAGTACAACCAGCTGCTCCGCATCGAGGAGGCACTTGGCGATTCAGCATGCTATCCCGGCATGAAGGCTTTCCACGTAGAGAAATAATTGCTTTGATCAACTAAGTCTCACCCGTGCATGCGGGTGAGACTTTTTGAGGTAAATGATGCAACCATGAAGAAAATAGAGGATTTCGTTAGGACCATACCTGATTTTCCGGAGCCCGGAGTGATGTTCAGGGACATCACCACGGTGCTTCAGGATGCTGAAGGTTTTCATTTGGCCATAGATGAGCTGAACAGGCTCATTGATGGACTTGATTTTGACGTCATAGTCGGAGCGGAGTCGAGAGGATTCATACTGGGTGCGCCCCTTGCGTATGAGCAGCACAAGCCCTTCATCCTGATCCGCAAAAAAGGCAAGCTGCCTTTCGAGACCGTGTCACAGAGTTATGACCTGGAGTACGGCAGCGCCACCATAGAGATGCACAAGGACGCCATAGTGCCCGGACAGAAGGCCGTCATCGTCGATGACCTGATAGCCACCGGCGGCACGCTGGAAGCATCGGCCAAGCTCGTGGAGAGCCTCGGCGGATGTCAACATAGCGTGTGGCCTGATATGATTGAAGTAGGTTCATTCATTGGGTTGGCAGCCATGACACAAGGTGACATAACAATTTGCAATGCGGGTGTGGCACAACTTGGCATAATCCCACTGATATATGAACGAATGGGCATACAGATGGAGATTGTGGGCGACGACATACATATACCTGCACAAGAGCACTACGAAATAGACTCTTTCATTGATGGCTCGATAATGACAATTGCAGACGCGCCATGGCCCGGGCTCACGCCAGACTTGCTAAGTGTTTTTTTGGTTGTGGCCACACAAGCACGAGGTTGCGTGCTGATACATCAAAAGATGTTTGAGAGCCGATTGTTTTTCGTAGACAAACTAATAGACATGGGCGCAAAAATAATCTTATGCGACCCACATCGTGCGACAGTGATTGGACATGACCGCGAAATGCAACTACGAGCTACGACAATGACGTCGCCCGACATACGCGCTGGCGTGGCATTGCTTATAGCAGCCCTCTCGGCACAGGGCACAAGCACAATACACAACGTTGGTCAGATTGACCGTGGCTATCAATATATCGACAAACGATTGGTCGACTTGGGTGCGAAAATTACACGCATCTGAGACAAACGACCATCCAACTCGCAAAAATATGATACAGAAAGGTACGATATGGCATAAGATAGTGGCCGTACTGCTCATCATAACAGCAAGCATGTGCAACGGCTATGCACAGCGGAATAAGGTTATCGACCCCAAAGGCGATGAACTTTTCAAAGCACGTTGCTACGAAAAGGCAACGATGCAATACTTGAAGACATTTGCAAAATCGGCAAGCAACAAAGCAAATCCGCAAATGCTAAAACGCATAACGGAATCGATACTTAGTTCGGAAATGGTGCGAGATACAGCACGTTATTTTGCTGACCTATATTTGGAGTTTGCACCAGAAGACATTGAGGCGTACTTGCTTGCGGCGCGAGCACACTATCATGCCCACGACTTTGACATTGCGCTCCAAAGACTTGACTCTTTTATGATTAGGGCAGAGACAGAGGAACAGCTCCAAATGGCTGAAATTCTTAATTCGTGGATACGAAATGGCAAGCGATTATTCAAAAAGACTGGTAAAAATCTGCTCATTAACGTTGGCGAAGAAATCAACACGATAAACAACGAAGTCAACCCATTCATTATAAATGATGACGAGACGCTTGTATTCTCGTGCGACGACAAGTTTGACCGCGAAGCAATTATAAACGTCTACAACATAAAAGTTGCCGACCGAAGCGGATTGCAATGGACCAAAGCACGCAAAGTGCCGGGAGGCATTAATACACCCAACGATGAATATCCGTCGGGTACGACACCAAACGGCATGTTCTTTTGCTCGAACAAGACTGGCGATTTTAGCTTGTATGAAGCAAAATATGGTGGCAATGGGCGATTTACGGACATTACGAAGTTTGAAGACCCGATAGACTTGAGAGGAAGTGAAGTTGCAGCATGTTATTCTCCCAGTGGCGACACGATGTATTTTTCGGGCACAACACTCAACGGGAAACTCGACATATTCTATTCCATTCGGACAATGGATGGTAAGTGGCGCGAAGCTCGACAGATACCGGGACTTGTAAATCGCGACAACAGCGACGAAAACTACCCAGTATTGGCACGTGGAGGCACACGCCTTTACTTTGCGTCTGACCGAGAAGGGACAATGGGTGGATATGATCTTTTCTACTCTGATTTTGACTTCAAACGCTACGAATGGGGCAAACCAGTACAGCTCCCCTACCCTTTCAACGACACGTATGACAACATGACAATATCATTTTCGACAGACGAAAGATATGCCTACTTGTCGCTTATTCGACCAGAGGGGTATGGTGGTCGAGACATATACGTTATGCTTAATGAAAATATCCCACCGACATCGGCAATAATACGCTATGCCGTAAAGCAAAAGGGGAAGGACAAAAAATATGCAAATCTGAAAGAAGACCCACATATTGAAGTAAGGAGTGAGAGTGGCGAACTCGTTGCGCTGCAGAAAATGAATATGACCAATTCGACGTTCCTTGTGATACTTTCGCCTGGCAAGTATACGATAAAGATAGATACGACAGACAATTTGCACTACGAAGAAGTGCTCGAAATACAAGAACAGACTTACAATACAAAGGTCATAGAAAAAGAAATAAAGCTAAACTAAGGCATCCGTTATGCGTCTGAAACTAACAAGACCCATCGTATTTTTCGACATCGAAACGACAGGGCTTACAATAGGTCATGACAAAATAGTAGAAATTTCGTTAGTCAAAGTACATCCTGACCTGAACAGAGAGACGATGACTATGCGCATAAACCCGGGCATACACATACCCGAAGAAGCTTCGGCGGTGCACGGCATATACGACGAAGACGTAGCCGACAAGCCAACATTTAAAATGGTGGCACACAAGGTGGCGCAGTTTATTGAAGGTTGCGATATTGGCGGTTATAACAGTAATAAATTTGACATACCGATGCTTGCCGAAGAGTTCTTGACGGCAGGCATGACAGACATTGACCTACGAAAGACAAATTGTGTCGATGTGCAGAACATATTTCACAAAAAAGAACAACGAACACTATCAGCCGCATACAAATTCTATTGTGGCAAAGACCTTATTGGTGCACATGGAGCCGAAGCCGACACAATGGCCACAGCAGACGTGTTTTTTGCACAAGTAGATAGATATGATGACTTGCCAACCGACATAAAGAGTCTTGCAGAATATTCGGCTATGAACAAGAATGTGGACTATGCTGGTCGCATGGTCTACGATGAAAAAGGTGAAGTTGTTTTCAACTTTGGAAAGCATAAGGGTAAGGGAGTGAAGTTTGTTTTTCTTAGTGAGCCCAACTACTACGACTGGATGATGCAAGGCGATTTTAGTCAGGATACCAAGCGCATACTGACGCGCCTACGACTTGAGATGAACAAAAGGCTGCAATAAACATAAGGTTAGGATATGAAAATAATTTGTGTCGGGCTAAACTATGCGCGCCATGCAGAGGAACTACGCATGAAGCAAAATGCCGACCCATTAATTTTTATGAAGCCCGACACAGCACTTCTGCGTCCGGGAGTGCCTTTCTTTGTGCCAGATTGGGCTGAGCGTTTTGACTACGAGTTGGAACTAATCTTCCGCATTTCGCGGCTCGGGAGGTATATTGACGAACGATTTGCACACCGCTACTATGATGCCGTAGGGCTTGGCATAGACTTCACAGCACGAGACCTACAAGAAAAATTAGTGGAGGCAGGTCAGCCATGGGAAATATGCAAATCGTTTGACCAATCGGCAGCCATATCGGACTTTGTGGATAAAAACAAAGTAGACGACATTGGGAATCTGAATTTTCGATTGCTACAGAATGGCGAAGAAAAGCAACGAGGAAATTCGTGCGAAATGATACACAGCATAGACAAGATAATCGCATACGTTTCTCGATTTTTTACGCTCCGGATTGGCGATATAATCTTTACAGGCACGCCTCCCGGCGTAGGGGGAGTGAACATTGGCGACAGACTCGAAGGATATTTGGGCGACGAAAAGTTGCTTGACATAAAAATAAAGTAACAAAAGTTAGAATGGTAGCCACGCTCGAACACAACAGAAGAAAGCCGACACTTCGGACGTGGTCGATGGTGGTGTGTGCCATAGTGTCGTTTGCATTGCACTTGATGGCACAAAACGTCTCGGACAAAGACGACGACGTCTTGCTACACGATGCTGTAGAGCTCGAAATATTCAATCAGGAGATTTCGATGCGTGAAGACTTAGAGAGGATAGCTGACGAAATTAGAATAAACCCTCTTGCCACAGACGCGTTCGACTATTTGGAGACAGTACGGACAACGAATAACTATACATATTTTCTTACCCTCGGCGATAGCATTATAGCTTGGCATAATGCCGTTATACCAACCAATGGCAATCGTTTCAACCCACCTTCAGAACCCATTTTAGCTGCCGAAAATGGTTGGTATATGGTTTTGTCGGACAACTCGACACGAGTGGGTATACACGTACTTTTTTGCATTCGAAGCCACTCGCCTTTTGACAACGAATATTTGTCTGACCAATATAATCCTGTTTTTGAATTAAGCAAAGAAGTTGGATTTTCGCAAACAGCCCACATGGACTATAACGATGTTTTCGACACAGAAGGTCGCTATTTGTTCACAATCGAGAATCCGAACCATGGCACACATACTCCATTTTATGCAGTTGTAGCAGACTGCGTTTTTCTCTCCGTTTGGATTATATTGTCTGTGGTGGTCGTGCTTATCAATGCACGCTATTTTGCTCGAAATTATGGGCGAAGAACATCTTTAATGATAAGTCTTGTAGCCAATGGCGTGTTGTATATCATATTTCTTAACACGAACGTCAACAACACCCTCGGCACATCTTTTCTTTTTTCGCCACAAACATTTGCCTACGGACGATGGATTCCATCGCTGGCACACTTGCAACTGCTTGCAACGCTCTTTTTTGTGTGGTGTAGCATATTCTTTTCGGTGTGGCGACTTCGCAAGGCTCAGCAAAACTACCAAATAAACGTTGGACTAATACTCTTTGCAGCATTTGTGATCGTAAATGCGCTTATAGACACCACTGTGTTGCACGCGTCTGAACAGATATTATATGTGGGCGAACTCGAAATAAGTGCAACTTTTTTCACAAAATTGCTTGTGATATTTTTTGCCATGATAGGCTATTTGCTCATGGCAGAAAGGGTGCATGAGGAGTATAGGAATAGTAGTCTTCATAAGGGCTACATGCTAATTGTGATATTGTGTGCAACAATAGCATGTTTTGCAATATATCAGATTGGCGAGGCAATAAGCATAGTTGTTGGATTTGTAGTCTACAACATAGCTTTTAGACTAATAAAAAAGCTACGCAAGGAGCTACTGCCGTTTAGCAACTACGTTTGGATGCTCTACATTGCAGCAGCATTTTTGCTCGTTAGGCTGACTATGCTCAACTATGCAAAGGAACAAGAAAACAGTCAGCTATTGGCCACAAACTTGTCTTTTCAGATGCTACGCGAAGACGACCCCGTTGCCGAACAACTGCTACGAAGCGTTGACCGAAACATTATGAAGGACAGCATTGTGGCACATGCCATGTTGACCGACCAAATTGGCGAAGACGAGTTGTATTCATACATTCGCAAGCGATATTTCGATGGATATTTTTCGCGCTATAATCTGCAGATTATACGTTGCTTGACAGACGATTGCACACTTATTGAAAACGGCACAAATCAACAATACGAAAGCATTCCATATTTCAGCAACATTATAAACAATATTGGTCGAAAGACAAGACGTGCACCACACTTTTTTTGCCTACAAGATGATGATGGGCTACCATGTTATTTAGGGGTATTTGGTTTTGGAAGAGCACATCTCTACGTGCAAATTGACGGCAAACCAACGATTAACAAGACGTCTTATCCGACCTTGCTAATGGACCGCAACGACATTCTCGACAACAATAAATATAAAGGCTATTCGTATGCTAAGTACTATAAAAATAGGCTGACATATCGCTTCGGGGACTACAACTACCCTATGCGACTGAGCGAAAAGCCGACAACAGCCTTTACAGACATAAGCAAGGGTGGATTTACACACCTAATGTACTCACCACAAAGCAATCAGAGCATTGTACTGAGCTACCCCAAACTAACTGTTACTCAACTACTTACCAACTACTCATACATTTTCATAGGTCTGTTAATGGCGAGCCTTGTTATCCTTATGCCACTAAGCATAAAGATGCACGTTTTATACACCAACCTTTCTATAAAAGAAATTATATATGTCGTTTTCGTGTTGTTCGTCATAGCCCTCTTTATTATTATCTGCATAATATCTGGTCGTGAATCGATTGCCAACTACGACAATGAAAGCCGACAATCGCTGTCGGTCCACATGAATCAGATGACAGAATATATTGTGGACAATCCGCAAGACTTGACAGAGCAAGACGCAGACAACATGCTAAAAAATGCTGCCGAACTGTTTGGTGTTGACGTAAGTTTATATAGTCCCGACGGACTATTAGTGGGCACCTCGAAGCGTGAACTACTGCTCTTTGGACTTACATCGCCACTCATAAGCGACAGGGTGTTAATAGACATGCGCAACGACAACAACAACGAAATGCTTATAAGCGAGCGCATTGGACGAATGGAATACATCTCTCTATATGCTCCATTGCTTTCGGACAACGACGAGACTATTGGCTACGTCAACATACCTTATTTTGACGACATAAAGGCCATGCGCCGACAACTATTTACGACATTGCAACCACTGACGACATCGCTGCTTCTGATAATTCTTCTGTCTATATTCTTCTCGTTCTTCTTGGTCCGAATAATAACACTTCCACTAAAAAAACTTAGTTCGACACTGCGAATAGTAGACATTGGCAAAGAAAACACTAAACTTCACTATCCGTACGACGACGAAATTGGACAAATTGTAGATGGGTATAACAAAATGACCGATCAACTTACTCTTTCAGCAGAAAAACTTGCGGTGTCGGAGCGTGAAGCCACATGGCGCGAAATGGCTCGACAGATAGCACACGAGATAAAGAACCCACTTACACCAATGAAGCTCTCTGTGCAATATATGACAAAAGTATGGGAGAGCAGACGCGAAAATTTTGAGCCTGTACTATACAAAACATCGCACACACTAATTGAACAAATAGAACAGTTGACTGCTGTTGCGTCGCAATTTTCTGACATTGCCAAGAATACGCGAGGCAACTCAGAAAGAGTTGATATTGCAGCAAAAATAAAAAGTACAGTCGACCTTTTCGCAATGAGCGAGAATGCAACAATTCGCTATTCGGGAGCTGAAAAAGACGTGTATGTCATTGGAGACAACGACCAACTGCGAAGCGTGTTTAACAACCTAATTAAAAACGCTTTACAGAGCGTCGATACAAACGAAACAGTAGAAATAGACGTAAGCCTACGCACCGAAAACGACAAGGTCTACATAAACGTAAGCGACAACGGACATGGCATACCAGAAGATGTCAGAGACAAAATATTCCGCCCCAACTTTACAACGAAAAGCACTGGCATGGGACTTGGGCTTGCCATAACGAAAACAATCATCACCAATTGCGGAGGCACAATAAGATTTGACACCGAAATTGGTGTCGGCACGACATTCTACGTTTGCCTACCCCTACAAACCGATACGACTAAATAGCTGTATATGAAAACAATTCAAAATCTCATCTTAACACTGACCATAGCGGCTACGGTTGGTTGCACAAATGGCAACGACAGCATAATGGACTTGCACAACGACACCTTTTGGTATGCCGAAAATGGAGAACCCATACTTAGCCAAGGCGGTGGCATTTTTCGCTTTACAGACCCACAAGACGGACACGAAAAGTATTTTTGGTATGGCGTACGATATGCCGAAGCAACGCAATATATGACGTCGCCAAAGCGTTACCCACGCTGCACTTTTGAAGGCGTAAGTCTCTACACGAGCGAAAACCTGTCAAGTTGGCACAAAGAGCCAGACGTGATGACACCCCAGCAGACACACTCTGAGGGACACAATCCTCATTGGCTCGGACGCATGGGCGTGGCGTATATAGCTGAGGCTAAGAAATTTGTACTCTTGATACAAGAAGATGCAAGTGTGCTGATAGCAACGGCAGATAGCCCACGAGGTCCTTTTGTTCGATACCGAAACATAGACATGACCAGCCGAATTGGCACACCAAACACAGGAGCTCAAACAGTTTTTGTAGACAAAGACGGACGCGCCTATCTTGTTTATTCCTATGGGCGAGGACGCAACAGAGGTTACATTTCAGAGATTGGGATAGAGAGCGAAACCGACAGTATTGGACTTAAAAACTGCGTGGAAGTATTTCATGGCGCAAGCAGGGAAGGCAATTGCATGTTTCGCTACGAAGACAAGTATTACCTTTTTGCATCGAACATATATGGTTGGGACGGATCGCTGGCTTACTACTTGGTAAGCGATAGCATCTATGGTCCCTACACTCCAACCAACAACATGGAAATTATGCAAGGTTGCGAACAAGACTATGCACACATTAGTCAGACAGGTTTCTTTTTCAATGTTGTTGGCAAAGAACAAGAAACAGTTGTCTTTTGTGGCGACCGATGGGCAGACTTTGCCGACAACGGCTTAGGCTATAATCAGTGGACACCCATAACTATGGACGACGACCAAATGCCACTATTTAACTCGTTGTCGCACTGGAAACTCGACAGTAAAACAGGTCTTTGGACTGTTGGGGACGACAACAACTATATTCTCAACGGAAGTTTCGAAGCCGATCGACGCATAATACCTTTGGCTGTCAAGCCTCGACAAGAACACATATTGGGTTGGGAAACAAAAATCATAAGTGGTACACCTGTTGGAGTTGAGGTGATCAACTCGCCCAAACTTAACTGCTTCAATAGCGAAGCCGACCACAAATATGTGGTTGGCAAGATGAGCATGAACATAAGTGATACGACAGATTTTAGTCGAACTATTAGCCAACACATTGGCAGACGAGGAGTTGTCGACTTTCCTTGTGGCAAATACACATTGACTGCAAAAGTGCTATGCTCCGAAGGTTTCGAACAGATGAGTATGAACATCAAAAGCGGTGACAATGAATCGACTGTCAACATAGAGCCGACCGAAGGAGAATGGGAGATAATATCGACAAAAATTGACGTGAGCAACAATTCTGCTGATGTATTTTTTGTTGCCAAAGGCAAAGGCGGTGCAACTTGTAGAATAGACGACGTGTCGCTTACCATTTGCAAGGAGTAAAAACTTTGTCTAAAAAGTCAAACTTCCTATCTTCGTAAGAAAATAAAGAAAGAATAAATAGTATACACAAAAAAAAATGAAACCTACACTTTTCGTCTTGGCAGCTGG
>CALGGH010000021.1 GCA_937916415.1 uncultured Lachnospiraceae bacterium
GAGAAGCCCGTGCCCTTGTTTTCATATTCATTATAGGGTTCCACGGTGTCCTTGAGTCCGCCGGTCTCCCTGACGATCGGCACCGTGCCGTACCTGAGGGCCATCAGCTGTGACAGTCCGCAGGGTTCAAAGAGCGACGGCATCAGGAATGCATCACAGCTGCCGTATATCTTGTGCGAAAGCTCGTCAGAATAACAGATGTTGGCCGAAACCTTGTTGCCGTACTTCCAGTCAAAATGGCGGAACATGTTTTCATACTGTTCCTCTCCGGTACCAAGCACTACGATCTGTACCTCATCCTGACACAGCTCGTCCATGACGTAAGCGATCAGGTCAAAGCCCTTTTGGTCGGTCAGGCGGGATACCAGGCCTATCATCATGGTCTTGTCATTGACTTCGAGTCCCAGTTCCTCCTGAAGTGCCTTCTTGTTCCTGGCCTTTTCCTTACGGAAATTGATGGCGTTATAGGGATGCTTCAGGTACTTGTCCGTCTCGGGATTGAAGTCCTCGGTATCGATGCCGTTCACGATGCCGCGCAGGTCTCCAGCACGGGCATTGAGCAGGCCGTCAAGTCCCTCACCATAGAATGAGGTCCTGATCTCCTGGGCATAGGTTGCCGATACCGTGGTGATCGCGTCCGCATACACGAGGCCGCCCTTGAGAAGGTTGGCATCCTTGTATGCCTCGAGCTTGTCGGAAGTGAAATAATACCCGGGCAGTCCGGTGATATCCATGACCTCCTTGACGCTCCATTTGCCCTGGAACTTGAGATTATGTATGGTCATGACGGTCTTGATGCCGCGGTAAAACTCGCCGCCCGCAAACCTTTCCTTGAGATAAACGGGGATAAGGCCGGTCTGCCAGTCATGGCAATGAATGAGATCAGGCCTGAAATCGATCACGGGCAGGATCGAGAGCGCGGCCTTGCAGAAATAAGCATATCTCTCTATCTCATACAGCGGATCGTTGCCATACACCGAAGGACCGCCAAAGTACATCTCGTCATCTATGAAATAATACTTGACTCCTTCAACCTCCGCCTTCATGACTCCGACGTACTCATTTTTCCAATGGAAGTCCATGTAGAAATGAGTGACGTATTCCATCCTGGCCTTAAGTTCAGGCTTGATGCACGCATATTTGGGCAGGATCACCCTGACGTCAAAATATCTCTTGTCAATGCACTTGGGCAGCGATCCGACTACGTCGGCCAGTCCGCCCGTCTTGACAAAAGGCACGCCCTCAGATGCTACGAACAAAATGTTCTTCATGATACAAAAACCTCCGTTTAATATCCTGTAACGCCTTCTACCGATTCGTCGTTATCTATCCATTCGCTGACTTCTATCCTGCGGTAATTGTTCTCATCGTCGCGTACGTATACCGTCTCTATGCCCGCATTGATGACCATGCGCTTGCACATCGAACAGCAGTTGGAATTCTCGACGTACTCCCCCGTCCCGGCATCCCTGCCGGCCAAAAAAAGCGCGGCTCCGATCATCTCATGTCTCGGAGCGGATATGATGGCGTTGGCTTCGGCATGAACGCTTCTGCACAGCTCATATCGTTCGCCTCGGGGGATCATGAGTTTCTCGCGCACGCATACGCCCAGGTCAGAACAGTTCTGTCTGCCTCTGGGAGCCCCGACGTATCCCGATGAGATCACCTCGTCATTCTTGACGATCACTGCTCCATAGTTGCGCCGCAGGCAGGTGCCCCTCTGGGATACGACCTCCGCAAGATCCAGATAATAGTTTATCTTGTCTCTTCTTTCCATAAAGATGATGCCCCACGGCACCGGTTCCTTCCCGAAAAGCTATGATGCCTCTCAAGTTTTCATTATATATTTTATTTTACCCTTTGAAAAGGGATATCACTTAAATCTGTAATCCCTGACGACGTACTCAAGGCTCCTCGCACCCATGTATTCATTGATGCCGGGATTATAGATCACGTCCATCATCACCTGTCCTACGTTTCCCTCGAGGACGTCGCCCGCCGTGCCCTGTCCGTAATGCTCATCCAGCCTGTCGAGGAACGTGCCTTCATTGTCAAACAGCTTTAATTCATATCTTGAGTTCACGTCATCCGGAAGGGACACCGTGATCAAAAACAGGTTACCGCGCTTGCCGCGTATCTCCACTCTCCTGACCTGGAGGTTCCTGAGGGCAAACACGGGCGCGGGATTGCCCACGCCGAAGGGCTCGAGCCTGTTCATTTCATGCAGAAATCCCTCCGTCACGTAATTAAAGGGCAGCTCTAAGTCTATCAACGTCCTGGTTGTCATGTCCTCATCGGACAGCGTGCAGTTGTCGTTCAATCCCCTCCTGAGTTCGTCGAGGTTGTCCGCATCCATCGAAATGCCGGCAGCCATCCTGTGGCCGCCGAACTTACTGAACAGATAACCAAACCTGTTGAGTTCGGCGTACATGTCATACGCGTCTATGGACCTGCCTGATCCCTTGATGCCCTCGCTGGCATCGGTAAAGACTATGGCAGGCTTTTCGTATCTCTCCCGGATCTTGCCGGCGATCAGGCCGGCCACGCTCTCATGCACGTCAGGCAGGTACAGAACCAGGACCTTGTCATTCCTTAATGATGAATTGTCTATGTCTTCCTTCGCGCGTTCTATGCCGCTCGTCGTCATGGCCTGCCTGGTCCTGTTGTATCCCTCCAGTTCATCGGCAATGACGGCGGTCTCATCAGGATCCTCGCCCAGCAGCAGTTCCAGTGACCTGGTAGCCGTATCCAGCCGCCCCGCAGCGTTCAGCGCAGGTCCAAGCATGAATGCGAAGTGACGTGCAACGATGCGCTTACCGCCCAGTCCGGCGGCATCGATCAGTGCCTTCAGTCCCGGTATCGGATCAGAATTGATCCTTCCCAGTCCCTCCCTGACGATGATGCGGTTCTCGTCCACGAGCTCCATCACGTCACAGACGGTGGCAAATGCGGCCGCCTGGAGGAGTCTGTCATTCATTCTCTCCATTTCGTCGGCGGGGATTCCGCACATGCCCATCAGTACCATGGAAAGCTTGTATGCCACTACCGCGCCGCATATTCCCTTAAACGGATATTCGTCATCCTCCCTGTGGGGGTCCACGATGGCCTCGGCGGGAGGCAGCAGCTCCAGCCTCTCTCCCGTATCCTCGTCTTCATCATAAGGCACCTCATGATGGTCCGTAACTATGACGTGAATCCCGTAATCATACGCATGACGGATCTGGTCAGCGGCCGCTATGCCGTTATCACAGGTGATGATGACGTCAATGCCGTCCTCGTGCGCCACGTCGATCAGATGCTCATTGATGCCGTAGCCGTCATTTATCCTGTGCGGAATGGCATAATCCACGTCAGCGCCGCAGGCAGACAGCGCGGTGACCAGCACGTAGGTCGAGCACACGCCGTCCACGTCATAGTCGCCGATGATTCGGAATCTCTTGTTTTCGGAAACGTACTGCTGGATCAGGAAACATGCCTTGACCATGTCCGTCATGGCCTCGGGGTCATGCAGATTGTCCAGGGTTCCGTTAAGATAGGTATCGATTTCCTCGTCAGTGATCACGTCACGGTTGCGTATGAGCCTGGCCAGCAATACGCTTATCCCATATCTCGAGGTTATTGATTTGAAATCAGCGCCCTTGCGCAAAAGAATCCACTCAGACATACACCAAGTATATCACGTGACAGCGGCATTATCGAGTTAAATCAAAATCTCCATTAAAACAGGCACGGGAAGCAAATCCCGTGCCTTAATTACATCAATCCGATCGTCCGGTAAATCTGTACCGGACCAACGTCCTCATGCCTTGGATTTTTTGGCAAAAGCCGTCCTGAATACGAACCACATGGCACCTGCCAGGCAGATGGATGAATAAGTACCGCATAGAATGCCGACCATAAGCGGAAGCGCGAATTCCTTGATGCTGCTCACGCCCAGGACATACAGGCAGAATACCATGACGAAGGTGGTCAGCGAAGTGAAGATGCTTCGTGAAAGCGTCGTCGTAACGGAATCATTGACGATATCCTTAAGCTCCGCAGGATCGGAACTGTTGTGCGCGCTCTTGAGCTTCTCCCTGATGCGGTCAAAGATGACTATCGTCGCGTTGACGGAGTAACCTACTATCGTCAGCATGCAGGCAATGAACGTATTGCCGACCGTAACCCTGGCGATCGCATAGAACGCAAGCACTACGAGCACGTCATGCACGAGGGCAAGAACCGAGCTGGCCGCAAACCTGACGTCGCTGAACCTGATCCAGATGTATATCAGCATGCAGATGGCTGCCACGATGATGGCTATGACCGCATCCTTACGCATCTCATTGGATATCGTGGAGCTGATGCTTTCTGCGGTGATGGAATCCTCTTCAACGCCAAAGTTGTCAACCATGGTCTGGGTGAATTCTTCCCTCTCGGAAACGTCCAGCGTACGCGTCTTGAATACGACCTGATTGGAACCGGCCACCTTGGTGGATTGTACGTTGCCGTCACCGGTAATGTCCTCTATGTAAGGAACTATGTCTTCGTCGATCTGCTCAAGCGTGTATTCCTGAGGGAACTCAACCGTGGTAGACGTACCTCCGACGAACTCGAGGCTGTAATTGAGTGCCTTCCTGGCCGTCCGCGAGTTCACTGTCATGACGATGATGCCCGAAAGGATCACGAGACCCGATACCGCAAAGAAGACAGCCTTCTTGGACAGGAAGTCGATGGATTTTCTCTCCTTGGCCCGACCATAATACTTAACGTCCTCAAATCCCAGCGAATAGAATATCCTGATGATCAGCCTGGTAATGAACAGGGCCGTGAACATCGAGAGGAAGATGCCAAGTGCAAGAGTCTGTGCAAATCCCTTGATGGTACCCGAACCCATGAGGCCGAGCACGAGCGCTGCTATCAGCGTCGTGATGTTGCCGTCGATGATGGCCGAAAGGGCCTTCTTGAATCCCGTCTGGATCGCATCATATACCGTGCTGCCTGCTGATATCTCCTCGCGCATCCTCGCGAATATTATCACGTTGGCATCCACGGCCATGCCTATCGACAGGATGATGCCGGCGATGCCGGGAAGCGTAAGGGTTATCTCAAATGCATCCAAAAGGATGACGTCCAGCATCGTATAGAGGATCAGTGCCAGGCCCGAAGCAACGCCGGGGAGCCTGTATACGGCGATCATGAAGATGATCACGAGTGCAAGTCCGATGGCGCCCGCAATAAGTGACGTACGTATGGCAGAGGTACCGAGCTGTGCTCCTACGACGTTGGACCTCAGTTCCTCAAGCTCTACCTTGAGTCCGCCTATCCTGATGGTGGATGCGAGGCTGTCCGCCTGCTCAAAGCTGCCCATGCCGGTGATCACGGCGCTGCCGTCGGTTATCTGTGACTGTACGGAGGGATTCGATACGGTCCTTCCGTCATATATGATCGCGATGGGGTCATGATTTACCACTGCCGCCGCGGTCGCATCCGAGAATTTCCTGGTGCCCTCGGGAGTCAGCTTCAGCTGGACCACGAATTCCTGATTGCCCATGGAATCGGTCTGCGTGCCGGCCTGAGCCGTCTCAACGTCAGTACCGGTCAGCACCTCGTTGCCGTCCTTATCCTGGAATACCAGGGATCCGGGCTTACCGAGTTCCTCCAGGATGGCATTGGCATCGCTTACGCCGGGGATCTCGATGTTGATCCTGTCCGTGCCCTCCTGATAAACCTGCGACTCGGTAGAATACGTATCTACCCTCTGCTGCAGCTTGTATATGGTATCATCCATGTCAGTGGCCGAAGGCGTGCCGTCTCCCACCGCCTGATACGTGATACTTACGCCGCCTGCCAGGTCCAACCCTAAGTCAATGCTGGAAGCGGCTCCACTCTTGTCTTCTCCTACTCCGAATACTGCCATCAAGCCTAAGCCAACCATACATGCCAGGAGTATGATCAGATAAATGACAGCATTTCTCTTCTTCATCATTGTTCCATTTCTCCTTCTTCGTCTTCGGCTAATGCCGCCTTAATCATGATCGCGCACTCTATGCGCTTGCGCTGCAATACGCAGCCTGCCTCGTATACGTCCAGAATGTTGCCATGGAAATTGTATGCGTTGGCGGCACATCCGCCGCTGCAGTAGAATCTCGCAAAGCAGTCCCTGCAGGACTCCCTGGCATATACGTTGCATACTTTAAACTCGTTAACGACGTCGGTGCGCTTTACGCCATCGTGCACGTTACCGAGACAAAAGTCCTCATTGCCGACAAACTGATGACAGGGATATAAATCTCCCCAAGGGGTCACGGCCAGATACTCCGTGCCGGACCCGCAGCCCGACAATCTCTTGTACACGCAAGGGCCACCTTCTAAATCTAACATAAAATGGAAAAAATTAAAAGGTTTTCCTGCTTTTCTGTATTCAAGATACGTCTGCGCCAGTTTATCATATTCTTCACACAGTCCCTCGAGATCCTCATCCCTGATGGAATAGTCATCCTCGGGAGCAGCCACCACGGGTTCCACGGATATCTGCTTAAAGCCCAGATCTGCGAGGTGCCTTACGTCCGTGGCAAAGTCAAGGTTGTTGCGCGTATACGTGCCCCTTACGTAGTACCTGTCCTGATTCCTGCTCTCAGCGATCTTCTTAAAGATGGGAACTATCTCATCATAGCTTCCCTGACCTCCGCGGTGAGGGCGCATGCGGTCATTGACCTCCTTGCGTCCGTCTATGCTGAGGACTACGTTGTCCATTTCGGCATTGATGAAGTCCAGGTATTCGTCCTTCATCAGTGTGCCGTTGGTGGTAAGGGTAAACCTGAATTTCTTGTCATGCTCCTTTTCGAGGCTTCTGCCGTAACGTACGGTCTCCACCACCACATTCCAGTTCATCAGCGGCTCGCCGCCAAAAAAATCGACCTCGAGGTTGCGCCTGCTGCCGGAGCTCCTGACCAAATAATCAAGCGAAGCCCTGGCCACTTCCAAACTCATCAGGGCGCGGTCACCATGATATTCGCCCTCCTGGGCGAAACAGTACCTGCATGAGAGGTTGCAGTCATGCGACACGTGCAGGCACAGGGCCTTGACCACGGTCTGCCTCTTGCGGTAGTCCACCAGCAGGTCCTTGTATTCATCTTCGGAATAAAGCTGTCCCGAAGACACGATTTCGGTGATCTCCTCTGCGGATTCAGCTATTTCGGCCTGTCCGTATCCGGAGTATTTAGCCGAGCCCTCCTCGGTCTGGCATGCCAGGCTGACCGCTCCCAGCACGTCCATGACGGAGAACCGGCCAAATTTGGAATATAGGTCATCCGTGACGTCCAGCAGGTCATACACGCAGTCATCCACCACGTGCACGGATCCGCTGCAGACGTCCAGCACTATGTTGTATCCGTTGTTCTTATACTTGTGAATCATATGCATATACATAGGTAAAGCAGCGAAAAAATCGCTGCTTATCCGTCACTGTGCATCTTTTGCGCGGCCAGTCTCATTTGAACTTCTCGCAAGTCTGATTGCCTACGGTACATGAAGTCTTGCAGGCTGACTGGCATGAAGTCTGGCACTCGCCGCAGCCGCCCTTGACGGCTGATTTCTTAAGATCTCTTGTATTCAAAGTCTTGATATGCTTTTTCATTGGATTCTCCTTATTCGCAACGTATTTGGTGCAACATCCTATGTACTATACCATATTTGGTCATTGTATGCAAATCAAATTTACGTCTGCGTTCAACGTCCGTTCAGCTCATGCCACCTGTCTGCATCCATGCCGATCACCCTGGTCTTGCCATAAAACCTGGTTACCACGTCATTGGTCCACGCGTCCGGATCCTCCGTGACGGGCATGTTCATGATCGGACCGTCATATCCGTTGGTGCACGGGATGACCACTTCATCCTCATCCCCATTCAGGAGTTCCTGCTGCAGCAGCATCTGCTCCCTGAAATCCTCCGCGTAACCCTTGGCCACGAAATCGTAACAGACCTTTCCCGTCGTCTCCGCCAGGCCATGCCTGCACGCAAGCGCGAGAACGCAGATCAGGCCCCATGCGCATATCCTGACGATCTTTGACCCGGCAAGCTTCCCGGCCCGTTCAGGGAACCTGCCGGTCAGCCACGCGGCCAGGGTTATCATGAGTATGCAGGCCGAAGTGACAAAAGCCCACAGATAGGTGTCATCCACTCCCCCGCTGACAGATACTCCGGCATACAGTTCCGGCGCGTAGAAGGAAGCATTCCAGCATATGACCATGACCACGATCAGTCCGGGCCATCTGACCCGTACTTCCAGACGCGTGCCGGCATACAGGGCGCAGAGCAATATCGCGGCGAAAAGGAGCCACAGATAAGGATAATCCTTCATTTGTCCCACGGCGAACCTGAAACTGTACCTAAAGCAGTCCAGGATGGTAAAAACGGCCCTGGATACGGAAAAGCCAAATTCCTCGCCACCGCGATGAACGTTGCCCGGAGACAAAGCGCTGATCACAAGCCCCGGCAGCTCCGCCAAAAGGGACAGCGCAAGCCAGGCGTCAGTCCGACGCATTTTTCGGATCCGGGTCAGCGTTACGTATGCATAAATGAATGCCGGTCCCACGATGACCGCCACGACCGCCAGGTAACTCATGCCGCTGAGCAGTACAATGACGACGGTCATCCCGATCAGCCTTGAGGGTTTCAGGCTCCTCAGGCACTTAATGAACAGTGTCATCGCGATGAGCATCAATCCGAACGGAACCGTATAATGAACCGCTCCGTTGTACCAAAAAAAGGCATTTGGCTTGATGGGAACGAACTGTATCATTCCGATCAGGGCCACGGAGACGATAAACAGGGCATCACTTAATTCAAACCCGAGCCGGTCCTTAAGGACGGTCAGTCCAAACGTAAAAGCGCATGCCGAAAAGAAAAAGACCATGATCCACGGAACGATCGCATATGCAGAATCCGAGAAGGCCTCGGGCTGCAGGTTAAACAAAAAAACGGAAAACCACGTGCCCTGATGCACCCAATATATGGTTACGACGTGTTCGCAGGCGGCCTTGATGGCCTCAAGCACGGAATGCGTGGACTTGAAAGCCAGGTGCGCACCGGCTCCGTATGCGTAATCGTCTCCGGTGGCAAAGTCAAACCTGGCCACGTATAACATCGGAATCAGCGAGATCACGAGCGCCGCAATCGCGGCGATCGCCAGACCCCGGTTCAGGAGGCGGGATTCATTATTTTTTCCAGCGGCCACGTCACTAACCGTCATCTATCAACCATCCTGCAAAAAACTCAGCGACTTAAATTCATGATTTACCTGTTTTTTCATCAATTGAGAGCACGCCCTCTCGATTTCGCGCAATACTTCCTCCGAAACCGAAAAGCTGTACAGTTCCTGAAGCGGTGAATTAACCATCCTGTTGACCGCGTAGGCGGCAGTGTCTGACAGGCTGGTCTGCGATGGGACGCCGGGATACTCTCCGGCTATCACCAGGCTCCTGATCTCATACGCGCACCTGACGAGACGCCTTTCAAACCTGCCCGAAATAAGCGCGGCCAGTGACGCATATATGAGGTTAAGGTCCTCATATGCCTCCAGGTTCTCACGGGTGTAATAATCTGCTATCTCCAGGAAATACGACGCATAGGCATAGGAATCGTAGTCGCTCCTCAGTTCCTCGAAGTACCGCGTAACGTTAGCTTCCGTCAGCGTGTATGCTTCCTTGCCGGGAAACAGCCTGAAGGTTCCAAAACAAAAAGGCTCCGTCGTCCCCATCAGCCTGCCGCCCATCCTGCGGGCTCCCCTGGCAAAGGCAGTTATCTTGCCAGATTCAGCGGTGAGTATTACAAGCCTTTTGTCATATTCCCTGACCGGCATTTGCTTAATGATCATGCCCGTCAGTTCAACCAATTCGCTCATAGATCCGTCAGTTTACCGTCATACCCAAAGTTCCTGAGATACAGGTCGGAATCGCGCCAGTCCCTGCGAACCTTCACCCACAGCTGCAGGTTAACCTGCTTCTCGACCAGGTTCTCTATCTCTGCCCTGGCTGCCGATCCGATCTTTTTGAGCATCTGTCCGTGCCTGCCTATGATGATCCCCTTATGTGAATCCTTTTCACAGACTATGGTTGCGTCCACGTTGACCATGGTCTTCCTGAAATCCATCTTTTCGATGGTCACCGCTATGCCATGCGGTATCTCGTCATTCAGGCACTTAAGCGCCTTTTCCCTGATGAGCTCCGCCGTGATCTGGCGTATCGGCTGATCGGTCACCGTATCCTCGTCATAAAAGGGATCGCCCTCCGGCAGATACTTGAATATGCTGTCCACCAGGTCATCGCAGCCCTTGCCGTTGAGGGCGCAAACAGGTATGACCTCGGCGAATTCATGATCCTTGGAAAACGCGGCTATGACCGGCAGCACGTCGTCATGGGCGATGGTGTCCGTCTTGTTGATGCACAGGATCACCGGCACCTTCACGTCCTTTAGGCTCTCCAGGACGTGCTTGTCACCGGGCCCCACGTGTGAGTCCGGCTCCACCAGCCACAGGATCAGGTCAGCATCCCCGAGGGTATGCCTGATCACGTTCACCATGTACTCGCCCAGCTTGTTTCTGGACTTATGCATGCCCGGAGTGTCCAGGAACACGATCTGTCCC
Source organism: uncultured Lachnospiraceae bacterium (assembly GCA_937916415.1). Classification (GTDB taxonomy): domain Bacteria; phylum Bacillota; class Clostridia; order Lachnospirales; family Lachnospiraceae; genus XBB2008. The sequence continues at coordinate 10,627 of CALGGH010000021.1, forward strand.
CTTTCATCCGTGTATACGGTCCTTATTCTGTTTCTTGTCGTCTGAGGCTTGTTGCTCGTTATGGCGATCTTTTGACCGATGAGCTTATTCATGAGCGTGGACTTGCCCACGTTCGGACGGCCTATCAGGGCCACGAAGCCTGATTTTTTGTCATTCATTTTTTTCCTGATGTGGTACGGGCTGTTCCTGAAGCGCAGGCCGATCCTGCGGTACGGGCTGTTCCTGTGGCACGGGCCGCTCCTGAGACTCGGGCTGTTCCTGAGGCGCAGGCATTCCGGGTGCGGCCGGGCGTACCGGCATGCCGGGTCCCGCTGCAGGCTGTCCATACGGCTGTCCATACGGCTGCGCGTAGGGCTGTCCGGGGAATGGCGTCCGGTTCACGTTTTTCTTTTTGGACGGGCCGATCCTTTTGATCAGTTTTCTGATCAGCCATATGATAAGTACGACTGCCAGCACCAGCAGCGCGATCAGCAGCAGGTAAGGGATCGATACGGCAGTGACCACCACCAGGTCCTGCAGGAACTGAAGGATGTTGTCCAGTGCCGTCTTCCAGCCCCTGGCAACCCTGGCCCCGACCGAATTGTCAACCGGTTCAGGCTCAGTATAGACCTGCACTTCCTCCACGTTGAGGTATATCGTGGTATAGTCAACCTTGTTGTCATAGCTTCTGAGCTGGGACTCAATGGACTCTATCTCATAGCGCACGTCGCTCATGCGGCTCTCTATGTATATGAGTTCCTCCACGTCCGCGGCTTCCTTGAGCAATTCCTCCAGTCGGGCATATTCGACCTTCAGTGATTCCTTGCGACTGTTGACGTCCACGTACTGGAGCGTCACGTCCTCCATGTTTTCGGACTTATGGGTGACGTTGGAGGAATTGCCCAGCTCCTCCATGAACGAATCCGCTGCCCCGGCAGGTATGCGGAGCGTATAGCTGGCATATCGGGAGCTGGATTTGGTATTGCCGTCTACGGAGCTCGACTCGACGTAGCCGCCAAGCGCGCTCACGCGGCTGCTTATGGACTCGGTCATCGCGTCAAAGTCATAAGTCTCCACTTCCAGGTTAACGGTACGGATCAGCTTGCGGTCAGACTGCGCTCCCTCCGTCACCTCCACGTCTTCCACGTCGCCGCTTTCGCTGCTTGAGAACCCTTCGTCGTATTCCTCCGCAGCATAGTCATAATCTTCGTAATACCCGGAGTCATAGGCGCTCTCGGCCGTGGCCCTGGCACTTGACGTGTCAGCATATGAACCCGTTCCCGAGGAGCTGCTGCCGCATCCCGACAGCATGAGAGCCAGTGACAGAATCAATGCCGGTTTTAGGTTTTTTCTTTTCATGATCATTCCTCCCTTATGCTTATGCTTCCGCATGCGCGTGAGGTGACTCATCACCGAAAGATTATGCTCCAAACAGCGGCTCAACCACGTCGAAGCCGTCAGCGCACTCCTTAATCCTGTCCTCTCCGCCGACCACGCAGTAAGCCCCGGTATCCATTATGGCATCTACGTGTCCGGCCAGGGCCCGGATTGCCGCAGGTTCCACGCCAAGCAGTTCGTCCCTTTCCTTTTGAAGCATCTCGGGCGTCCTTCCCGTCATGTAGGCGGCCCGGCCGAAGTCTGCCTTCTGAGAGGGAGTCTTGGGCACGTCGAGTTCAGCTATGGCTCCGATGACGTACTTGGTCATGGTCCTTTCGTCCGCGTCAAAATTCCTGACGTACTCCGGGGTCTTCTCGAAGACGTCCACCGTCCTCTGCAGGTTAGGATCCCTGTAGGACACGAACGTTCCCTTGCCGTCGCGCCCAAAACGGGTCATGCATCCGTATGCTCCTCCGCGCACCCTGACCTGATTCCACAGGTAATCATATCCCAGTATCACCTTCAGCACGCTGAGCGCGCCGGTATGGGCGTATCCTTTTTTTCGGAAGTTTCCGCACCTGGCCACGTACTGTACCTGTGCGGCCGTCGTATATCCCACAGTCCTGCCCGTAGGCGCCACCGGTCCCGCCCCGGGAGCATCGACTTCATCCGTGCAGAGCCTGTCTCGCAGTTTTCTTATGTTTCCGCGTATGCCTTCTAGGGCTTCCCTCGAACCGGCGAAGTCAACTATCAGGTTTTCCGGCCTGAAGATGAGGCGCGATGCACGGTTCATCCTGTCGATGAGTTCGTCCGCGTTAGCGTCAAAGTCTCCGACCGCGCGCTCAAGCAGCCTTAGGAAAGGTATTCCGCTCATCGCCTCCATGGTGGCATCAATCTCCGAAAACTGTGCAGCCGCGTTGCGTGCGGCCACGCTGTGCCCGGCAGAGATCATGCCGGCTTTTATCCCGGAATACGCTTCCTCTATGATCTCCCTGAGCCTGCCCTTGTCTTCCAGCCTGGTTCCGATCGACATCTGTTCCATGAGGTCCAGGCACGTGCCAAGCTTGTCATTCATGGCCTTGCCCACTATGTCAAAAGTGATCTGGTACCGGTCAGGATCATGAGCATCCATGAAGCAGTCCGTCGTGGGAATGATCCCGCCCGTGTTCAGGCTGATCTGGGTATACAGGTCAGAATACGAATAATCCCTGGTGTCCATCATGCCCAGCACGGTCCTGAGCAGTCCCAGGTAGGGCCAGTAATCCGTGGGAATCTTATCGGTCCTGAAACTCAGGACCAGATAACCGATGCCATTGGTGAACAGGTCATGAAAGACGGTCTCGATCCCGTCGTCATCACACCGCTCAAAAATCGGTTTTTCCGTGGTCTTTCGCATGTCCTCCCTCTTCAGCTGGGGCAGCATGGCCATGGTTTCCGGCGTGTCCCCGGTTTCCTGATACTCTGCCAGCTCATGGGTTTCCCTCACGATCCTGTCGATCTCGTCAGGGGGCAGGGATTCCTTATAGGCCTTAAGCCTCTGCGCCAGGGCCTGGTCCCTTTTGCCCGTGAGGCCGGGAACCGGCACGACCGTAACTATCGCCTTGTGCGGATTGTCCAGCAGCCTGTCCTTGATCAGCTTTTCAAAATACCCTGTTTCGACCTTGGCCTTAAGCCTTGCATACGTCGCGTTGGACACGACGTGAACGAATGGCCTGGAATCATCATAAAGCCAGCTGTCCAGCATGTTCAGTCCCAGCATGAGGCCCTTGGGCCTTGAGCCGTAATCCGCTTCCCTGTACCTGAACTCAAAGAGGTTGAGAGCCGCGAGCAGGGTATCCTTTTTGAGCCCTTCATCCACGAGCCGGCGAAGGTTCTCCTCGATGATCCGCTCAAAGTCCTTCAGCCTGTCAGGATCGGATTCGGTAGCGATTATGGAGAAATACGGCTGCATGGTTCCGTTGGCTATCTCGCTGTGCACCTCCATGCCTATGCCTGCGTCTATGAGGGCCTTTTTGAGCGGAGAGCCCGGTGTTGACGCCAGGGCATACTCCAGCACTTCGAATGCCACGTATTCGTCAGGATCAAGGTTGTTGTCGCTGACTACCACCGAATAGGTCAGGTAGGTCTTGTCCTTAACGGAATCATCCTCCGCTATAGGATACTCCCTGATCACGTACCTGGGGGAATCAAAGGGCTCCTGCCCGACAATGGCGGAATCGACCTCCAGCGCGTCATAACCGGATAAGTATTCCTCATCGATCTCACGCAGCTTCCTTGCCATGTCGCAGTTGCCATAGAGATAGACGTACGAATTCGAAGGATGATAATACCTGGAATGGAAGTCCAGGAAATTCTCATAAGTGAGGTCCGGGATGACCTCAGGGTCGCCTCCTGATTCAACCCCATAGGGCGTGTCGGGGAAAAGCGAATTGAGTATCTCCCTCTCGACGACGTCGTCGGGAGACGAAAAGGCCCCCCTCATCTCGTTATATACCACGCCGTTGATGGTCAGTTCGGAATCAGCGTCCTCCATCTCATAATGCCACCCCTCCTGCTTGAATATCCTGGGTTCATGATAGATGTTGGGATGAAACACGGCATCAAGGTAGACGTCGACCAGGTTGTCAAAATCCTTGTCATTACAGCTGGCCACCGGATACACGGTCTTGTCGGGATAGGTCATGGCGTTCAGGAAGGTATTCAGGCTTCCCTTGGCAAGCTCCACGAAGGGATCCTTGAGAGGATACTTGTCAGATCCGCAGAGAACGGTATGCTCGACTATGTGAGCCACCCCCGTCGAATCAGTGGGAGGTGTCCTGAATCCCACGTAAAAGACCTTGTTCTCATCATCATTAATGAGCAGGCTGACCCTTGCTCCCGTCCTGTTGTGCCTAAGTATCACGCCTATGGAATCCAGGTCATCAACGTCCATGGATTCGATCACGGTATAGGCCGTCAGCTTCCTTACTTCGTCCAAACGTTCTGCTCTCGTCATGTCTTCATCCCCTTCCATGCGTCTTGGTTCCAAAATGCCCTTAAACCGAAAAGCTCATCAATGCAAGCTTTGAAATTATCAGCTCCCCTATCTTGAGCTGCCTGCTCTTTTTTTCCTCCACGTCCATGCGCATGAGTTCCTTAAGCGTCAGGACGCATTCGCGGTTGGCCGGCTTGGACGGACCAAAAAGCCCTTTTTTGCCTTCTGTGATCATCCACGTCCTGACCCTGGCCTTTAGCTCCAGATAGGTGCGCGCGGCAAATGAGTCCTCCGTCATGTAATACAAATGGCTCTCCAGCGACGTCTCGGGTGAAACGTCATCCTTCAGGACGTAGTGTTCCACAATGGCCTTAAACTTAAAAGGGACCTGCTCGCCCGTCATGCACTCGACGTAGGTCAGTGCGCCTCCGAAGGCATAGCTGCCCGAATCCTGCATGACGTACTTGTAATCCTCATATCCCGTCCTGGCCGACAGGGACTCCACGAAATCCGAACTCATTAAGAAACCTCTATGTAATCTATGCCGCCGCTTAACCGCATGGCATCCTCAATGGACTTGCGGCTTAGGCCGGTGGCCTGTACGAGCTCTTCCACGGTAACCTTGCGCCTGTATGCCTCTGCCAGTTCCCTGGACTTGTCCGCCACCTTATTGACGGTCTTAAGTATCTTGTCGTCCACTCCGGATTCCGAGCTTACCGCCCTGATATGTTCCTCCATCCCGTCCATGATCCTGCGTGAGATCATTCCGGCGGCTTCATCGACGGACTCCAGCGCCCCCAGCATCGTGACCGCGAGGCTGAGTGCCACGTTGCCCTCGCCGATCAGATCCTCCAGAAACACTCCCTGACCGGTATAGAGCCTGGCAATGTCCACCACGTCCATGAGATGCATCTGGATCAGCCTGCCCTGCGCCTCCACGTCTCCTGCCATGGCAGACAGGGTGGCCGCCTCCACTTCGCCGGCAGAGTACGGCGGCAGGGTTCCTATCTCGTCAAGGTACGTCTGCAGGAAATCAAGTTCCTCCTCCTCGAGATAATCACTGTCGCGAAGCGGTTCCCCGACGCCCACGTGATGTTTGCGCAGGTAGTCAAAGACCATGTCGAACTGTTCGTTTCCAAGTCCAAGGTCGGCATAAGCCTCCCTGACTTCCTCTTCAGTCAGAAAATGATCCTGCGCGATCCCGCGCTCCATCAGTTCATTCAATCTGTTTGAAAACAGGGTCTCCTTATTCATCAGCTCATCCTGACGTGCGTATGGGTATACAGATGATCCTCGCAATACTCATAGTTGCCTTCACACTTGGAACAAAACCTGAACTGCAGGTTTGGCGCATCCTGCTCCGTGCGGCCGCATACGGCGCACTTGTGTCTCGTGACGATGCCCGCCGACCGTGAAAGGTCACGCAACGATCCGCCGCCGGTCACGGTCCTTCCGCTCCTGGCGGACCTGCTGCCAAAGGGCACGGTATTGGAATTTCTGCCGGTAAAGCTGCGGATCCTGATGGGCCTGCTGCCGAGCCCGCGCCTGTTGGTAAGGTAAAAGATGAGGAAATTGACCAGCGAAGTGGCCAGCGCAACCCTCACGAACAGATTGCCGGTAATAAACTGTATTGCCAGCAGGACCAGGTAGACTATCGACATCCACTTGGCCTTGACCGGAATGAAGAACATGAACAAAAACATCGCGTCCGGAAACGTGGCCGCAAATGCCAGCAGGATCGACATGTATATGTAATACGTGCTGAAGCTGGCGGCAACATACTGGCCATACAAGGCAGCCATCAGGTAACCTCCGGCTACGTGCGCGATCACCATTATGGCAAAGGCTCCGAGCAGCATGAAGCCTATGCCCGAGAGAACGTAGACGTTGAACCTGTACGTCCCCCAGGTCCTCTCCAGGCTCGTGCCTATGGAATAACAGCAAAAAAGCATCACCAGGACCCAGAGGACGTTATTGTCATTCGGAGGAACCAGGAGCCACGTAAGGATGCGCCATACCTGCCCATGTATGATCTCATATGGATTTAAGTTAAGGTACAGCAGGAATCCGGGATTGATATATCTGATCACGTATCCCACGCCATAACAGATTATCATTATCAGCGGAAGGTTGCGTATCGCGTATTTGCCAAATTTTCTTTCAAAATCACTCATCAGCATCACCATCGTAAGTCATCCGGGACAGATCATGACGCCATCCGTCAATCATCATCCCGACATTCGTAGTCACCATGTTAGTTTAGCAAATATTGAACAAACTAACAACTGAATAAACTATAAACTAAGTGGCATTAATCGTAGCCGGGTGCACCAAAAAACCCGCCCCTTTTGCAAAGGGCGGGTCGATCGACGTAAATATCACAGCGTAAAGTAGTTTACCGCATCTTCCAGGTCATCGGCCGTGGACTTGGTGGCACCGCTCTCGGTCTGTATCATGGCTATGTTGGCTGCCATTTCCTCCATGGAGGCGTTGGTTTCCTGAGTCGAAGCAGCATTCTCCTCGGAGATGGACGACAGCGTCGAGATTTCGTCAAGCACGGCCTCCTTGACCGCATTGATGTGAGCCACCTTGTCGGTAACCTGCCGCATGGCCCTGGTGGATTCCTCGATGCTGGTCTCCACCTGATCAAATCCCTCTCCGACGGCGGTAAGCACGGCACCTTCGTTTTCAACGGCTTCCCTGATCTGCTCCGCAAGTGACACGTTGCGGGCTGACTTGGCTATGATGTCGGTGATGACGGTCTGGATCTCTCCCGCGGACTCATCCGACTGTGCCGCCAGGTTCTTGATGTTGTCCGCAACCACCGCAAATCCCTTGCCTGCCTCTCCTGCCCTGGCCGCCTCTATCGAAGCGTTAAGTGCCAGCAGGTTCGTCTGCGAGGCGATGGAAGCTATCGTCTCTGCCGCCTCACGGATGTTCTCCACTGCCTCGTTGGATTCGGTTATGCCCCTTGCCACTTCGTCTGATATCTCAACCGTCCTGGCATTGGCCGTCACGAGCTCGCCAAGCTTGATCTTGGCTTCCTCCGATACGTCGCGGGCTCCGGCCACTATGGAGCTGGTGTCATCGGCAAGGGCGGCGACTTCGTTGATGTTCTCTCCCATGTCGCTCATGCTGCCCGCAATGTTCTGTACGGATTCAGCCATTTCCATAGAGCCCTTGGACAGCTCCGTGATGGCCCCGGTGATGCCGGTTGCGGCCTGGTTGCAGGTGTCGGTGGCACCGGCCACGTCCGCCATGGCGGCCTCTATGCTGTCAGCCTGCGCATGGACGCGTCCGATGATGTTGTGCATGTTCTTCTGCAGGTCCTTGATGCCGGTGATCAGCATGCCAATCTCCGTAATCCTGGAATGCGCGGTAAAGTCATGCGTAAGGTCGCCATTCGCAACCTCCTCCGCGGACGCGGCTGCCTCCGCCACGGGATCATGGATGAGCTTGGCCACGAAGAACACTCCGACAGCCATTACGACGGCGATGATCGCGGCGATGATGATTATCAGCCTGGTGATGCGTCCGATGGCCTTCTCGACCTTAACGGCCTGCTCTCCGGCAAAGGCCATGCCTACCACGGTGCCGGTACCGTCCTTTATGGGCACGTAATACACGAAATAATCCTTGCCTCCGATGACCACGTCCTCAGAACTGAAATCATTGCCGGCCTTGACCGTGGCCCAGACCTCGGGGGAAGCCTGCGAGCCTTCGTTTCTCGTACCGTCATCCTTGAACAGCGAGGTGGAAAATCTGGTGTCACCCATGAAAAGGGTCATCTCGATGTCATGAGCCTTGAGCGAATCGACGTAATCATGCTCATAAGTGGGTTCTCCCGTGTTGATGATGTCCCACTCATAATACTGCCTGAGTCCCTCGGCAGCGACCTGAAGTTCCCTCAGTATGTCGTTTTCAAGATTCTCCTTAAGCTCGCCATAAGCCATGGCACCCAGTATGATGGCCGTCAGCAGCACGGGGATGAGTCCCAGCATCAGCAGCACGGTCATCAGGTTTAATCCGCCCTTTTTCTTTTCCATAGCAATACTCCTTTTTCGTTTATTATGTCTCTCGTTAATTATGCCTCGATACGTGATTTTTCTGACAATTTTAACCACATATTAGAATATTATAACGTCCGTATTGAATGTGGGCAAGATTTATTCATCTCGATCACATTTTTTATCTATGCATCTCGACCGAATTTCCGACCACAAAAGGCGTTCGGTTACCTTATGTCATGAACGCTTTGTACAAACAGCCCGTCATCAGGATCACCTTCGATCACCCTCACGCGCCTCTCCCCCGGCATCATGTCAAAATAATTATCCGTCAGCTTCAGGTTGCCGGGTCCGTTGTCGATCATTACCTTTTGGGCATAGGCACCGGAGGTGACCACGATCTCGTCTCCCTCGGTCCTGACCGTCAGCTGCGGATCGGCAAAGTGATAATGCTTGGGCGCGGTAAAGATGCAGCTGCCCTCGGAAACGGTCTTTCCTCCCGAAACGAACTCAAACCAGAGGTTCACTTCGAGCAGGTCATGGCCGGAAAAATCCATCGGATCAAACCACTTGCCCGACAGGGCCGGCACCTCTGCCTCGAAAGTGCCGGATTCGATCTCGGATCCGTGGGGATCGCAGAGCTTCCACCTGACCTCCCCGCTCACCGCCGTCATGCTTTCGTTGGACAAGTTAAGCCTTGCGCCCGCTTTGACCGGACGGGGTTCGGCTATGCAGTCCGGCCGCAGGTTGACCTCGCCGTCTTCCTCGGCCGATATCAGTACCGGGGCAAACATCCTTTTTTCACCATAATGCAGTGCCTTCCAGCGGCCATAATAATCTATGCCCGACCAGCTGGCCACGGGCCATATGTCGTTAAGCTGCCACACGACCGTGCCCATGCACCTGCCCCTGTGACGCCTGAAGTGCTCCACGCCGTACCTGATCGCATCGAGCTGAAGCAGCTGAGAGGCGTAAACGAGCATCTCAAACGATGTCGGATACAGGTACGTGGCACTCAGGTACTTGATGATCTTGCCATTGGCGGCACGGTTTCTCTGGTGCATCTCCATGACGCGGGAAAACACGTTCCTGTCCTCCGGATCCGTAAAGGTCCGGATCGTCTGAATGGCGGGAAATGACTGGAATCCAAACTCCGATAGATACCTGAAATGATAGCTGCGGTAGTCCGTAAAGGGCTTCTCCCCGTGCCATACGTCCCAGTAATGCGTGTCTCCCACGTTTTCATTCCAGGGATTGTCAAAATTGCCTCCGGCCGAGGGCGAGGAAGGCCAGTAAAACGCCTGCGGATCCTCCTCATGAACTATTCTGGGGATTATGTATTCAAATATCTTGACGTAGTCCGACTTTTGCTTCGGCGTAGTGAGCCAGACGCCGTCCAGGACCTGCGTCTCCATCTCGTTGTTGCCGCACCAAACCCCGAGACATGCATGATGCCTGATCCTTCTGACGGCCTCCACGGTCTCGATCGTCACGTTGCGCTCAAACTCATCATCCAGCTCATAGGAAGCACAGGCATACATGAAATCCTGCCACACGATCAGTCCCAGTTCATCGCAGGAATCATAAAAATGGTCGTCAGGATAATATCCGCCTCCCCAGACCCTGATCAGGTTATGGTTGGCAAGGACGGCATCTTCAAGCAGCCGCCTGGTCCTGCCGGCGGTCACGCGGGACAATACGTTGTCCTCGGGCACGTAATCCGCTCCCATGGCGAATATTTTAAGCCCGTTTACCTCATGGGCAAATTCATTGCCCCACTCATCGGGCCCGGTTCTGACCGTAATCGTGCGGAGGCCGTACCTGACGTTCCATGAGTCAAGCAGCACCCCGTCATGGTCGTATATCGCCACGCTCACGTCATACAGGTTCTGTTCACCGTAGCCATTCGGCCACCACAGTCTGGCGTCTTCTATGCGTATCACGTATCCCTGCAGGTCAGCGTTGTCAATGCTCCATGAGCGTCCGCCGGGTTCGTCAACCCTGATGGCAACCCTGGTGACGGTGGAAGGATCGTAAATGCTCTGAAAGATCTCAAACTCAAGCGTGACGTCCGCCTTGTCCGTGCAGGTCCGTTCAATCTCCCTGCCACCATGATCCAGTGACCTGATCCGTTTCAATCCGGTGACCTCATGCTTCTGCGTGATCCTCACCTGGTCGATCCTGGCCTTGTCTCCCACAAGCAGGAATACGGGCCTGTACAGTCCCGCGTCGGGAAGCCTCGGTCCCCAGTCCCATCCGAACATGCAGTGTGCCTTGCGCAGGTGTGGAAAGCCTTCCATGCACTCTCCCGATCCACCGGTAAAACACTTTTGATTCTCATCGCGTATATACCTGACCGGGCTGTGGATGATGACCTTCAGGGAGTTGGTTCCGACGCGTCCCGGCGCATGTATGTCGTATTCCCATGCCCTGTGCATGTTATTCGCGCTGCCAAGGAGTGAATCATTCAGGTATACGTCGGCAACGGTGTCGATCCCCTCGAACTTAAGCGAACAGCAGTCGCTTGCCAGCTGATCCCAGGTGAGTTCAAAATGCGTCTCAAACTCAAAATCATTGTCCATGAGCTTAAGGGCCGTCAGCTCATTATCACGGTAATAGGGATCGGGCATCCGCCCCGCATCCAGCAGCGCGCCATACACGCTGCCAGGAACGGAGACCGGCAGTGCCTCCTTCACGCCGTAGACGTTGTCTCCGATGACCCTCATCGTCCAGTTGTCAGAAACCTGAGTCTTTTTCATGTACGTACCTCTTTTTTCAAAATAAAAGGGCCTGCGTGAGGCAGGCCCGGCTTAATCGCCTTAGTTGATGCTGTTGTTGGCAAAGACGTCCTTGATCAGTTCGATCCTGCCGTTTTCTCCTGCCGTGAGATATGCCTCGGTCTCAAGTGCGTCATTCGTCGCTTCCGCGCTTAGCGTTCCGAGTTCCTCGGCGGTTTCGGTAAGGTTTTCCTGAGCGGCCTGAACGCGGTCCTTGTCATCCGAAGAAGCCATCTCATCGATGCGCTCCCTCCTGTCCATCTCTGCATTGTAAACACGGCTGTCGATCTTGCCTTGTCTGTACAGGGTGTCGATCATGTCATCCGAATATCCGGTCAGCGAAACCGTCTTGGCTGCGTCCGCCGCGGCCTCTGCCTTTTCTTCTTCTTTTTCGGCCTGTTCCTCCTTGATCTGTTCAATGACCCTGGAAGACTCCGTGGGCTCGGACTGTTCCTGCAGTCTCTCCCCGGTGGGATCCACGGCATTAGCCGTCTGAGTCTGCCCGGTGCCCTTAAGCAGAACGAGGCCGTCGTCAAGTGCCTGCAGTGCTTCAGGCCTGGCGGTTATCGTGTCGCCGTCTTCAGAGACGTCCAGCAAGTCGCCATATACTCCCTTTGCGGCAGTGTCTTCCGCCTTTTGGGTGCCGGACTGTCCCGGGGTCTCCTCCGCAGTCCTGACGGCACGATTCTCGGAAGCTGTCGAAAACTCCCTGGCATTGTTCACCCTGGCAGACTGCTCATTCTGAATGGTATTTCTGATGTTGTTAACGTTTACGTTTAAAGGTTCCATATGCATACCTCCCACATGGATCCGTTACGGAATAATCATAATTCCGAACAGAGCCCATCCTTCACGTAATACCAATTAAGGAACTGTCAATGAATAACATGATCATCTTGCTTGTCTTTTCTGTCGATAGCACAGTTCAAAAAATGCCTACATAGTAAACACATATCATCACTGCATTTCCGGGTTCAGGATTAATTTATGCGTGGCTCCTAACATGCAACGGAAATGCAGCACCCGCCCCAATCTAAAATATATCACGTTGATCCTACAAAGTCAGCAAAGTCAAAAGAATTTTTAAAAATAAATAGGAAATGGAGCGAACATTTGATACAATATGCATATGAACAAGAGCATTTTATTTATTCAGGAAAATTCAAGCTTTCTGATAAACGCGATCATACAGGCTCTCAAGAAGGACGCGTTCAACTGCGAAGTCTGCTCGTTTGACATTGACGACATATCCAAGCGTGCGGACGATTTTGAATGTTTTTTCATTAACATGGAAAAGGATACCGCCTTCCGCCACGTCAAGGAACTGGTCTACCTCAAGGATCAGGGCAGCTTCAATGACAAGAAGTTCATGATAATGGGCACTCCCAATGACATTCATGACTGCACGGAAAGCCTGTCAGACAATTCCGTGGTGGCAACCTTCGAGCGTCCCATCAATACGCGCGACGTCGTGGACAGGGTGCTCGAGGTCTTTGAGACCGTGATGGACACAGGCGGCAAGAAGACGATCCTGGTCGTAGATGATTCGGGCACCTTTTTGCATGCCATCAAAAGCTGGCTCGATACCGACTACAAGGTCATCATGGTCAGTTCCGCGACCAATGCCATCTCCTATCTGGCCACCAATAATCCGGACCTCATACTGCTGGACTACGAAATGCCCGTATGCTCCGGACCAGAACTGCTGGAGATGATCCGCGCGGATGAGTCCAACGCGGACATTCCCGTAATGTTCCTTACCGGCAAGGGCGACCGTGAAAGCGTAGAAAAGGTGCTCTCCCTTCACCCTCAGGGCTACATGCTCAAGTCCATCTCGCGTCCGGACATGCTGAAAACCCTTTCGGACTTTTTTGGCAAGCAGGACGACGGCAAGGAAGCCGCCTCCGAAGAAGCGGCTCCGATGGATGACATATCCCTGCTCACGTCTTATTTAAGATGGAACTGACGGATTTATTTCATGAATCTTTTCTGTGCCCTGGTCACTATCACCATGTAGATGACCAGCAGTGCCAGGAATCCCATGTTGACTATGACCTCCACCATCATGTAGGTATCAGGGTTCTGCTCTGAGTACCTGGAATATGCCAGGTTGAAAATGCCTGACGCTGCGCAGAGCAGCCCGATGCACAACAGCTTGGGCCATATGAACCTGATGAAGCCCTCCTTGTCCTTGAGCTGGCTCTCATCGATGTTGCGGCTTAGGACCACTCCCGAATTGATGCGGCCCTGAGTCTTCATGATCACGGCGCAGTAAGCCATGTACAAGCCACAGATTATCACCAAAAAGTCAAAAACGTTAAACTGCATGTCAAGCCTCCAAAAATCCCTTTACGACTGATTCCATCTCATCTATCTCGCAGATCGTCTTATGACGTATCATTGCATTCCTGATGCCGCTGACCGCTGCGGGTATCGGCACGCCGCTGATCTCGCAGAGCCTGTCAGCCTTGTCAAAGTCATCATCGGACTGATATCCGGGATCTATCGCGCGCAGCACGCTGCCCGTGAACTTGTACGGACTGGCCGTGGACGCTATGACCGTGGGCGTATGGTCACCGGACTGCGACCGGTATGATGCGTATACGCCGGCTGCCACCGCGGTATGCGTGTCGATCAGGTACCCGCACGAATCGTATATCCTCCTGATCACGTCCAGCGTCTCCTGCTCACTGCAGTACCCTCCCTCAAACATGTCAAGCTTAGCCCTCATATCAGCGGTTACGTCATACCTGCCGGTCGCGGACAGCTGTTCCATGAGCGACCTGCACTTGTCGGGATCATCTCCGCACACGTGATAGATAAGCCTCTCCAGGTTGCTGGAGATCAGTATGTCCATGGACGGCGAGGAAGTCAGTATGAACTCCCTGTTCCTGTCATACGTACCGGTCCTGAAGAAATCAAACAGAACCTTGTTTTCATTGGACGCGCATATCAGCCTGGCTATCGGAAGCCCCATCCCGCGGGCATAATATGCGGCCAGGATGTTGCCAAAATTACCGGTGGGAACGCATACGTTAGATCGGAAGAGCGTCGTGTAGGGAAAGAGTGTAGATCTCGGTGGTCGCCGT
>CALGGH010000022.1 GCA_937916415.1 uncultured Lachnospiraceae bacterium
GAGCTGATATATAGCAGTGCGTTAAAAAAGTCATTATACCTGGCCACTGCGTAGTACAGCGTCAGCACGGCCAGCGTGGGCTTGATCAGCGGAACCGCGATCCTCGTGAGTATGTAGAAGTCATTGGCCCCCTCGATAGCCGCCTCTTCGAACAGTTCCTCGGAAATGGCCTCAAAGGCTGACCTGCATATCATGACGTTATACGCGCTGACCAGTACGGGCAGTATCATCGCCCACCTTGAATTATACAGTCCGAGCTTGGTCACCACAATGTATATGGGGATCAGTCCGCCCGAAAAATACATCGTAAAGGCCAGCAAAAAGTTAAACTGCCGTCTGAAGCAGAACTTCCTTCTCGACAACGGATACGCTGCAAGGCACGTAAAGACTATGTTGAGCGCCGTTCCCACCACGGTATAATACAGCGTGTTGCCATAGGATACCCACAACTGCCCGTATCCCAGCACGGTCTTTAGTGCCTCAAAGTTTAGGTCAATCGGCAGCAGCACCACTTCACCGCGGTTGACCGCGGATCCGGAGCTGATCGACACGCTGATCACGTACAGGAACGGATACACGCAGACCACTACCGCGATGATCAGGAAAACCCATATGAGGACGTCAAAGATGACGTCGCCTGTTTTTCCATTTCTGATCTTCTGCTTCATTTCTCATTACCGCATCAGAGTGATCAAGGGGGGCCGGGGTGATCAAGGGGACGGTTCTTTTGATCAAATTGCAAATTGAAAATCAGGGAAGTGTTTTATTTGATCCAATTTGATCAAAAGAACCGTCCCCTTGATCACCTTGATCACCACAGTGACGTATCCGTCAGTCTTCTGCTCATGCGGTTTGACACAAAAACGATCACAAAGTTGATGACCGAGTTAAACAGTCCAACCGCCGTGGCATAACTATAGTTATTGCTCTGCAGACCCTGCCTGTACACGTAGGTCTGTATTACGTCGGCAGTCTCATATACCGCCGTGTTGTATAGCAGGTATACCTTTTCAAATCCGACGCTCATCATGGTTCCCAGCGACATCACGAGCAGCAGTATTATCGTGGGGCGGATGCTCGGCAGGACCAGGTGCCAGATGATGCTGCGCCTGTTTGCCCCGTCCACCTTCATGGCTTCGTACAGCTCTGGAGAAATGCCCATTATGGCCGCCACGAAAATTATCGAATTGAATCCGAAGCTCTGCCAGGATCCCGATATGACGTAGATCGGCCTGAACCACTCGGGCAGGTTCATGAAGTTGATGCTCTCGATCCCCAGTTTGTTTAGCAGCAGGTTCACGATGCCGCCCGTTGGTGAGAGGAAGTTGTTGATCATGCCGCACACTACCACGGTAGAGATAAAATACGGCAGGTACGTGCTCACCTGTATGACCTTCTGCAGCTTTTCCCTGCCGACCTGAGTGACGGCAACCGCAAAAAATATGGGAATGGGGAATCCGAAGATCAGCGAATAAAACTGCAGCAAAAAGGTGTTGCGGACCAGCCTGCCCAGATAGACGGAACCAAAGAACTGCTTAAACCACTTGAAACCAACCCATTCGCTCAGATAGATGCCCTTAAAGCCTGATCCTATCTGATACCTGTTGAAGGCCATGATGAGTCCGGTCATTGGCAGATAGCAAAAAACCAGATAATAAGCAACAACGGGTATCATCATGAACAAAAGATACCTGTTTTGACGCAATACCTGTCGCGTTATCTTTGTTTTATTCCTTTTTTCACCGTTTTCAGTCTTCTTTTGCACAAGAACCTCACGGTATTGATGCACGTGCGTGCCTGACGGCGCATCCATACGTCCTGACCGGCCCGTCCTTCAACGCAGTTTGTCTGCGATCTCCATGCATGCATCGGTATCCATGTCCCCTATCGCCTTCAGGAGGTCATCTATGACAGGACGCACGTCTTCGTCATAGGAATACTGCTTCAGCCTGTCGCTGACGCTCTCCATGCCGTCCATGTCCAGGTCGTCACAGGCCGCCGCCAGCTCATCCAGCATGCCTCCAAGCACTTCAGCCTCGATGGGCGACTTGTCGGAATCGTCCTCTTCGACGCCGTAATATTCGCTTAAGTCTGACAGAAGCTTAAGGAACTTAACCATCGTCTGTGAGTTTCCGGCCCTGATGGCATCTATGTCGCCCGCCTTGCCTGCCTTTTCCATGGTTTCAGCCATGGATCCCAGTTCCATGGCTCCGATCTGCCTGGAGCTGCTCTTTAGGGCATGAACCCTGATCGTATAGTCATTCCAGTCTTCATTGGCGTACGCCGCCATGATTCCGTCGTGCTTTTCCGCGCCGGATCGGTAGTATTCAGATGCGATCTTGTCATACAGCGCGGTTGATCCCAGTGCGCGCACTGCCGTCTCAACGTCCAGGCCCTCGCAGCGTATCCAGTTCTCATCCGTACCATATTCGGAACCGGGATCAGCCTCGGTTCCGTCATTCTCCATGATCTTGTCATCCGGCAGCCACTTTTTGACCTTGGTGATCAGGTCCTTGACGTCAATGGGCTTGGGCACGAAGTCATTCATGCCCGCATCCAGGAACAGGCTCCTGGCACAAAGGTAGGTCAGGTATCTAAGGGTGCTGCCTATGCACTTCTTGGAAAGGTTTATCTGTGGAACAAGCAGTACCCCGAGGCTATCACCGCATTCAATGAGGTTATCAAAAAGGGTTATATTCTTAACCCAAGCTATGTTGACCTCTTCCGCCCGGCAGGCGCAGGCCTTGTTCCTGATGGAGCAGATGACATGGCGTGAAAAGCTGGAAGATGCAGATCGGAAGAGCACACGTCTGAACTCCAGTCACGGCTA
>CALGGH010000023.1 GCA_937916415.1 uncultured Lachnospiraceae bacterium
ATAAATCCCGCTTCCCGCGATGACGGAGGGCTTTCCCACCTGAAGAAGGGTATTGAACATCGTCCGCACCACGATAAACAGCGAGGTGCCGTTTAAGAATACGATTGTCAGATACGGAAGGCAGAGAAACCACGACGAGATGAATGCGTGATCTCTGCCGAAGGCCTCCTTTGTGTAGGCGTAGACCCCGCCGGCGACGGGCAGGAACGTGGTGCCGGGCATGATAAAGGACCCCCAGCCCACGGCGCAGCCGAAGGACAGGGCCCAGACGTTCAGGGGATAGAGCAGACGCAGTTTGGAGGGATCTGGCAGTCCCGCAGTTCTTAGTGAAATCATGGCTAAACTCCTTTGGTCCGGCATCCCTTAGTTGGAGGGGAGGAGCAGGGGAAGGTGGACGATGAATTCAGTGCCCCGGTCAGGCTCCGAGGTGACGTACAGTTCTCCGCCCATGAGCTCAATGACGTTTTTGGCAATGTGAAGGCCGCGGTCCCGTTCCCTCAGTTCCTTGGCGGTTTTCTCGCCCTCGAAGGGAGCCATGATGCGGCTGATTTCTTCTTCGGATATGCCCTGGCCTGTGTCTTGGATATGGATTTCATAGTCAGCGTAGGTCTTGAAGGCCAGCCTGCCGTTTTCTGTGCGCCGCTGGTGGTAGCCGGGGCCTTGCCGGATTAGCGTCACCAGCACGCCGCCCAAATCCTTATCGGCGAAGCCCGCCTTCTTCGCAGCTGCGAGCAGGATGCGCCGGTCATTCACGTGAACGGTGATCTTCTTCGCTTCAGAAAGTGCCACTTGATTATATTCACACTCGCCATCATCATTCAGGTCCACACCGTCAACCGTTACGTAGATATCCTCCGTTCCACCCGAACCTCCTCTAACTGAATATGCTTCCTTGCCGTCGATGGTTTCTATTACGGACTTTCCGTTTTCATCCACAAAGCTCAGCGCACCTTTTGCCTCCGTCGTAAACAATGCTTCCAGATCCGACTTAAGTATCGTTCCGCCTTGAGACGCGTTAATGGATTTGTTACTTATCGTCTGTGAAGCCGCCGTGATATTGCCCTTGATGCCGGTCTTCCAGCTGTCATCAAGTTCATATCCCGTGAAATTACCGCTTGTCAACGTGAACGAAGCATCCGGAGTCACTGCCTTCCCACTTCCCGCATACTCATCCTCAAAGGTACCGGCAATGGGCGACGCATTTATTGATATGCTCGATTTATCAGTCTCATTTTTCCATCCTGTTATTGTTCCTTTATTTATAGAAGCAACACGATCATTGGGAGCATAAGTCTTATCGGTGACCGTCACTCCCGTCATCACAAGGGTAGCTTTATTTACCGCCGTCGTGGCCGCACTTCTTATGCCTTCTCCGGTTTGCGCATCTGAAGTAATGACGCAATAGATCGATTCATCAACATCTGACACGCCTAATGGATACGTTCCGGTTGTGTTGGAAGCTACCTGCGTATCATTCCCAACATGATACCAGGTATAAGTTAAGTTACCGGTATTGTTATCTCCGGAAAGAGTTGCCTTTAGCGTTTCTCCATACTCAATGACACCATCCCTGTCCGGATCATTATTGTTAACGGTCACAACGCCGGTCAGTGACGCCGGCGTCCACTGGGCATAAAAGGTTTTGTTCCCGGTCGATTCCGCTTCAATGCCGGTTACGGTTGCATTTCCTTCTTCGTCGGACGTCCATTCATCGAAGACATAGCCTCTCCTCGTGGGAGCAGCGAGAGTTATCGCATCATCTTCGATCGTATAAGTAAGAGGGTTGGCCGAATCGTTGCTCCCGCCTTCTCCCAAGCTATATGAGATCGTATACTCTGTTGCAGTCCAGTTTGCAAACAGAGTCAGATTTCCGTTTGAGCCTGCAATTATTTCTGTTATGGAATCTCCATCCGCATCATTTAACGTCCATCCGGCAAAATCATATCCATTTTTTGTCGGAGTACCGAGTGTTATGGTTTCGCTTTCCACATTGTACGTCGCCGGAGCTTCTTCATAATTCGTCCCATCACCCAGTTCATAAGTGATGTTGTAATCAACGGGCGTCCACTTTGCGTATACGGTCATGCTGCTTTCCACCTGGGTTTCGGCCGTAAACTGACCCGAAAGTTCGCCTCCATCATTCTTGGTTTTATACCAGCCATTAAACGTATAGTAGTCCCTGCCGGGTGAAGGGAGTACTGCTATTGTTTCCTGATACTCAACGGTTACATCTTCTATCTCATCTGTAGCCTCGTAATTTAGATCAAAAGATACCGTGTAATTCGATTTGGTAAATCTGGCATAGAACGTTGTCGTCTGAAGCAGATCATCAACAGTGATCACATGTCCTTCACCGGACGCCGTAGTATACCAGGCATCAAAATCATGACCCGTCGGATTGGTTGCCGGCGCTTTTTCATTTATCGTCGATAACTTGTCATTAAGATCATCCTCTACGCTAAGAGTAATCGTATCCGATGCAGGGTTGGTTCCACCATTTGTGGTCGCATCTAACGTAATTGTATACGTAGTGGGAGTCCACTTGGCATACAGAATTACGCTCTTGGTTATTTGAGTCTCATCCGTATATGCATCACCGGCAAATTCATTACCTTCTTTTTCAAACCAACCGCCAAACGTATAATGACTTACCGCCGGATCTGCAGGCATGCTTTGTTCAAGCGTGCCATTATAATCTATCGTAACGGGGTCAGGCGCCGTTCCGGTCTTCCCGTTCAGGTTGAAGGATACGGTCACCTGCTCATTAGTGTACTGTGCATATACGGTCACGTTTTCATTTTCACCGTCTCCCAACAGGGTGTCGGCAGTAATCTTTTCTCCATCATCCGCCGCGGTATACCATCCTGCGAATACTTTGTGATTGTTCCCAGTAGTTTCGTTAGTGGGGTCAACCATATTTATGGAAGCAGCCACAGACGCCCTGCCGGAATCCGTCACGTCCGTTATGGGAGAATTCGCGTTTGCCGGCAATGCCCCATACGACCCCGCGTTCAGGGTTATGGTGTATTTTTTGGCAGTCCACTTGGCATATAATGTTTTATTCTCCGAAATCTCAGTGTTTCCAAAGTCAAAAGCCGTTGTTAGTTCCTCATCATTATACCAACCATCAAACGTATAATATTTCTTTGTCGGGTCGGACGGCTTTGTCACTTTTGCTCCGTCAGCAACCGTAGCAGACGCAACGTCCGATCCTCCGTTTGAATCAAAAATTATCGTATGATCCTCGACCCACTTCGCATATACCGTTACGTCCCCAGTAAGTTCTTCTCCAAAACTAAAAGCCTGACTAAAGGTTTCATTATCCGTATACCACCCTTTAAATGAGAAACCATTCGCAGTAGGAGCTTCCGGAGCAGTCGATTTTTTCCCATCATCATTTGTTACGTACTGGGCATCAATCGCGGTACCGTGACCGTTCATTCCAAACGTTACGGTGTAAATTTGGGGAATAATTACGGTTCCCGTTCCTGTCCCGGCAAGATGAGTACTCGTCTCCGATTCACGGAACGTATATGTTCCCGGTTCCAACGCAGACCCGTCATATTCAATATATTCAGCCATATCAGTTTTATAATCGTATTTTTTGTTTTCAGTTAATCCCGTAATCGTGGCTGTTTTTGCTGCAGCGGATATCTCATATCCAAGCTCCCCTATAGCAGTTACTGATCCTGTGGCCTTACTCACAGTCCCAGTCGTCTTAGCCAGGGGATTTTCATCTTCGGCAGATTTTTTTACCTTTATAGTAATCGTTTTACCGATATCAGCTTCTTGAAGAACATATGATGACAAAGTACCTACTTCCGTATCGGCATCGCCGTCAGATCCACCATTTCTTATCCATGAATATACAGGATTTCCATATTCTGGATTGTCAGCGTCATCTCCACTAACCGTTACCGAAAGCGTTCCGCCAAATACCGCATCACCGGTAACTGATAAAGACGCACCATCCGCCTTCGCCACTATCGATCCCAGGCCCACTGACCGGGCGATCGATGAATCAGACAAGGCGAGGACCAACGCAAGTGCCAGTGCCAGCACCCGCCATCCCCGCCGGGTTCCATTAGGTATGTTCATATTATCGTCTCCTTCTGAAGCGTTTTGTTTCGATGAGTGCGTTATGCTTCGGTCGTGGGATCCTTCGGCCTGGCCCGCGCATATGCGGGCTTACCTCAGGATGACAGTCCCCGTTGCCGTGTCTTGGGATGACGGAAGCACATGCATTTCACCGGATCCCCGCCACGCTCCCGGCGGAGACCAAAATTCGGGATTCACCGGCATCTGATCAATTTCAGATCCGAATGGATCCCATGGGATCCGTAACGAATCACCCCGGACAATATGCCCATGATGACTCGTTACGGATCTCCTACAACAGTTTCGCGGCCTTCGCAGATGCGGTTTCAACCTGCAGGCGAATCAATCGTATCCGGAGGAGTCAGCTGAACCCCCGGGCAGCATCATGGGTAAAACCGATCCGCGAAAAGCCGTAAAAAAAGCAGGATGCTGAAGTATACACTTCACATCCTGCCCATAAGTCCAGAAGTAGGCGAATAAAACAATACGCTCGTCATTAAACGGAAGAGCCGCGCAAAGATCACGTACGGATAACCCAAAAAGCCGATACGGTTCAGTCATCTTGAAAACATGCAGCATATCGACTATAATAATAACGAAGCGTAGTGTGACCTCGGTCATGTGAGAGTGCTCCCTCAAGCACTTTTCACGGCCGTGCGGTGTTTGAGGCGCCGCACGGCCACTATGCTTTTTTCATTCATAAATTTATCATTTTTTTATGATCTCCGCAAGACCCTATTTATGCCCACCGGCAGATTACTCATGTCCGTCCGACACTTTCGTCATTTTGACGAATGGAACAAATGCCGCATTAATCGGGGTTTAGGGGTACAATCACGCCGGATTCAGCTTTTTGGGCCTCCAAAATTTCTACGCCCGCGCGATGTTGTGAAGATGCCGGTCTGAATATAATCACGACCCAGCCTGCTAAGATCTTTCGTGAGAATCAGGTTGACCTGCTTAGCCTCAA
>CALGGH010000024.1 GCA_937916415.1 uncultured Lachnospiraceae bacterium
GGCATACGAGATTCAAGTGTGACTGGAGTTCAGACGTGTGCTCTTCCGATCTTTGCAGCTCGAGACCGGGATGCATCCGGGAGTGCTCAAGGATGCAGTGTGTTCACCGGGCGGTACTACCATACGCGGAGTCGGCGCATTGGAGGACAAGGGCTTCAGGAGCGCCTGCGTGGCGGCGATCGACGCGATCATGAACTTTGGAGACTGAGAAAGGATAACTGACATGAATAAAGGAACTTATTACATAACGACGGCAATTGCCTATTCGTCGGGCAAGCCCCACATAGGCAACTGCTATGAGATCATCCTGGCGGATGCCATAGCCAGGTACAAGAGGGCAGACGGTTACGACGTGCATTTCCAGACGGGATCCGACGAGCACGGCCAGAAGATCGAGACGCGCGCCATTGAGGAGAACATGACTCCCGGGGAATTCGTGGATAAGACCGCGGGCACGATACGCCATCTCTGGGACCTGATGGGCACCTCGTATGACCGTTTCATACGTACCACGGATGAGGATCATGAGCGTCAGATACAGAAGATCTTTAAGAAATTTTATGATCAGGGCGACATCTATAAGGGAGCCTATGAAGGCCTCTACTGTACCGAGTGCGAAGCCTTTTACACTCAGGCCCAGCTGAAGGATGGTGCATGCCCGGTCTGCGGAGGCGCGGTGCATCCCGAAAAGGAGGAAGCGTATTTCTTCAAGATGAGCAAGTATGCGCCTCGCCTGATCGACTACATAAACGCTCATCCCGAATTCATCCAGCCGGTGTCCCGCAAGAACGAGATGATGAACAATTTCCTGCTTCCGGGACTTCAGGACCTGTGCGTTTCGAGGACTTCCTTTAAGTGGGGGATCCCGGTGGATTTTGATCCCGGTCACGTGGTATATGTCTGGCTTGACGCGCTCAGCAACTACATAACCGGCATAGGATATGATGCCGAAGGCGAGAGCGGTGACCTATACAAAAAATACTGGCCCGCGGACCTGCACCTGATCGGCAAGGACATAATCAGGTTCCATACGATTTATTGGCCGATATTCCTGATGGCTCTTGGCGAGCCGTTGCCCAAGCAGGTGTTTGGACATCCATGGCTTTTGCAGGGCGGCGAAAAGATGAGCAAGTCCAAGGGCAACGTGATCTACGCTGATGACCTGATCGACGTGTTCGGCCTGGATGCGGTCAGGTATTTCGTGATCCATGAGATGCCCTACGAAAACGACGGGACGATCACCTGGGAACTGATGACGGAAAGGGTCAATTCAGACCTGGCCAACACTCTCGGAAACCTCGTGAACCGTACTATCGGCATGACCAATAAATATTTTGACGGCAAGGCGGCTGACAAGGGCGTGTCTGATTCAGCGATCGATGACGACATGAAGGCCTTCGTGGCAGGCGCCTATGACAGGGTGGAGAAATGCATGGACACCCTTCATGCCGCTGATGCGCTGACTGAGATATTTGACGTGTTCAAGCGACTGAACAAATACATAGATGAGACCGAACCCTGGATCCTGGCCAGGGATCCCGGTAAGTCAGACCGCCTGTCCACGGTGCTGTTTAACCTGTGTGAGGGCATCATTTATGGAGCATCGCTGCTCGTGCCATTCCTGCCCGATGCCGCTGAGAGGATATCGGCTCAGATAGGCCTGAAGCTTCGCAGCTTTGAGGATCTCGATAAATTCGGATCGGGTGCAGGCGAAACGCAGGTGACATCCTCTCCCGAGATACTATTCGCGCGTCTCGACAAGGATGAGATACTGGCTAAGGCAGCCGGGATCCAGGCCAGACAGAGACAGGAATTCATCGATCATCAGACAACGGCATTCAGGAACCTCGTCAAGGCCGGCAAGATGACGCAGGAAGAAGCGGATGCCTCGCTGAAGGCCCTTGGTGCGGGCGCAAAAGCAGATGCCGGCTTTGCGGACATGGAGCCCAAACCGGAGATCACCTATGATGATTTCGACAAAATACAGCTCCGCGTGGGTGAGGTCCTCGAGTGTGAGGAGGTACCTAAGAGCAGGAAACTGCTGAAGTTTAAGATCCGCATGGGATCTGAGACCAGGACCATTCTCTCGGGCATCAGGGCAAGCTATGACAAGCCGGAGGAGCTGGTTGGCAGGAAATTGGTCGTACTGACCAACTTAAAGCCCCGTGAGATCATGGGAACGACCAGTGAGGGAATGATCCTCAGTGCAATAGATGAAAATGACAACCTGTCACTGCTTACGATTGACAGGGACATGCCTGCAGGGGCTGAGATAGGCTAAGCCGGGATTAGAAAAATAAGCATGAGAAAAGAAGAATTTTATTTTGATTCCAGGGATGGCAAGTCCAGGATCCATGCGGTAAAGTGGATCCCGGATGGCGAACCCGGGGCCATTTTTCAGATTGTTCACGGCATGGCGGAATACGTTGAACGCTATGAACCCTTTGCCGAATACCTATGCGAGCGCGGCTATCTGGTCACGGGTGAGGATCACCTGGGCCATGGCAAGACCGCTGCCATCAACAACGCCCAAAAGGGATACGTATGCGAAAGGCATGGCGACACCGTGATGGTGCGTGACGTGCACAGGCTCAAAAAGATCATGCAGGGAGAATTTCCGGGAGTTCCGTATTTCATCATGGGACATTCCATGGGATCCTTCATGCTGCGTAATTACATGTACCGTTATGGTACCGGCATTAATGGCGCCATAGTCATGGGCACGGGACAGCCGTCCAGGGGAGTGCTGAGGATATCACGTGCGGTATGCGCCGTGCAGGGATTCGTCATGGGCGACGATCACGTCTCAGGGTTCATCAACATGGTGGCATTCGGATCATACAATAAACGGATTCCTAAGGCCAGGTCACGTTTTGACTGGATCACCAGGGACGCCGGGATACTGGATGAGTACGTAGCGGATCCGGACTGCGGATTCACTTTCACGGTCAACGGATTTAAGTGCCTTTTCAAGCTCCTGTGGAAGCTTACCGATGATGAAAACGTCGAGCAGATGCCTGTCGAACTGCCGGTTCTGATGCTCTCGGGTGCAGAGGATCCGGTGGGCGGCTACGGAATTCAGGTCAGCCAGGTATATGAATCTTACGTAAAGCTTGGCATGAAGGACGTCAAGATGCAGCTGTACCATGATGACAGGCATGAATTGCTCAATGAACTTGACCGCGATCAGGTATATCAGGACATATTCGAATGGGTTGAAAAGCACCTTTGAGAAGGGAAAAGGCGTCAATCGCCGAGGCAAATCTGAAATATGCCTCGGGCAGCCGGACACGTCCGACATGGAGGATTAAAATGAAAAGATCAGATACTGAACATGCAATGATCAAATGGATGCTGACGGTCATTGCCGTGGCAGCATCAATCGTACTGACCATGATGCCCATCAGGGCCAGGGCAGCCGATCCCGATACGGTGGTGGCTCTGGGAGCCGACCTGTCGGCTTCGCAGCGCGCCACGGTCCTGTCGCTCATGGGGCTGACGGAGGATGACCTGAAGAACTGCACGGTCATCTATACCACCAATGAGGAAGAGCACGAATTCCTGGACAGCTATATCGATCCGGGCATCATAGGCAAACGGGCGCTGACCAGCGTCAAGATGACCAGGGCGGCAGCGGGCAGCGGCATTACGGTGACCACGCAGAACGTAAATTACTGCACTACCGGAATGTATCGGAATGCGCTGCTTACGGCAGGGGTCGAAGACCGCAACGTGCTCATAGTGGCTCCGACGCCGGTGTCCGGGACTGCAGGACTCATCGGAGCAGTCAGGGCTTATGAGACGTCCTCCGGAACTAAGGTGGATGATAAAAAGCTCGATGGCGCATTGGATGAGATGATCACTACCGGAGACATTTCCGAACAGCTTGAGAACGTCAGCAACGAAGACGTGGAGTCCATGATCGCCTGGCTCAAGTCCATGATCGCCACCGGCAAGCTGGACACGTCCGACGAAACCAGCATACGTAATACGATCAAGCAGGGCGAGGATCAGTTTGGCGTCAAGCTGACAGAGGCTGAAAAGAATCAGATAGTAACGCTGCTCAAGAAGCTTGACTCACTTGGACTCAACGGTACCTACCTCATCGATCAGGCACAGAACCTGTATCAAAAGTATGGGTCTGACATAGTGAACCAGGCTCAGAACGTCATAGATGATGCCGTGAGTGATGCGGTGAGCACTGCCACCAAGAGCTTTTTTACCAGCATCAAGGATAGCTTTACCGGATTTTTTACGAATCTCTTTGAAAAGAAATAATGGCTTTGAATTCAGATAATGAAGTGCTTGAAGGCATAACATACCGGCCCGCCCGCAG
>CALGGH010000025.1 GCA_937916415.1 uncultured Lachnospiraceae bacterium
CTTCCGATCTAAAGGTCATAACAGCCGGCACTCTCCAGGCGCATGGCATCAAGCCTGCGGGCGGCTTCGCGTTCGTCGATGCCCTCGTCCACGTAAGCCGTCTTCATCAGGTACAAAAACCTGGTGAGCGTCGCACTGTCTCGCAGATAGACGTCCCTGATCATCCGGATCTCGACGTCATTTTTGCATGCTTCCATGAATTCCGTCGGATTGGCGGCGTCGATCAGTGTCGTCCTGCCCTCCAGCAGGCTGTATATGCCATAGCTCGTCCTGCGCGGATCCAGCATGACCTTGTCCGGCAGGGCACGCGTCGAAAGAAAATCAATCACGTCTCCGTAGGGCTTTATCGTGATTCCCTCTTCCGTCAGGTTGACCCTTGCCGCGTCGGTCAGTGAGGAAGGATTGACGAAGATCACGCATTCGGTCATGGTGAGATACAGGTATGACAACGCTACCGGCGTATAGTGCACGTCTCCGCCCCTCAGGTTGGTCAGCCACATCACGTCATCCAGCGACGAGAGCATGAATGCCCCGGCGCCTGCCTTTTTCATCTCGGCCCTGACGCGTTTTAACTTGGACGTGACGTTTTCGCCGGTCAGGAAGAACCCCAGCGAGATCACGGGTTCGCTCGAAAGTGCCGGCCTGTCGATCCAGATCTCGTTCACGAGATCCAGGTCGCAGCGCATGCCTGCACGCTTTTCCTCCAGGTTCCTGCGCAGTTTTTTGCCCACGTATGCGTTCAGCACCCTGCCGTCGCATCCAAAGGTTTCTCCGGGAGCGACCTTGTCGGTCACGTACTGCTGATAGGTCGGGACTCCTTCCTCCCCCATCCTGTACGTCTCGATCCCGGAACCCTCCAGTTCCTTTTCGGCCTGTATGAAATAACGTCCGTCGGTCCAGAGCACGGCTTCGTCCATGGATACCGCCAGGATCCCGTTCGAGCCGGTGAATCCTGACATGTATTCCCTGCACTTAAAATGATCCCCGACATATTCGGAATTGTGATAATCCGAATCGGGGATCAGGTAAACGGAGATCCCCTCCCGCCGCATCAGCCCCCTGAGGGCTGCTATGCGGGAAGGGACGTTTTCATTGTTGATGATCATGTCCGTATTGCTCATTTGTTGTTATTTTCCGTCAGTCCGAACATCTCATGATACCACTGCAGAGACTCAATGTACTTGGCAGAAACTTGCTTCTCGGAGATGTCCCTGAGCAGCATGAGCCTGGAGACGTCAGACCAGTCTGCATTCTCGTATGCCTTGACGAAGTCATATACGATGGAATACTTGCCGTTCTTGGTGAGCAGCGTATCCCTGATGTCCTTGGATACGAGCACCATGTCAAGTGCCTCTTCCATAGGCTTGTCGAGCATGATGTCCAGCATGCTGAAAAGTCCCATCAGGAAAAGCTCCTCGGCGTCGGTGGCTGATCCAAAAAGCGGTGCAAGCTCCTGGGCAAACTTGGCCCTGATCATGACCATGCGGATGATCTCATTGGGCCTGTCCGCACAGAGTGCCTCGGTCACGGCAGTGTTGATCCATTTCTTAAGCTCCTTCTGTCCGATCATCGCGCACGCATGCTTCACGGAAGTGATCTCGGAATTGCGTGAAAGCCTGTTGGCGATCTTGAGCAGTGAAATGACCAGTGCCGCGTCACGGCTGATGACGTCTGCGGCGTCGCCAAGGTCGAAATCCACGTCATTGATGACGTTAAGCAGCTCTATGTAATTGACCTTGAGCGGTGCAACCTGAGTATCGCTCTTTACCACGGGAATGCGGAAAAACCCTCCCTCATAATACTTATATCCGCCCTTCTCGGTCAGCTTGTCAAAGTCTTCCTGCGAATTGACGTTCACCGCGCAGAGCTCGATGTTGGGGAAAAGCTTGCTGAAGTAGATGTGCGCCTTGGAAATGTCTATCCTGGCGTGGTTCAGGAGCACGTAGTCAAGCAGCTTGAGAATGGGCGTGTATGTCTCAAAATCACTGACGTTGAGCTTACGCATGGCCAGCTTGAAGCCCTGAGCCTTGAGATCGGTCACGCGCTTAACTATGTCCTCGGTAGGCTTGATCCTGGTGCTTAAGAGCAGGACAACCCTGTCATTGGGAACCTTGCACTGTCCCGCTATGTCCGAATGAATGGACACGTTGTTTACCTCAACGAATACCTCCCTGTCATCGGAAAGCGTCTCTATGCCAATGCTGTTGAGGACTTCGAGTCCGTCGATGGTGCCCGCTCCGTCGAATGCGGCTATGCCGATGGATGTCGGATTCAGGAGATAATTGTCCTTAAGTGTAAAAAGTGAATATGCAGTAACGCTTTTGTTCTCGTCAAATAACGGAATAAGTGTCGAAAGCATCCCGTAACCCTCCTTTTATGTGGTTGAAGGCATGACCATGACAGGTTTCGCCCATGCACGACGCGAGGACGTGCCTTCGGATCCATTCTATCACAAACTAACGAATATGTCCTATTTTCTTTATAAAAATGTAATAATTCTGTCAATTGCATTTCCGGTTTCGCGG
>CALGGH010000026.1 GCA_937916415.1 uncultured Lachnospiraceae bacterium
CCGAGATCTACACTCTTTCCCTACACGACGCTCTTCCGATCTGACGAGCAGATTGCAATATATAATCCGAATTCTGTTATGCAGACGATTGAACACGACGATTATGTCCTACTGGACGGAATCGTCCGCAGCAGAAGCGTTATGAAAATACATCGGCCAAGATGATAACGGATTTGCAAGAACGATCGCTGAACTTGTAGGCCGAATTGATGTAAAGGTGAATACAAAAGGATTCGCCAATGATCTGACCCCATTCAGGGGGAGAGATGATGTTCCGACGCTGATGATCCACCTGGGATATCTGTCATATGATCCGGACACTTCACGGGTGCATATTCCGAACGAAGAGGTCAGACTGGAGTTTAAGGATCTGCTCAGACGTAAGGATTCCGGCAGAAGATCGAGAATGTTTGAACTGATAGAAGAGTCAGACAGATTATATATGGATACGATCGGGGGGAATGAAGAAAGAGTAGCGGCAGCGATCGAAAAGATCCGGAATTCAAACTATGCTCCGACATTCTATAACAATGAACAGGCACTCAGATATGTGATCAAATTTGCTTATATCTCCTGCATAGACAGATATATGAAGGTTGAGGAACTGCCGTCCGGCAAGGGTATAGCCGACGTGGTCTATATTCCCAAAAATATGACTGCCGATCCTGCCATAGTAGTTGAACTGAAGTGGGATAAATCCGGGGGCGCTGCCATCGAACAGATAGAAAAAAAGAATTATCCAGCGGTACTATCCGGATATTCGGGCGATATAGTGCTGGTGGGAATAGAGTATGATTCAAAGAGTAAGAGACACAGCTGCAAAATCAGGCTGACTGAAATTCAGGAGCTGTAGCAATGCACGCAAAAGAGGCAAATGGCGGATGGTATAAATATGACTTATTCAGTCTTCAATATGCATCTTGCGGGAGAAATAGCGTTATGATATAATTTTCGTAGGGAAATCAAAAATATGCAGTGTACCACCGTGTGGAGTTGGCGCTCCACACGGCAGGGGAGGTAGCCTGAACCTACCACACGATACAGACTATGTCTGCGGCACACGCAAGAAGTATTGTAGCATATTTCATATATGTTTACAAATGCTGTTGCTGTGCACGGGCATTCTGTTATTGCGTCTGATTAAAAGGACGGATATTAGTGTGGAAACATGCTTTTATCCGTCTTTTTGGTTTTCCCTGGGAGCCGTCATCAAATAACCCGGACAGATTGCGTGGATTTTTTCCTTCGGTGGTGCTACTCAAAAAATATGCGCATAGCGGGTTACGTAAGCACGAAAGTACTGTATATGGAGGAAGGGCTTATGAAAAGAAAACATATGATATTTGAGCTTTCAGCTTTAATAATGACATTGGTATTTTCACCAATGATCGAATTCTCCGTATCAGCCCGGGAAGCAGATAATATATCAGACAGCATTCAGATCGCCGGGGATGTTGGAGAAGATGGGGATATTTTACTGCCGGGAGAACCTGATACAATTACTGAAAATGAAAATATAGACGCAGGTATAACAGACGAAATAGCGGACATCGTCCCATCAGACATCTTTTCAGTGGATTCTGCAGTTCCTATTGCCGTTAATTCAACTTATTCGGGTAATCTGTCAGATGGAGATAAATATTATTCCTTTTCACTTAGTTCCGACGGGGTTATCAGTGTTGATTTTGAACATGAATATGAAGACAGTTCCGGTGTGTTCTGGGTCATAAATGTATACAATAAAAATGATGTGAACACCAACCTGACAAGATGGGAGTTTATTGGTGATGCGACTGCCCGTACTACCACGGAATCATTAGGCTTGCCGGCCGGAGATTATATAGCCGAGATAGCAAGATTCCGTAGCTCTTCAAAGAATTACAGCTTCAAAATTAACTACAATGCATCATCAAATTGGGAAAAGGAAGCTAACAATACACCAATATCGGCAACACATATTGATTTAAACTCTGAAATGAATGGCTGTCTGCAGTTTGGCGATGACATAGACTATTACTTTTTTGAGATATACGATCCGGGGAGAATAAGGGTGGCTTTTGATCATGACTTATTGAATGATTCTCGGGAATATTGGAGAGTTAAACTGTATAGCTTTAATGATCTGAACAGTACGATTCTGGAAAAAGGTTTTATCGGTAAAGCAACATCTACAGAATACTCGCCTTATGTGGGGCTGCCGGCTGGTCAATATGTAATTAGTATAGGGAATTTTTGTACATCCCTTACAGATTATTGTATTTACGTAGACTTTCAGGTATCAGGCTATTGGGAAAAAGAAAAGAACGACAATCTTTCCGGCGCTACGGATTTGAGGGTGAACACTGAAATGAATGGCAGCCTTCAAACCGGTAATGACGTTGACTATTATAAATTCAGTCTTTCAGGAGATGATGTTATTTCTGTTTCATTCTCACACGATTTTATATCCGACAACCGCTGTTATTGGGTGATGGAACTGTTTGATTACAAAAATGTTAATGAGCGTTTGGCGAGTTTTGATTTTATTGGAAATGAGACAAATACCGTTATGAAATCAATTGGAGCCATGTCAGGCGGAATATATATTCTAAAGGTTTCAAATTATTGTTACTCGGGTGTTAAATATAGCTTTTGCATTAATTCTGTTTATTCCGACATAAACGTTACCGGTGTGGATCTCAACCTTAATTCGATAAACATGACTGTTGGTGAGAATAAAACACTTACCGCCGCAATAATACCATCCAATGCGACAAATAAAAACGTAACTTGGGCGACCTCGGACAAGAGCATTGCAACGGTAGATGAGAATGGTGAGGTATATGCCGTATCAGCAGGTGAGGCGATGATAACTGTGACGACGGTTGATGGCGGATACACAGCTACAGCCTTGATCACTGTTGGTGAAGAGGAAACCTCTTCGGATCGTGTTACAGGCCTTGTGATCGAACCGGAAACCATGAACCTGTCAGAAGGTGATATATCAAATCTGACAGCTGTTGTTTACCCGGTAACAGCGAAGAACAGAAATGTGACCTGGAAGTCATCAAATGAATCCGTAGTGATTGTTGATGCATCAGGTAAGATTTATGCTGTTTCAGGCGGGACAGCGATTGTATATGCTACGACGGAGGATGGAGGATTTGTCGCATCTGCGTTGATAAAGGTGACAACTGATGCCTCTGAAGTTGTAGCACCAGTTGCGACGGATGAAACAGATTCAGATTGTTATCTGGCCAGAGGGCAAAAGATAGTGCTGTCAGATTATTTTTCAGAGGACGACATAGCAAAGTTTGTTCCGTCCAAAAAGGGGATTGTATCAATATCCAAGGGGATACTTACAGGAAAGAAACAGGGAACTGTTGATATAGAGGCGTTTGTAAAGGATGGAAAACAGCTGCGCTCGATCGGCGTAAGCAGGTTTACCGTTGAAGTACCTAAATTCACCCAGAAATTAAAAGGTACATATGAGGGTGAGGTTGTATATGCAGGCGATTATCTCTCCGATGCTGATGATCTGGATGTTGAAAGCTGGAAGAGTTCTAAACCAGCTGTGGCCTCAATAGATGAGGATACCGGAAATATTATTGTCCTGAAGAAGGGAACGACTACGATAACTGCCTTCTTCGGAGAGGGAAAGTATGCCGGAAAGGCCACTGTATCTCTGACGGTCACGATTCCTACACTCAGCAAGAAGTCAGTAACGATGCTTTCCGGTGCAAATACTACAATTAAGCTGAATAAGGCTGTTGGAACTCCTAAATGGTTTTCATCGGATGAAAGCATAGCTGAGGTTGATGAAAACGGCGGTATAACAGCTCACAGTGCCGGTAATGTGGATATCATTGCTCAGCTTAACGGAATCGATTACATATGCAGCGTTACGGTTAAACAGCCGACGCTCAGCATCAGGAAGGTTACGCTCGCATCCGGGAAAACTAAGAAGATATCTCTTAAGAATACCGGACTTACGAATGTTTTGTGGGAATCTTCGGACGATAGTGTCGCATATGTAGAGAACGGGATGATCGTTGCCGTTGCACCCGGGCAGGCGGAAATAACGACCGAAGCCGGTGGATGTACGGAAGCATGCATTGTGACCGTAAAATAAAAATGACATACGTGCATTAGTAAAGGAGTTGAGATAAAAAAACGGATTAATGTTATGGTCAGCGGAGTTTTGATGTCGAGTCTTTTGATCATGTCCATTCCCGTGAGTGCAATGACTGGGTCTTTAGACGTATCCGAATCGGAAACATATCTGACGGAACCGTTTGTACCAACGGATGAGGAGATTACTCCGCAGCTGAAACCGGATCAACATACACAAGGTTATGATGCGGAATATGCTGATCCGGATGAGTCGGATAATGCCCTGGTGAATACCATAAGCAGCAACGGATTTAAGATTAAGGTTACGGAAACGGATATTAAGGCAGACGGAGTATACAATTCCGGAGGATATGGCACTGTCAGATTGTCTGATCCAGAGTATGGACTGGTTGACAGGAACGGAGAATTCGTCTTTTCCTATCGGTTGACGTGGAACCGGTATGTCTGTTCGGAGGGAATTGTTGCCCAGTTTAATGATGATGGATATTTTTATACAAACGGCTTGAGTTTGATGAAAACGGACGGTATTATTATGGGATCAGCTGGTCCGTGACGGAATCAAATCCCAAGGGATGCGTGACGGTTAATAACGGGGTGGTTACTACAAAAACGCTTAAAAAGGGGATCACCGAAGGAAAGGCCACGGTTCAGGCAACGTATAACGGCAGGAGCATGACCTATAGCATAACCGTAAACGGAAACGTTCCTCAAAACGAGAGCATGATGATTGACGGTAAAAAGACTGCCATTACGGCGACTAAGACGCTGAATCTGAATGTGGGAACGAAAAAATCCGTCACAATCTCTATTCCCAAGAGCCTGAGAACCCCGTCCGGCAATATTCAGTATACGGTCAGCAGAGTCGGTGTTTGCAACATCGGTGAACCTGTGTATAATAATGCAGACCGAACCAAAGCGTCAAAAGCCAAAGTTGAAATAACTCCCATGGATGCGGGCGCGGCATACATTTCATGGTATATACAGGATGACGCTGGAGAGAGAACATGTGCCGTTGCAAAGGTCATTGTGAAAAAACCGGTTACCGGGATTGAAATTCCGGGATATGATGCGACGCCATTATCACTTACAGCCGGGAGCGGTGTGAGGATCGGAATTAATGAGACTGCGGACAATACAGATCCCAAAAGTTTCACATTTTCTGTAAAGGGTAAGGGCATAAAGGTATCCAGGAGCGGATACGTTTCAGCCATAACTCCCGGAAGTCACGGAACGGTTACGGTTAAAGTTGGAAAGATATCGAAATCAGTGGATGTAAATGTATCGGATACTACAAACTATATCGCACTGAACAAAACATCGGTGAGCGTTAAGATTCCTAAGGCTTCTGCAAAGAAACCAAATACCGTATCATTAAAGCTGTCGGTGCCGAAGAGAGCATCGGATCAGCCTTCGGTTTACTGGAGCGTCGGCGGGGCACCAAAGGGAATATCAGTCAGCCAGAGCGGTATTGTCTCGGTTGACGGTACGGCGAATCCCGGGTGCTACGTGATCGCTGCCGACGCAGGCGGAACAGACGGATATGGCAGGGCTACCTGTGAGATCATGGTTAAATAACTTATAGCTGACATATACGTTTTTGCCAACGGCGGGATATGGAATGCCCTCTGTTATCGTGGTATTATTAGTGTTGTTTGGGAAGTGCTGATCGAAGTCGCACTTTCTTAACGAACAGGCCGCGATGACAGAGGGTTTTATGGTACATCAGGGTAGGGATCAAATGCCTTTTAACCCGGACATTAATTTTTTGTGAAGATTGGCAGAAGACCATACGGGAATATGCTCAGAGATTCTGTATCCGCCCTGCGCGGCGCTTGCGGTGCAGATGCCGCTCAAAGCTTCCGTCGGCGATGTATTCGGCAAGTACATACTGGTCGAAGACGGGCACAGTGCAGGAATAAAAGGAAAGATTTTTATCATATCTGTCCAGCAGCCGGTCGGGCAGGATCATATAGGCGATCCTTATGCCGGAGGCCATGCTCCTGCTGAAGGTATTCATATAAATGACATGCCCTGCGGTATCCATCTGAAACAGGGTATCTATCGGCTTCATGAAAAATGACAGCTCTGAGTCAAAGTCATCCTCAACGATGAGACGGTTATTATTATCTGCCCAGGAAAGGTACTCATAGCGTTTGCCGGCTGACGCGGTAACTCCGGTGGGATAAGAATGAAACGGCGTGACATGCAGTACGTTCGCTTTTGTATCGGCCAATGCTTCCGTGGATATGCCGTCAACAGTCATCGGCAGATGCTCTACTCCGACACCTGAGGCCAGATATACCTTTTCAATCTTGTTGTATGAGGGATATTCGATACCGAATACAGTATTGCGGCCCAGGAGCTGGACTATGATCCCATAGAGATATTCGGAGCCCGAGCCTATCAGTACATTGGCAGGCTGGACCTGCATCCCTCTGAAACGGAACAGGTAGTCGGCTATGGCGTTTCTCAGGACTGCGCATCCGTATGCGGGAGATGCCTGAAGCATGATATCGGGATTGTCGGAGAGGATGCGTCTCATGATCCTTGCCATGCCCTTTACGTGGATATCTTCGGTATCCTTGCCTTCAGCCCTGATCTCCTCCGGCAGATGTTCGATGATATGCGGAACTCCGGCTTTACTGCGGATATTTGCCTGTGATATTTCCAGTTCCGATACATAATATCCGCTTCTGGGGCGTGCGTAGATATAGCCCTCTTCTTCGAGGCAGATATACGTGTTTTCCACTGTCATCACGCTTATATCCAGGTGTTCAGCCAGATCCCTTTTGGACGGAAGTCTTTCACCCGGGGATAAGACCCCGGATGCAATGTCGTTTTTTATGCATTTATACAGAAAAGCAGTTTTGGTTTCGGTACCGCGTTCATTTATGTCGTAGGTTAACATAATATCACCATATTTGAAAAAGCCGATTAAAAAGCATCTGAGCGCCGATCACAGGATCAGCCTGCTCACTGTCCGCAACTGACATTATATCTCAAACAAGTTTGACATTTTTTATAATATCAGATTGTGCTATTATGTTCAAAGGATAGACTGAAGATCAATTGGAGGGAACCTGATGAAAAGAATTCTGACGATCCAGGATATAACATGTTTCGGTAAATGCTCTGCTACGATTGCCCTGCCGATCCTGTCGGTGATGGGGATAGAGACAGTGATATTGCCGACGGCGCTGTTCAGCATGCATACCCTCTTTAAGGATGTGTATAAAAGGGATCTTGCTTATGACATGCAAATTATCGCGGACAGGTGGGAGAGGGAAGATATTCACTTTGATGCCATCTATACTGCGTATCTCGGCTCCGTGGATGAGACAGAGATCGTTATGGATATGATCCGAAGGTTCAAATGCAGGGACACGCTTGTTTTTGTCGATCCCGTTATGGGAGATAACGGGCGTTTTTATACCGGATTTGATCGGGAATATGCCCTAAAAACAAGAGAACTGTGCGCCATGGCCGATGTTGTGGCTCCGAATGTTACGGAGAGTTGTTTCCTGACGGGATACCCATACAGTAAGTATCAGAATGTCGAGCAGGTTCGGGAGCTTCTGAATGGCCTGAGAGACCTGGGAATAGCCGGTCCGGTGATCACCGGGATCAATACGGCATCGGACGGGATGGCGGTAGCCGGCTTCACCCCGGAATTCTTTATAAAAGAGTATGAAAGGCTCCCCGCTTCATATCACGGCACCGGCGACATTTTTTCTTCAGTGTGCGTCGGATCCATATTGAATGGAAAAAGTCCTGCCGAGGCAGTTGATGCTGCCGCTAAATACGTGGCCGAAACCATCAAAGCCACAATGGAGGACGGCGGAGATCCCGGATACGGAGTGGCATTCGAAAAAACACTGCCCCTATTGAACTCCGGGGTTCATTACAATTATTAGTGCAAATAGGAGAGCTCTTTGGTATAATTAAGCCTATAGGTGCATCCATGCACCTATGAACAGGCTTTAATTACGTCCTGTAATTAGCCTATAGGTGCATCCGCAGTCAGTCTGAGTTACGAAAGATGGTGAAACAATGAGTTCAAAAGACACAAACGAATTTGTGAAGTTCGTACTTGTGGTAGATGATGAGGAGATAAATCGCGAGATACTCGGCATGATCCTTGAGGGGTCGTATGAGGTAATGTATGCTTCGGACGGACAGGAAGCATTGGATACAATGCGGGCTTTTTCGGATATCCTGGGTCTTGTGCTTTTGGATATAATGATGCCTCGGATGGATGGATATCAGGTTCTGGAGGAGATGCAGTCGGATCCCTCACTGCAGAAGATCCCTGTGATCGTACTTACCTCCGAGAAGGGTGCGGAGATCAAGAGCCTTAAGATGGGGGCGGCCGATTTTCTTACCAAGCCGTACGACCGTCCTGAGGTTATTCTGGCGAGAGTCAGACACTCAATAGAATTGTATGAAAATACCACGCTTATCCAGTCTACGGAGAACGACAGTCTTACCGGCCTTTATAATCGCGAATTTTTCTTTAATTATTGCGAGAGATATACCAAACATAATCCGGATGCCGCGATGGACGCCGTTGTGATCAACATCAACCGGTTTCATCTGATCAATGCCCTCTATGGCAGGCATTTCGGTGACAAGGTATTATGTGCTGTTTCCAACAGGCTGCGTCATGTTATCCAGGTCAGGGGCGGCATGGCATGCAGATATGATGCGGACACGTTTTATCTCTATGTTCCCCATCTGGAGGATTATGAGGAACTGACCAATAACGTTATTATCGGTGTTACCGAGATAATTAAAGACGGTGATACCAGACTCAGGTTCGGTATCAATTCTGCCATAGATACGAGTATGGAGATAGAGGAGAATTTCAGCTGGGCATTGCAGGCATGCAATTCTCTGAGGGGGCAGAACAGCGGTACCTACGCCATCTATGATTCCGAGATGAAGGAAAAGGCGGTCAGATGCGCACGTCTGATGGATGATTTTGAAACCGGCATTAGTGAGCGGCAGTTTAAGGTTTACTACCAGCCGAAGTTCAATATTAAGGGAAATGAACCCAGACTATCCAGCGCCGAGGCGCTTATCCGCTGGGAGCATCCCGTATACGGCATGATCAGTCCCGGAGAGTTCATACCGCTGTTTGAGGATAACGGTCTGATACAGAAGCTTGACAGATATGTATGGACCGAGGTGGGACGCCAGATAAGTGAATGGCATGAGAAATACGGTGTGTATATTTCGGTCAGCGTCAATGTATCCCGTGTGGATATATATGCACACGATCTGATCGATTTCTTTGTAAACATACTTACAGAGTACGGCATACCTGCTGATCATTATATGCTTGAGATCACGGAGTCTGCTTATACAGATAATTCCGAGCAGCTGGTCAATACCCTTCAGGAACTTAGAGCTCTTGGCTTCTGGATCGAAATGGATGACTTTGGTACCGGATATTCGTCTCTCAATATGCTCTCGGTACTTCCTATCGATATTTTGAAGGTGGATAAAGCATTTTTAAGCAATATTATCACGGATGCACGCGCCAGAAAAATGGTTGAGCTGGTGCTTGATATAGCGGATTTTATGGAGATGCCCGTAGTAGCCGAAGGCGTCGAAAAGGAAGAGGAGTATCATATTCTCAAGAAGCTTGGCTGTGACGTGATCCAGGGATACTATTTCTCAAAGCCTTTAC
Organism: uncultured Lachnospiraceae bacterium; assembly: GCA_937916415.1. Classification (GTDB taxonomy): domain Bacteria; phylum Bacillota; class Clostridia; order Lachnospirales; family Lachnospiraceae; genus XBB2008. The sequence goes on from CALGGH010000026.1 coordinate 9,806, forward strand.
CCGAAGCTGAAATGACAAAGCTGTTGGAGGAGCGAGCTGATGACGTTAGATGATCTTAAAAATATCGGAGTGGATACCGAGGATGGAATGGCCAGATGCATGAATAACGAGGCATTCTATATCAAGATGGTCAATATGTTTCTTGCTGATGAAAGTAAATTTGATGCATTAAAGTCGGCTCTTGACGCCGGAGACCTGGCCAGTGCCTTTGAACAGGCACACGCACTTAAGGGAGTCTGTGCCAATCTGGCGCTTACTCCTCTTCAGACACGCATTTCAGATATCACCGAGCTTCTGCGCAGCCATACTGAAATGGATTATTCCGATAAATATCAGGAAGTCATGAAATGTTGGGATGAATTAAAAGCGCTTGCTTAAAACAGGAGGTTGATTCAATGACGGATTACAAAACAAACAATGACGTGAATGCAGAGGAAGAACGTCTGGCATCGATGTCAGAGACAGTTATAGCCAACAGCATCGGACTTAAGTGCGGTACGGTTCTTTGCGTAATTCTGGGACTTGCGTACGTCCTTGAATTCTTTAAAGGAGCGAGAACGCTCCCGTATACGATAGTAGTGGTTCTTGCCTGCGCTGTTCCTCTTATGCTGGCATGGGGATTTTTTAAAAAGAACAACGGCAGCCGGATTGCCGTCATGCGTACGCTTGGGATAGGCTTCACGATCATGTATACGCTGTTTTTGTTTACGGCAAATAACGATCTGGTATTTACGTATGTCATGCCGATGCTGCTGATACTGATGATCTTTAACAACAAGCAGTTCGTCATGATAATAGGAATAGGCGCAGCGGTAGAAAACGTGATAGCCGTTATAGTCGATTCGGCGAGAAACGGTGGTTTTGCCGCTAAATCAGCCACTTATGAAATTCAGGTTCTGCTGATCATCCTCTGTGTGATCTATTTCATTCTGGTCAACCGTACTTATGATCAGTTCTCAGAGATCAAAGCGGCCAGACTGGATATTGAGAAAAACAGGATCGGTAAGATATTGTCCACCGTACTCGGCATATCCGGAAATATCACGGAGGAGGTTGATTCCGTACATACCAAGGTCGGTGCCCTGCGTTCTTCCATGGAAAATACACTGAACGCCATGCAGGAGGTATCGTCAGGCAACAATGAAACCGCCGAGGCAGTACAGAATCAGCTGCATAAGACCGAAGAGATACAGGAAAACATAACTTCCGTTAAAAACGCGGCCGAGATCATATCCGACAACATGGACAAGGCAAATGATGCCGTCAATGAAGGCCAGACTCACATACGCGAGCTGACTCAGCTGACTCAGGGCAGCGAGCAGGCAGGAGAGGACGTAGCCAAGGCCCTCGAGAGCTTCCAGGAATACACCGGTCAGATGAACAACATCACCAGCCTGATCAACAACGTCGCTTCACAGACGTCGCTGTTGTCGCTCAATGCTTCCATAGAGGCAGCCAGGGCCGGAGAGGCAGGACGCGGATTTGCGGTAGTTGCACAGGAGATTTCAAGCCTGGCTGCTCAGACCACCAGTGCTACCAATGACATCAATGAACTGATAACCAACATCAACGACCAGCTCGGACACATGGTTGAAACCATCAACAGACTGATCGATTCGAACAAGCAGCAGGTTGAGACTGCAGCCAACACCGCCACGAGCTTCAACGTCATAGCCGACAACATCAGCGAGATCGGCACTGAGACCGATGACATGAGGCATGCCCTTGACGAACTGGCTGATCACAACGAGGACATCGTAAACACGATACAGACGCTGTCCGCGATAAGTGAAGAGGTTTCGGCACATTCCAACGAGACTTATTCCTCCAGCGAGAGGAACCAGGGCGTGCTGAATGAGGTAAATGACCTCATCGAGATGCTCAATTCCGACGCAGAGATGCTCAAGGCAGCCAGCGAATGATCATGACTGATTCGGCTGACATGGAAGACCTGAAGCTCCCCGTGGAATTCCTGATGCGCATGCAGGCAGAATGCGGGGAAGAGTACGATGCGTTCATGCATTCGCTTAATCAGGAAAGATGCCGGGGACTCAGGCTTAATCCACTTAAGCTTGACTTAAATGACGCCGGAGAGGCACTAAAAAGACTTGGAATGGAAGAATTGGCTGATGATCCCGTTCCATGGTGCACAGAAGGATATTATTACGACAAGGACTCCTGCCCCGGCAGGAGCCCTTTTCATGAGGCGGGAGCATATTACATACAGGAACCGTCTGCGATGATGACGGGAGAAATGCTGGATCCGCGTCCCGGCGAGGTCATATGTGACCTCTGCGCCGCGCCGGGCGGCAAGACCACGCACGTTGCAGGCAAAATGCAGGGCAAGGGCGTGCTGGTGTCCAATGAAATAGTGCCTGACAGGGCCAGGATACTGTCCGGAAACGTGGAACGGATGGGCATTGCCAACTGCATCGTCACGTCCGCCTCGCCTGATCAGATGGCGAAGGCGCTTCCTTCTTTTTTTGACAAGGTCTGCGTGGATGCTCCCTGCTCGGGCGAGGGAATGTTCAGGAAAAATCCGGAAGCCGTCGCTGAATGGAGTCCTTGGGCCGTGGATCATTGCGCGGCCAGGCAGAGGGAAATACTCGAGTCAGCCGCCGACCTGGTTCGCATGGGCGGAGTGCTGGTCTATTCCACGTGTACCTTCGAGAAAAGCGAAAATGAGGAAATGATCAGTTCCTTCATTAATGATCATCCTGAATGGGTTCTGGAGGATGAACACAGGCTCATGCCGCATAAATGCAGGGGAGAGGGTCATTTCGTCGCATGCATGACCAAAGGCGTGCGTACGCCCTCTGCGGGAGTGGCCGCAGGTGAGGATTTGACAGGCAAAAAAGACCGACTGCGCACCGAAGTGCTCCGATTTCTTCATACAGAGGCAGGTTTGATTGAAGGATCCGGCATGGACGACAGGATCATGAAGGGAATCCTGATCAACAGGAACGATCACGCATACTGTCTGCCGCCCGGAATCTCTCCGCATAATCTTGACGGACTGAAGGTCATCAGGCCCGGCCTGGAACTGGCCGGGATCGAGAGGGGCAGGTACAAGCCCGCTCATGCCCTGGCCATGACGATGAATGAGGATGATTTACATATCTGCTGTAATCTTTCCCTGGATCAGGCTTACGCCTACCTGAGGGGAGAGACGATCAGCATGTCGGACGTTGACCCGGATCATGGATCCATGCATGAGAACGGATGGTCGCTTGTGACCGTAAACGGCATCTCAATGGGGTGGGGGAAAATCTCAAACGGCATCCTGAAGAACCATTATCCAAAAGGGCTGAGACGGGATTTAGAACGATGAAATATAATCCCGACTTAATATTTACACTACAGAACATATTTGCGCTTATATGATAATATGAATTTAATTTAATGTGGATTTAATTTACTTCGAACATTTCGAGCACAATACGGTCAATGTTCAGCAATGTCATTAGGTTAACGAGCATTGTCATTCTGAGCGAAGCGAAGAATCCCGCAACCGGAGATCCTTCGCTAACGCTCAGGAGTTGATTTTTTCTGCACCGGTTTACATAAATCACCTGCATTAACCTATAGGCTGATGAATAAGCGGCTGACGTTCAGACGGTTGAAATCTGGGCGGCTGACGTCCGAGAGAGTCATCCATCCTGCGTTAAGGAGAAACGTTACCTGACGTTGATGAAAAAACAATGTCGAGCATTAGGAGCATCATAATATGAGAATCAATCAATACATATCCAGATGCGGCGTTGCGTCAAGAAGGGAGGCCGACAGGCTCATCGAGGCCGGAGAGGTCATGATCGATGGGCGTCAGGCCAGGCCCGGAGACCGGGTTACGGATGAAAATACGGTTACGGTCAGCGGAAATGAGATCCGCCCGCCCGAAGAACACGTGGTCATGGCTTATTACAAGCCCGTCGGAGTGACCTGCTCGGAAAGGGACGCTCATGCCGACAGGCTGGTCACCGACGAAGTGAAATCTGACAGGAGGCTGACCTATGCCGGCAGGCTCGACAAGGATTCGGAGGGCCTGCTCATCATGACGGATGACGGAGACCTGATCGATGCCATGATGCGGGGCAGCGCAAAGCATGAAAAGGAATATGAGGTAACGCTGTATTCACCCATATCTGACGAACAGCTCGGCAGGATGTGCAGGGGCATATATATAGAAGAACTTGGAGTCAGGACCAGGCCCTGCATCATAACAAGAACCGGAAAAAACAGCTTTATCGTGATCCTGACGCAGGGATTGAACCGTCAGATCAGGCGAATGTGCCGCGCGGTGGGAGCCAGGATCAGGCACCTTAGAAGAACACGCGTTATGAATATCGCCCTCGGAGATTTGCAAGTTGGTGCAAGCCGAAATCTGACTCCTGAAGAGAAAAAAGAGTTATATTTGCAGTGCGGTTTACATAGATAACCATACTCGGTTTTTATGTAAATCCGAAAGAATTTTCTGCTGATTTTTGACGTCTTTTTTCTATAAAATCTACCATACAAAAAATATCCATACTGTCATAAACTAATACTTGCGCAACCGGAAACACATATTTTCCAATGGAGATTTTATGACCGTCACCGATTCAAAAAAAGAAAGAATACAATATCTGGTCACCACGTTAAATAGTGCATCCCAAAAATATTATGCACAAGATGATGAGGTGATGAGCAATTTTGAATATGATCGTCTCTATGACGAACTGACCGCCCTGGAGCAGGAGACCGGGTACGTCCTGTCCAACTCACCGACGGTCCGCGTCGGGTATGAGGCAGTCGACGAGCTGCCCAAGGAGAGACATGAGAAACCCATGCTGAGCCTTGGCAAGACCAAGGACCGGAACGAGCTTGCGGGATGGCTTGACGGACACGAGGGGCTTCTTAGCTGGAAGCTTGACGGCCTCACCGTCGTTTTGAATTATTTTGACGGAAAACTTGCAAAGGCCGTGACCCGGGGAAATGGCGAAATCGGTGAAATTGTCACAAATAACGCACGTACTTTTATAAATCTGCCCCATGAAATTGCATATAAGGGCAATCTCGTAATCAGGGGAGAGGCCGTCATCGGCTATCGTGATTTCGAGAAGATCAACCGTTCGCTTCCCGAGGGCACTCCTGAGTACAAGAATCCGAGAAACCTATGCTCCGGTGCAGTCAGGCAGCTGGACCCGGCCGTCACGGCATCGCGTAACGTCAGGTTCTATGCGTTTTCTCTCGTGTCGGCTCCGGGCGTGGATTTTAAGGATTCGCATGAAGAGGAATTTAAGTTCCTGTCCGAGCAGGGCTTTGAAGTGGTCGGTTACGTACGCGTCGGTTCTGACAGCATCGTGGAAGAGATCGGCAGGTACGAGGAACGCATCAAGACGCATGACGTGCCATCGGACGGACTGGTCCTGTTGCTGGATGAGATTTCCTATGGCGAAAGCCTGGGCATGACGGCCAAGTTCCCTCGCAACGCAATAGCGTTCAAATGGACGGACGAGACGGCTGACACCGTGCTCAGGGAGGTCGAATGGTCCGCATCCAGGACGGGACTCATCAACCCGGTCGCCATCTTTGATCCGGTGCAGCTCGAGGGCACCACCGTCTCCAGGGCGTCGGTGCATAACGTGAGCATAGTCAGGAGCCTTAAGCTCGGCATTGGCGACGTGATCAGGGTGTACAAGGCCAACATGATCATTCCGCAGATCGCCGAGAACCTGACCGGATCCGGCACGCTGCGGATTCCGGACTCATGTCCGGTATGTGGAGGGGAGACCGCCCTGAGGGAGACCGGGGGCACCTCTTACCTGTACTGCACGAATCCCGAATGTCCGGCCAAAAAAACAGGCGGCTTCGCACAGTTCGTGAGCAGGGATGCGATGAACGTGGAAGGACTCTCGGAAGCCACCCTTGAGAAATTCATAGCCAAGGGCTTCATTAGGTCGTTTGCCGACCTGTATCACCTAAGCGCCCATCGTGACGTGATAGTGGGGATGGAGGGCTTTGGAGCCAGGTCATATGACAATTTGATGGAGGCCATAGACGCGTCCAGGCACGTGCCGCTTCACCGGGTTCTGTATGCGGCAGGCATCGAAAACGTGGGATCGGCCACCGCGAAGCTGATATGCAGGCATTTTGATCAGGAACCGGATGCGGTCGCGGGCGCTTCCGTGGAGGAGCTTTCCGAAATAGACGGCGTGGGTGCCGTGATCGCCGGATCCGTGAGAAGATATTTTGACGATCCCGTAAGGAGGGCCGCATGGGACGACCTGCTGGGGGAACTGGTTCTGGAGAAGGAAGAGACTGTCGCAGGCGGGCAGCCGCTGACGGGCTTAAGCTTCGTCGTCACCGGCAGTCTGCACGGCTTTGCCAACAGGAATGAACTGAAGGAGCGGATAGAGGCCCTGGGAGGCAAGGTTACCGGATCCGTGACCGGCAATACCAGATGTCTGATAAACAATGATTCCGCATCGCAGTCTTCCAAGAACGTCGCCGCGCGAAGGCTTGGAGTGCCCGTTTTGACGGAAGACGAGTTCATGACACAATATCTTGTGCCCTAACATGACCGTAATACCAGGTATTGTGGTTTTTGACTCTTTTTTACAAAATATCATTTAAGATTTTGTTAATAATTTCTTAATAATCAAACATACCATATCTTGACAGAATGAACTTGCCAGACTACAATATCTTGTAGTTGCCTCTCTGAGACTTGGATTACATAACTACTGCAAAACTTTTCTTTCAAGAGGCTTGTAACCATAGTTTTTCATAAATAAATTCATTGTGAGGACGTAGTCGTGAAGATTATCAAAAGAAGCGGCGCTGAGGTTGAGTTTGACCAGCATAAGATCATCGTCGCCATCAACAAGGCAAATGACAGCGTGAATGAGTCCCGGAAGCTGAGCACTGAGGAGATACAGGAGATCGCGGATGCGGTCATGCTGTCATGCGGGGAGATGTGCAGATCCGCCAACGTGGAGGAGATCCAGGACATGGTGGAGAATCAGCTCATGAAATACCGCGCATATGAGATGGCGCGTAATTACATTACCTACAGATACAGGCATGCGCTGGCCCGTAAGTCCAATTCTACCGATGATCAGATACTCAGCCTGCTCGAGTGCAACAACGAGGAGGTTAAGCAGGAGAATTCCAACAAGAATCCCGTGGTCAATTCCGTACAGAGGGATTACATGGCCGGAGAAGTCAGCAAGGACATCACCAAGAGGCTTCTTCTGCCCGAGGACGTGGTTGAGGCTCATGAAAAAGGCATAATCCATTTCCATGATTCCGACTATTTCGCACAGCACATGCATAACTGCTGCCTGGTCAACTTAGAGGACATGCTTCAGAATGGAACATGTATTTCTGAGACAAAGATAGATACACCTAGAAGTTTCTATACAGCATGTAACATTACTACTCAGATAGTAGCACAGGTTGCATCTAACCAGTACGGTGGACAGTCATTCTCTTTGGCGCACTTGGCACCATTCGTTCAAGTTTCAAGAGAGAAGATTAGAAAAGAAGTTTTGGCTGAGAGTGAAGAAATTGGATTGTCATACACTGACGAGCAGGTTTCTGAAATCACTGAGAAGAGATTAAAAGAAGAAATCAATCGTGGTATTCAGATCGGAAGAGCGTCGTGTAGGGA
>CALGGH010000027.1 GCA_937916415.1 uncultured Lachnospiraceae bacterium
TAACGCTTTACATCGGGATATGTACGTACTTGATAAAAGAATGGTTAGGGCTTAAGGAAAGCTGCCCGTTCAGATTTGAGTCGTCATTAACGCGTTCTGGCTTACGACGGCGTTGTTAACATACTGGTTTAAGCTGATTCCTTCCTTTTTGGCAAACTGTGATGCCTGCATGTGAACGAAGGGTGCAAGCCTCAGCGTCATTTTTCCGCTGTATTCCTCCATCGTTTCTATGGGGACGGCCGGAATGGGGATGCCGGCCTCTGAAGCCGTTTCAATCCAGGCAATTTCATTATCCTCCAGTTCCGCGATGGCTTCATGCTGGTCATCTCCCTGACCCACGCACCCTTTTAGGTAACTGCTTTTTGCTATCCAGAACACGTGATCTTCGACCTGTGTCTGATAAACCCGAAATGGATATTTGCTCATTTCCCTGCTCCTGTGATGGGGTATCTGCTGATGGATCAGTTTTCATCAGACTGGACTGGAATTACTTCATGTGACCCGTACGATAAAGTTTGAGTCGATGAATCCATTCCAGTCGCCCTCCGTGGTTCTGCGGTAAGTGATTTTTTTCTCCTACGTGTTCATCCATGTACCGGTCCGATTCATCGTCAGTCATGGCACAGAGAACCACGCCTGAAATCACGTCCGGGCCATCCATCTGAGGATCCCTGATTGCCAGCCATCTGTCAGGATAGGCCATGATCATTTCCTTCCATGTCATGCGCTGTTCAGGCATGTTCGATCACCTCCTTTGATGCCTCTTCCTGTTATCATATTAAGTCCGTATGACGATTATAGTCAAGGCATTCTTGGGACATCATCATAGCTGATGATTTGGATGTTTTCAGTGCTATGCATGTTCTTTTTCTCCCGATGTAAAGGCCTTCAAACAAGCGTCGTCCTGACTTTTGACTTAGTGGAAAATATACGAATTGGGGATGTTTTCATCGCATGAAAGCAATCTAATGAACTGGAAGAATTCGGATCCGCAGACGCGCGGAGAGAAGCCTTCGGAACCGAAGGCGGGACATTGCTACCCGGTGCTCTACCGGGACAGGATGTTCGACCGGACCGGCGATTACAGCGCCAGGATCAAGATATACAGGAACGAAACCTGGAGCTGGATCGAGGTTGAGCTTCGCAAGGCGGACGTGGATTACGTCAGGCGGAATTGCAGCGAAATGAAAGAATGTGCCCCAACGCTGATGAAGCGGGGCAAGGAATGGTTTTTGGATTTTCCTTTTCAGCAGTCGGTGAAATTATCAGACGTAAAGATCAGGGATCAGGTGATACTGGCAGTAAGCCTGGGAATGAAGAACCCGTGCACGTGCACGGTGATGGATTCGGGTGGCAGGATTCTCGGCAGGGAATTCCTGAAGCTATCCGAAGAACAGGATGAGCTGAGACACAGGCTCGGGAAAATAAAAAAAGCCCGGCGTTGCGGATCCAAAGGAAACCGCAGGCTGTGGGCATACGCAAGGGCCGTAAATGATGACATGGCGCTCAAGACGGCCAAGTTCATCATCGACAAGGCAGTCCTGTACGACGTGGACTGCATAGTGTTCGAGCATCTCAGCCTGGATGGGCCGAAACCGGGACCGGTGGGAGAAAGCCTGAACGTGTGGAAGGCAAGAACCATACAGAAACAGGCTGAACATCAGGCTCACGCCAATGGGATCCGCGTCAGTCACGTCAATGCCTGGGGCACGGCCCTGCTGGCATACGACGGCAGCGGCGAAACGATCCGGGGCGACAAGGCGGGACTTGGTTCCCGATCCCTCTGCAGGTTCACCGGTGGCAAGACGTACAACGTCAGCCTGAACGCATCGATGAACGTAGGCGCACGATATTTCGTGCGCGAGATCCTAAAGACCTTGCCCGCAAGGGAGAGGCAGCGCATTGAGGTTAAAATCCCTGAATGCGCGAAGAGAAGCACCTGCACGTTGGCTACGCTGATTAGTCTTAACGGAGAGCTTGGATTTGCAGACCCGGGACCCGCTGTTTAGACCTTATCCGCAGTCAACGAGTCCGCATCCGGGAAAAAGGACGCAGACGCGCGCGGCAATTGCCGCGTGAGGCTTCACAGGCAATAGGTGTCCAATAAATGATTTGGCGCTAAAACCTAAATAACTGCCTTAAACGGCAGCTTAGGCTTGGGAAAGGAAATATTCGGGTTGTGAGAGTTTCATGCGATGAAACTCTTCCAATCGCCTCGGCAATGGCTGCCCGCCTTAGGTAGTTGGGCATTCCGGGAAACCTCTCGGTGAAGTCATGCTTCACGGTTTCGCGCCCGGCGGTGGGGATGGTCATGACCTCCATTTGCCTGACATAGGCGTTCTGGTTGGAGGCGACGTCCTTGAATGCGTCCCATTCCTTTAAGCCCACGTCGATGAAAAAACTTACGGCAGAACGATAAATCCGCACTGTTTCCCTGAAGATTTGGTTGTGATCCTTGATCTTGACGGAATATGTCGAGATTATATTCACTTCTGCCTCCTTCCTATAATGTCAAGCTCAAAATTCAGTATTTATGAGCTTTTCGTTATCTGATATACATTTCATATGTTTACAAATGCGGACGTGCCTATACGTCGGACATGTCTATATGTCGGACATGTCTATATGTCGGACATGCCTATATATAAGGTAGATAAACCGCATTTGTTCAAACTCTGTTTGTTATTCGGCCTTTTCTGTATGTATGGCCGGCTTAATAGCCTCCACAATTTGTCAATGTTCGCTGGCGTGATGCCCGAAGCATGAGAAAAATCTTACGCTTCGCGTTTTGTCCCGTCATAACGGGCTGCGTAGGGTGTATGTGAGCAGGGGGAATGCGGATAATGCACAGAATGTGCTTCAATTTCCTGTTTTCACCCTACTAATGTTGTATGATACCACTTTAATCTTTCTTTGTGAAGTATCATTTTTGGATTCATTTGCGGCCGGATGCCGACACTGAACCCTTACAATACTAATTTTCGCAGGGGTTTCATAAAATTTCGGGGTGTGATGAGAATTTTTTTTACATATTCCGGAAATTATTTATTTACAACGCCATCATTATCTGATAAGTTAGGCTTACGTCCGTTCTGGACGCACGGAGGATTACTTGCACGTTCTCCAAGATCCCAAACCATTTTGTTTTAGGCTGAATCATTACTCATGCCGTAAGTTTGATTGTGGGAGGAAAATGCACTGTAATATTTCTGATGAAGATAATGGCAAAGCAATATCTGATATGTTAAGATATTTTCAACATAGCTACGACGAAAACATATGTAATTCCGACATCCGTGACTTGAACGAGATCGTATCCAGGGTACGGCAGAGCGAGGAGGTATCAATCAAATATATGAAATCATGGGAAAAAGATGCAATCCCGGTTCAGATTTCTACGTTACGTCCAGGGTGCGCATGACGTAGAGAACGTCGGAGACGGCGGCCCTGTCCGCATCATATACGTACATCATGACCACGCGGCCGCCCTCGGTGCGCACGAAGCTGAATTCTACGCGATAGTCCTCATGTGCCGCCACGTAGCGTGTGTAGAAGTTAGTGCCGAAGTCCGATTTGACGGTTCTGTTGTAGAACACGTCGTTAAAGAGGAACCTGGCTCCGAACATGTTTCTCTCCTCGGGGCATACGTTGGTGATCACGGTCTGCTCTATGGCCGAATGGGAGTCATTCGTGGAGTCAAACTTAAGCAGGTCATCATCGAGATAGAATATCACGAAGCATTCCTGATCCCTGCTGCCGTAGAGTCCGCCGGGGAAGTAACACTCCGCATCCGACAGGATCGCGGAATTAAAGAGCTTAGAGCGTTCCTCGTCGCTGCATTTTACGCTTTCCCACGCCGAGGGCACGCGGTACGCGACGCTCCCCCCGGGCAGCCTGTGCATCGTGGATGATCCATCGGAATATCCCTTATACTTTCCATCAATGCAGGTATAATAATCCTGCTCCACGTCGAGCCTGTCCGTAGTTACGTGATCAGCAGTCACGGACATCGGCGAGGCGGCGCCCTCTTTTCCTATTTTAAGGCTTCCCAGCACGCATATCTGTGCGCCTGTCTTCAGGCCGGAGATCACGGACTTGGACCCCGACACGCCTATGTTCTCGGCCTTGCCGGAGGACATGGTCAGCCTGCTGCCCTTTACCTCATCGATCTTTCCCGGGATCAGCACCTTGTGACCGTCGTATTTTTCCTTCGTGTTCTGATAGGCATTGTTCAGGCTCAGGGTCAGGTTTTCCGCATCCACGACCTCATAGACCGGGTCCTGCGATACGTCCAGCACCGGATCGTTGTGCGAGGTCGGCAGGGCGCCCAGCGTCAGGGCCCACGCCAGGATCAGTGCCAGAACCGGCGATACTCTTTTTTTATTCCTTAATCTTTTATTCCTTAAACTTCTATTCCTTAAACTCGTAATCATTGATCCCGTTGTCGTCCAGATACCGCTGTATGCGCGAATACAGCTTATAGTCGGCGTACTTGTTGTCTATCACCACGTGCGTGCCCTGTCTTTTGGAGGCATCCAGGTAGGCATACAGGGCATCCTCGGACTTGGACCTGCCGTTGTAGGTGATCCCGGTTCCGCGCACCACTATCTCGGCATCCTGCTTAACGGGATTGGTCTGGGACAGCGCCGCCCCCGCCTGCGAGGTCACCTCAGCCGGTACGTCAGCGCCGGGAGCCTGCGAATCCGAGGCTTCCGCAGAAGTCGCGTCTCCGGGCAGGTGGCTGCCGCCCGTCCTGATGATCTCGTCAAGACTCACCAGCGGATGGGCGTTGTCTATCCCCTTTTTGAACTCCACCTGATAAAAGGCGGAGCCCATCAGAAAGAGGCTCGCCACGAGCAGGAGTATGACATATGCTTTTTTTTGCGTTTTTTCATTGGTTGGTGATTTCATTGAAGATCAATAAGTTTCATTAAGCGTGCTCTCGCGCCGCTCTATTTTCTCATCGTCGATGCCCGCGCCCGTGATCACGTCAAGCACCGCCTCATAGGCCTGCCTGTCGGCATAGTCATCTATGAGCACTAAGCCGGCTCCGGACGAGGCGGCCTCATTTATGATCTGAGTTAAGTCGCCGGCGTCGTCATAGGTCCTGCCGCCGATGGTCACCACTGACCCGCGTATGCTTATCTCCAGCGTCTCGCCCCCGGCCTCGTCGTCTCCGGTCAGCAGTTCGCTGCCGTGAGAGGTCATGTCGGTAAAAAAGGAACCCTCGCCGCGGCTCCGCAGGCTGCCCAGCGCACTGATGAGCAGCAGGATGACCGCGATGATGCCGCCCAGCGTGATGAGCCTCCTAGGGCCCTGCTTAAGATTCCTGCGAAGCAGGTTGTCGGTCAGGTTAAAGCGAAGCAGCAGTACCAGCACGGCAATCGCCAGCAGCAGCTTCACCATCATGTTCAGATTGATCATGCCGATTAGCCCGGACAGGGTTACGGTAAGTCCGCCCGGCACTCCGGCGATCATGACGGTACCCATGCTGCCGAATGCGCCGATCATTCCGCGCCCTCCGTGATGAAGAGGTTGGCGTGTCCGGCCCGGAGCTCATCCAGGATCTCGTGCAGCGTGACCCAGTCGCGATACAGTATGCGTTCATCATCCAGGCGCAGCAGGACAGGAATCCCGGAGTTGGCCTGCAGATAGGCCTCCAGGCTGTCACGCACATCGGCAAATCCTGCCTCCCTGCCCTCGTTGGCAGGGGTCAGCGTGATCGTCGTGAACTCGGCCTCCCTTTCATTGCCGTCCCTGTCGACGCGTCTGAGCAGACGCACGTTCCTGGTGGTGGGATCGGCCGGATCGTAATCGGCATGCAGTGAGATGAAGGCCACCTCATTCTCGACGTTTGACTCGGTCTCGACCAGGTTTTCGTAGGTCTCCAGGTTAAACTGTGCCTCGATCAGCTCCGACTGCGCACTGTCTAACTGTTCCCGGATCTCTTCTGCCCCGGTCTGTCCGAGCGTCACGTTGCACATGACCACCATCAGGATGATGAAGATCACGTCCAGCATGGAGGTTAAGTCTATGTCTATGCTGTTTTGTCCTTTTTTTACGCTTTTTTTCATGTCTGACGTTACGGGCCGGCGCCGATTTTCCATGCCTGATGCAGGCCGGCGCCGATTTTCTCACATAGGTCAGTTACCCTGATCCATGTCCTTTTTTACGCGGTTTAAGTTCAGCGCCATGTTGTACTTGCGGTCATTTTCCTCGAAATAATCCTCGATGTCGGAGATCGTGCCCGAATACGACGCGGCGATGAGCTTGAGCACGATGGAGCAGACCAGGCCTATCAGCGTGGAGTACAGCGCCGTGGACAGCGAGGTATAGAGCAGGTCGAACTGACCGTCCCTGACCGCAGTCAGGCCGGGGATCAGGCCGATGACGGTGCCCAGCAGTCCCAGCAGCGGGAAGACCGGGATCATCTGCGTCCACTTGAAATAAGCGGTGCTGTTTTTGTTGTATTTCTCACGGATGTAATCCATGTTTTCGGGCTGAAATTCAGTTATGGCCGACACGCCCATCATGCCTGAGGCTATGTCCACCACGGGCTTGCCCTTGATGGTCTCATAGACGTTCCTGGCTTCGTCACGGTTGTCCAGCATGCGCCTGTGTGCCGAGGACAGGCCGGTGAACACGATCACGCCGAATCCCGCTATCAGCGCGTTAATGACCCATAATATCACTTTATCCATTGCTGCTCCTCCGATGATCATTTTTTATTATCCGGACCGGGGATGCCGCGGTTCTCACGGACCGGAGCCACCAGGATGCGGCCGGTGCCGCGATAGGTGTTGACCAGTCCCTCGCCGGACATCATCGATCCGACCAGCGTGGGAGTGGTGCGTTCTACCGTAAACCTAAGCTCCGCCGACCAGGCTATCGCCATGTTGCCGTCGATCCTGACCACGTCGTCCTTAACGTTGATCTCCAACAGCTCGTCCCTGGGCACCGGACTCTCGAGCGCGATCACTCCTATGCCCTTCATCACGGTGTTAAAGAGGCCCTCGCGTCCAAGCACCGCCGATGACACGTTCTGCCTGGCGGCCACCTGCAGCTCCGTATTGCCCTCGCAGGCCAGGAACATGCCGTCCTCCACGATCAGCCCTCCGGGCCAGTCCTTCAGGCATTCCAGTATGATATAGCGGAAAGATGGCTCCAGGATCAGCAGGCCCTCACCCGAATACCTGGGCTTGATGCCCTTTTCTCCGGTCACCTTGCCGCCCACGAACTTTTTGACCAGGTCGCCGGCATCCGATACGTCGGTCTGCGCGGTCACTCCTCCGATCATCAGCTGCATGGTGCCCTTCTGCGCGATCACCGACCGGTCACGGCGTATTTCCGCCACCAGCTGCCTCTTGCGCACGTCCATTTCCGACGCAAAATAAGCCAGTTCCGCCTCTTCGGGCCTGACTGACATGTCGCGCTCGTATTCCAGGACCGAAAAGGGGCCCATGGAATCCACGATCCTGTGTGCTTTTGTATCCTGAAAAATATTAGTGTCAATCACGAGAATCTGCTCATCAGACCTTCCTGCAGTACCTGAGAACAGTTGATTCCCCTTCGATCCGCCAGATTAGCCATCCATGCAGGAAGGGACACGTTTTTTCTTACCGATTTCGTATCAGTTCTGGCCCGATACGAAATGGTATCAACCTGTATGATGGAGTATATGGTCTCATCATCATGAGGAAGAGAAGTCTGCACTGTCTGAACCGGTATGTCCAGGTTCTCATCCTCCGCGACTACCAGCCACCCGCCTGCCGCATCAACTATCTGTGCCAGCGCATCATCCAGATCCCTGCCGGTCGTTATGCATCCGGGCAGATCGGGAATCCGGGCATATACTTTTCCATCCTTAATCTGGAAGGTAGCTGAATATGAATATTTCATGACTCATCCTCCATCCTTTTTTCATAACATTTTATTTCTTTCTGAATATACCTAAGATCATCCTCATCAAAATCATGTCTCTTAAGAGGTATTATGCTTTTTGTCTGATCATTGTAGTAAATGTCATGATTATAGCCTCTCCTCTTAACAACGTAACCACTATTTTTTAATTCTTTCTCTGCAATTTTATGTGGATTCATCAAGTGTCCTACAATCTTATTATACACAATTTTGTGTATAATACAAGTCGTTGTTACGGCAAAGATGAGGCGATCAGCTTCATCTCTCCGCTCATGTTCAGTGTACCATATCCGGCCGGAACTATGAAATGGGCTCCCTTTTTGACCGGATGCGAATCGACCGCGCCCTCTCCGTCGACCACGCTCATCAGCATGAAGGGCTTGTCGAAGCTTGCGCTCATCCCGCCGCTGCAGCTGATGCGGCAGACTTCATAGTACTCACAGGTGATGAGCCTGGCTATCTGCTCATCCGAGTCATCACGTATGATCATGTCCGAAGCATCCGGCGAGGGCACCGTGATCACGTCCTTGGACTGCTGCAGGTGCAGCTGCCTGGGCTTGCCGCCAGAGAGACGGTCGTAATCATAGAGCCTGTACGTAACGTCGGAATTCTGCTGCGTCTCGAGCAGCGTCACGCCGCCGCAGATCGCATGTACCGTGCCCGGATTGATCTGCACGAAATCTCCGGGCGCTATGTCCACGTGACGTATCAGGTCATTCCAGCGTCCGCCGTCTATCATGTCGATGAGTTCCTCGCGCGTCTGCGCATTGTGACCGACCACGAGCCGGCTGCCCGGCTCGGCGTCAAGCACGTACCAGCACTCCATTTTGCCCAGGGAGCCGTTCTCATGGATGCCCGCGTACTCGTCATCCGGATGCACCTGGATGCTCAGGTCCTCCCGGGCGGATATTATCTTGGTCAGCAGCGGGAACCGGTCTCCCCCGACGCCGCCGAAGATTTCCCTGTGCCGGTCCCAGAGCTCGCTTAAGTGCAGGCCCGCATAACTGCCGCCATCGATCAGGTCGTCGCCCTGGGGGTGCGCCGAGATGCCCCAGCATTCGCCTATGTCATCTCCGGGCTCGTCGTATCCGAACACGTCGCGGAGCGCGGTGCCGCCCCATATCGTGTGACTAAACGTCGGTTTCATAAATATCAGTTCTTTTTTCATTTTCATATACCCCCATAGGTCATTTTACTTCAAAAATTCAAACGGGGCCCGCGGGTTCGCGTGCACGAACATCCCGAGCAACAGCTGCGCGCGCATCGAGGTGATCTCCTCACGCAGGATCCTGCGGGCCTCGCCTGCGTCAGCCCACATGGGGCGGATGTATTCGGTGTCCTCCTGAAAGCCTGCGGACAGCTCGCCACTGACGGTGCCGAATACGTTGATGCCGACCTCGTCCGTTATCCCCTGCGCCAGCATGTACGGCCGGGTCAGCCCGCTGTCGCCGGCATCATATGGAGTAAACTCCATGCCCGTCTCCTCCCTGATCTCACGGATCGCCGCTTCCCCGGGAGTCTCGCCGGGTTCCATGAGGCCCGCCGGCAGCTCATACAGGTAACGGTTCACGGGATAGCGGTACTGGTGCACCATGAGTATCCTCGAGGGATCCTTTTCATCCAGAGCATAGACCAGCACTCCCTCCGGAGTCAGGTCCCCGCTGCGGACCACGATCCTGCCCTCATTACGCCTGCTGGCGAAATAATATTTGAAATCCGCGCCGCTGTGAGCGATCGCGTCCATTTCATACAGGTTCAAAAATGGATTGTCCGTAAGGCGGCGGACGTTTGTAAAGTATGATTTCTCTTTCTTTTTTTCCATTGAATTATCCGCGAAATATGCTAATATAGATACATAGAGGCGACAGCAACGCCCCTTAACTACAGGTTACGACATGAGAAAACCGCCGTGGACTCGCAATCGCAGGGCGGTTTTTTTATTGGGAGTTGCTACCGCCTGACATCAATTATGTCAAATCATCAGTATCATTCAACAGTATTTACTTTTCCGGAAACTATGATTCCGGCCAGATAGAAGTCTCCTTTATATTCGGCGATGCCATCGTCAATAATCTCGATCCTGACTGCATGCTTCCCGACTGTTTCGCTCATGTGCACGTCAGTGAGCACCAGCTTGTCGCCCCAGGTCTCGTCGAAGTTGGCATCGAGGATGAGCGGACCGGCTCCAGCAGACTGCATGCCCTGCTCCGTCTCTCCCTCCGTGCCCGGGATCGTTGCTTCGGCACCGTCGATCAACACGCGGGCCCTCGGCGCAGGCTGGCTGATCGTGCGCCTGTACTGTATCGCGATGCAGCTGCCCTCGACCTCATATTCGGCATAGCTGCCCGGAGCCGTGGCTGAGTAGCCTTCCTTAAAGCAGTCCCTGACCGCCGTCCTGGGGGAATCGTCCGGCGTAAAGCCCTGCATCGCCTTTAGGACGGATCCGGAATTGCGGTTATCGTACTTCACGCTGTGCTCATAACGGTTCAGCGTCAGCGGCGCGGGGAGCATGCAGTTCTCTTCGGGATGCTCCATTTCTTCGGCAACCCTGTCCCAGTCCTGCTGCTCCTCCCTGTCAGCCTCGGTGAAGGCCTCTATATAGGACGGCTTGCCTGCATAACCGTATTTCCTGACTGAGTCCAGGTAATGCGTGATCACTCCCGCAACCAGGGCATGCCCGTCGTCATTGGGATGCAGGTCATCAGGGGTGATCTCGCGATTGTTCCCGATCTCCCCGCGCAAAATGGCGTCATATATCGTGGTCCTCATGCTGACCATCGGCAGACCGTAGTGCCGGGCGATCCGTCTGTGGATCCTTTCGGAGTTAGCGCCATTGTTGTAGAATACGTTGGCCATCAGCATGAACGCCACGTCCTCCCGATAGGACAGGATCTGCCTCACGGCTCCCTCATAGGTTTCCATGAAATGATCCTCGCATTCGTCATTTACCGAGAATTCCATCAGCACGAAGTCGGGCCTGTGCGCAAGCAGATGCTCCTTAAGCCTGGCGGCCGCATACTCCGAATCAGTGGCTCCTATGCCCGCGTTGACGTACTTTATCTCGGACTGCGGAAATCCTTGCCTGAACCAGTCATACACGCGGTATGCGTAGCAGAGCGTATCATCCGTAGCCACGGATCCCTGAGTGATGCTGCCTCCGAGGAAAGCGACGGTGATCGGCTCGCCGGCCTCTGCCCCGGACATGCATTTCTCGATCAACCGGACCCTTTCGGGCGTGCCCCGCTCTGCCACGGCCCCATCATAATTTAGTTTTACGTTCTTCATTCTGTCTCCTTACGTTTTTCTCCCGACGTGATTCGTTTAGGGAAACGCTGATCAATGCCCAGCCATCAGGAACCGTCCGCGTCCGCCTTTATCTCCATGTACGGTGCCTTTATCACGCATCGCATGCATCATGACGATCCCCGCCACGTAAAACAGCGGCATGTTATAGATCGTATATCTCGTCTGGCAAAAGATCACCGCGCTCACGAGTCCCACGTTCAGCACTATGCCTGCCAGGACCAGGCACCCTGACAGGAATGCGTCCTGAGCCATGAGCCCCGTATTGCCATCCGGCAGATCCGCGAGCCCGCCGTCAGCCGGCGATCCCGGCACGCATCCCTCATCCGGAGATTCCGGAGCGCAACCGTCATCCGGCTTGCTCCGGCCCCTTTGTCCGTTCCTGAACAGCACCGCCAACAGCACGATGAACCCTGCATACGCGATCACCGAATACGCTGCGAGCACCCTGTTCATGCGCGCGACGGTAAGCACGAGCCCCGACATGAAGTTTGACGCGAAAATCCCGGTCAGCCGTCCCGTCTCATGCGGAATGAGTGATGCATTGAAAGCAGACCTCACCACGTCCATCCTCTCAGAATGCAGGCTTGCTTCGGCCAGCGGCGCATATTCCAGGTCATCCACGCATCTCTCCAGCACGACCTCCATCACGTCGAGCTGTATGTGATCATAATTCCCCGCGAAATGCGCGACTCCGTCCATCCATCCGCCCGGCGCGGAATTCTGCAGGTATCCGGCCGCGTCACACTCATCATATATTTCCAGGAACACGTCACGTATCCCGGGATCAACGTACTCCGCGAATTCCCTGTCCGCGGCATACATGGCCACGGTGGTCACGAAACGGTTGTCCTCGGTATGCCTGACGAACGCGCCCCTGAGCACATAATTGTATGCCCTGTCAAAAATGCCTGATGCCACCAGCATCAGCACCAGCGTCACGAGCAGGACCAGCCACTTTTTGACGGCGCTTCCCCGCCCGGAATTACCCCCATCAGACTGCCGCTCCCTGATGCGCCGGAGCATTTCTCCCACGATCAGGAGCGCTGCCAGCACGTACATCTGCTTGCGTGCGGATATCCCCAATAAGGCCATCACGGCAGCCATCACGAAATGCCTGCGGCTCCCGGTCAGGACGTATTCAAGCTCATGCCTGAAAAAAAGCAGATATATGCTGATCGTGATCCCTTCGGTCAGGATGCAGTTGGAGTACATGGAACCCCTCCTCGCCGCAAAACGGTTGAGCAGGGACGTGCCCAGCGGGATCACCATGACCGTCAGCGCGGTTAGCCCATTTAGCCTGAAACGCTCAGACAAAAAGCTGACCAGGCCGGTAACGGACGCCGCCGCGAGCAGGCTTTGCATGCCGACGACCCAAAAGAGATACGGCTGTTCCTCCATCGGCACGGATTCACGATAGCCGCAGACGGTTCTAAAGAGAGCCAGCATCGTCGGATACAACGGCTCCCTTGAATCATACATGGTCACGTAGCTGATGCTGTCCGCGCACCACACGGCTCCATCCAGCAGCCAGAAGATGCCATAAAAAATCAGCGGAATGGCTATCAGGCCGCACTTGAAAATCTTTGACCGCAACGCTTCTTTCATGCTTTTTAGTATATCACAAACGTGCCGGGCACGAACGTACCCGGCACGTGCGGCGCGTCCCTTACCTGCGTCCCACTTCGGTATCGCCGGTCGTTACGACGCTGTGCTCCTTGATATAATCAATGATGTCGTCCGCATCGCAGAATGCAAGACCGACCACGCTGTCTGCCGCTCCGTAATACAGCGCGATCCTGTTCGTCTCGGAATCATGGATCGTCGCGCAGGGGAATACGACGTTGGGAACGAATCCCCTCTCCTCATAAGATGCTTCGGGAGTGAGGATGAAGTTCTCACAGCGGTATTTTACTATGGAAGGCCGGTCGACGTCGAGTATCGCACCGCCGATGGAATAAACTAAGCCATTGCAGGTGCTGCTCACTCCATGATAGAAAAGCAGCCAGCCCTCGCTGGTCTCGATGGGCGCCGCGCCTCCGCCTATCTTGACGCTCTCCCACCATTCGCTGCCCCTGCCCATTACGTGACGGTGCCTGCCCCAATAGGTCATGTCAGGCGACTCGCTCAGGAAAATGTCTCCGAAGGGCGTGTGACCCGAATCTGAAGGACGGGACAGCATCACGAAGTTGCCGTTTATCTTTCTCGGGAAAAGAACCGCATTCCTGTTAAAAGGAATGAAGGGGTTCTCGATGCGCGTAAAAGTCTTGAAATCAGTGGTCCTGGCGATTCCTATGGATGCTCCGTAGAAATCTCCGCACCAGATTATGTAGTACGTATCCTCAACCTTAACGAGCCTGGGGTCATATGCATACACGGGCATGAAGGGCTCGCCGTTCTCATCCGTGAACTGAACCTTCTCGGGCTCAAACTCCCAGTGGATCGCGTCCTCGCTGCGTCCGAGGTATACGTACGGAATGCCGTTGACCTGCTCGCCGCGGAAGACTCCGATGAACTTGCCCTCGTAGGGCATTACGGCCGAGTTAAAGATGCGAGCCACGCCGGGAACGGGATTCCTGTCGATCACCGGATTGGCGTCATATCTCCAGATGGGCGCATTGACGATTCCTTCGGGCCTGTCCTGCCAGGGCATGTTGGGCACTGCAGGTGCATAAATCTTGTACTTGGGCATTGGTCTCTCCTCCTGTGTTTTTACATTAATTCCTGTAGGTTCCTGTCGATCAGTTCCATTCTCTGCCTTACGCAGTCCACGCTTCTCATGGCGTCAGCCGGCGTGTTGAATACGTAATCGGTCAGCCTGTCTATCGTCGTCGTGGCCACGTGCATCCTCGTGTCGGACGAAGCGTAGTAGATGAACACCTCGCCCTTGTCGTTCAGGATCGCGCCGTTGGTAAACACGACGTTGCTCACGTCGCCGACCCTTTCGTCTCCCCTGGGGCCTATCAGCAGCCCGCCGGGTTCGGCGATCACGCGTCCGGGATCGTCGAGCGCGGTCGCAAAGGCATAGATGACGTATCTCAGGCCTGCCGCGGTGTTGCGCACGCCGTGTGCAACGTGGATCCAGCCCCTGTCCGTCTTGATCGGCGTGGCGCCGGCGCCGTTTTTGGCCTCGGTGATCGTATGATACTTGCGCAGGCTCGTCATCCGTTCCTCGTCGATCACCGCATGCTCGATGGACTCGCTTAGGCCAAAGCCGATCCCTCCGCCGCTGCCGGTCTCGATGAAGTCATCCATCGGGCGGGTGTAAAAGGCATATTTGCCGTCCACGAATTCGGGATGCAGGCAGACGTTTCTCTGCTGGGGACTCCTGAGCGTCCTGAGGTTGTCGAGCCTTTCCCAGTTCACGAGATCCCTGGTGCGGACGATCCCTGCCGCAGCGACCGCCGCGGAGAGGTCGTTTACGGTCTTATCCTTGCTCTCGGAACAGAACACGCCGTATATGTATCCGTCCTCGTGTTTGGTCAGGCGCATGTCATATACGTTGGTCTCCTCGGGACAGGTGTCAGGCAGCAGAATCGGCTTTTCCATAAAACGGAAATTGTCGATGCCGTTGTCGCTGACCGCCACTCCGAAGAACGACTTGCGGTCATTTCCCTCGATCCTGACGACCAGATAATACCTGCCGTCCAGCAGTATCGCTCCCGAATTCATGACCGCGTTGATGCCGAGCCTTTCCATGAAAAAGGGATTGGTCTCCTTGTTCAGGTCATATCTCCAGGTGAGCGGCACGTGATCCCTGGTGAGCACGGGATTCTCATACCTGTCGTATATCCCGTTGTAAAAGCTGCTCTTTTTGTTGGGGCGGGCGAGCAGCGCCTCCTGCTGCTTGTCCATTTCAAAAAACTTTTCGTGAATCATGTTATCTACCTCATTATCTCAATACACATCCGTCCGTTGTGATAAGGACATTTCCAGGGATCCACTATCGGCTTGTCCGTCTCGGGGTTGCCCTGCGGGTCCACGTGCATGTACCACTCCCTGCTGCGGGGGTCAATGACGTGATCGCGGATGAACTCCCATTCGGCCTCGGCCGCGGCCAGCAATTCCGTCCTGGCGGGGTCCTTTTCGTATCCGTTCAGGTAGCCGAGCAGCGACTCGGCCTGCACCCACCATACCCTCTTAGGGTCGACCCTTCCGCGTTCGCACTCGTTCGCGGTGCTGTGCCCGTCAAAGGCGTTCTTGTGCACGTTCAGGCACAGGTCCTGCGTGATCGGATAGATCTTCGCCTCATATTCGGGATCTCCCAGCACCTGCACCCCGCGGTCAATCAGCCAGGATGACTCGATGTCGTGTCCGTAGCTGATCAGGTCGATCAGCGTGTTGTATTCATGGTCAAAAAAGACCTCCTGCCTGTGCAGCTCAGGATTGTAGACCTTGTCCGCAAACAGGTCGAGCATCTCGCGGAGCCTGTCCGCAACCTTGTCCCTCCGGCCCACGCGGTACAGCTCGGTGTATGCCTCATACACGTGCAGCATCGTGTTCATGGTCCTGTCCGCCATGACGCCGTTCTCCGACAGCTTCTCATTGGACTCCGGCGAAAAATCAACCTTGAAGGCCTCGAGGTATCCGCCCTCGTCACGGCACCTGTCCTCGATCACGTCGTACAGTTCGTAAGCCAGGTTCAGCGCGTCGGCGTCCCTGCTCACGGCGTAGTACGAGCTCAGCGCGTATATCGCGAACGCCTGATTGTAGGTGTGCTTGGTGGTGTCCTCCGGCGTGCCGTCGTATTTAAGCGACCAGTATACGCCGCCGTTCTCCCCGTCCACGAAATGATCCCTCAGGAACTCATATCCGTGGCGGGCCTCACTAAGAAGGCCGTCATCGCCGGTCACGTCATACGCGTTGGCAAAAAACCATGTGATGCGGCTGTTTAAGATGCAGCCCTTCACGGCCTTTTCATCCGGGTTCAGTTCATAGTCCACGAGCCCGTAATACCCGCCGTATTCATCATCCCGCAGCTTTTTCCAAAACGGCGCTATGTCGTAAACCAAATGATGCTCGATCTCGTTCTTGTACTTGAATTCTTTCATCTCTCTTCTTCTCTTTTTTTATCAACCCTTGACTGCTCCCTGCGTCAGTCCGCTGTATATCTGCTTTTGGCACGTCACAAACACTATCAGCGCCGGCAGCAGCGAAATGATGACTCCGGCACAGATCAGGTTATACTTGCTGCCCAGGGGTCCCACGAAGGTATACAGCGACGTGGCCACCGTATTGTACTTCGTCTTGTCCTGCAGGTACAGGTTCGCGAGGTAGTACTCGTTGTACGTGCCCACTCCTTTCAGTATACACTACGTCACTATGGCCGGCTTCAAAAGCGGCAACAAAATTTTATAAAATATCGTAAAATAATTCGCGCCGTCCACGATCGCCGATTCATCCAGCGAATAACTGATGTTTTCAAAGAACTGTATGTATATGTAGATCGATATGATGTCGGTGCCGCACATCAGTATGACGTACCCGATCATCGAATTGATCAGGTGCATCTTGTACATGATCTCATACATCGCCACCTGCATGGCGACTCCGGGAAGCTGGCTGGCGAAGAGGAACAGGCTGCGGATGATCGCGTTTCCAAAGAACTTGAAACGGTTCAGCACGTATGCCAGCTGGGTTCCTATGAAGGTCGAGAGCACCAGCACGCTCACCAGTATTATCGCGGAGTTGAGGAAGCCGCGTCCCATGTTGGCCCTTTGAAAGGCCTGCACGTAGTTGTCGAAATTCAGCCAGCTCTCGGGCAGCGTCATGACGTTGGTCGACTGGTACTCGGCATCCGTCTTGAATGCCGTGATCACGCAGCTCACCACCGGTATGACGGCCACGAAGCTAAAGAAGATGAGGGAGACGTATTCGATTATGATCCAGAGGATCTTGCCGGCCCTGGCCTGCTCATTTGTCTTTTTCATGCGCCTGCTCCCCCTTTCCTGGCCGACATGCGGGCCAATTGTTTCTCACGCTTTGCTCCTGCCCTTGGATCCTCGTCCTCAGCGCTCCTGAACACGAACTTAAAGAATCCCTTCTGCAGCAGGGTGACTATGAATATGATGATCAGCAGCACGATGGCCATGGCGGATGCAAGTCCGACCTTTTGCTGTACGTGCGCGATCTGATGCATTACCACGAAATACGTGCCGGTGCCGTTTGCGCCGTCCGTGATGACGTAAGGCGGTTCGAACGCGCTCAGGGAGCCGGTTATCGACAGGATCACGTTGAGCGTGACGATGGTCTTGATGCTGGGCAGGATTATGTACTTGAACTGCTGCCATTTGTTCGCGCCGTCAAGCGTTGCCGCCTCATACAGTTCCGCGTCCACCGACATGATCGCGCCGATGAAGAGCACCATGTTCTGTCCGAAATACCGCCAGACGCTCGTTCCCACCAGCGAAAAGTTGTTGATCCTCTGATCCTTCAGCCAGTAGGGCAGGTTGTCGAGCCGGAACCCGCACCACTGGAGCACCGTATCGAACACGAATCCCCTGGTGTAAAAGAACTTGAAGATAAAGCCGATCGCGATTCCGTTGATCAGGAACGGGAAAAACATAAATCCCTTAAAAATGTCCCCGCCCTTTACCTTAAAGCTC
Organism: uncultured Lachnospiraceae bacterium; assembly: GCA_937916415.1. Taxonomy (GTDB): domain Bacteria; phylum Bacillota; class Clostridia; order Lachnospirales; family Lachnospiraceae; genus XBB2008. Next base: position 17,829 of record CALGGH010000027.1, read on the forward strand.
AGGATGGTGGCCAGGTAGAGCGCGATGGCCAGCTGCACGACCGAGCCGAGCATGTAATAGAGGGACAGCTTAAGCGCACTGAAGCAGTCCTTGCGCGAAAAAACCTTGGCATAGTTCTTGAGTCCCACGAACTTTCTCGCGCCTATGTATTTCATGTTATAAAAAGAGAAGCCAAACATTTCCGCGAAGGGCAGATATGTGAATATAAAGAGAAGGGCAAGCGGCAGGATCAGGAATGCCATCATTACGAGCGCCTTCTGTCCGTCGCGGCTTCTCAGCCACTCCCCAAAGCTTCTTTTTGGCCTTGCGGCCACCTTGGTATTCGCCATTTGATTACCCCACTTTTTTGAACCACGAGGGACGTGTGATCAAGGGGACGGTTCTTTTGATCAACTTTGTAAACGTCGCCTTGTTTCTGCGTTGCCTGGTCAAAGTTGATCAAAAGAACCGTCCCCTTGATCACCTTGATCCCCTTGATTCGTTTTGAGTCAAAGATAGCCGGGGAGGGACAATCCCGCCCCGGCTTAAAACTTCCTTTTAGTCAGGTCATGTTAAGTCATGCCATCCGACTTGATCAATACTTTACTTCTACTCCAAGCTCTTCCTGAGCATCCTGCCATACTGCATTCCAGTCTGCCATGATGTCGTCGAACGTCTCGGAACCGGTAGCCGCCGCCTCGACGATCCTCTGAACCTTGTCGTTGCCGCCTGCGTTGATCGAAAGCTCGGACTCAGCGTTCATGTCGTTAAGAAGAGTAGCCTCTCCGGCGAGCGCGTCCTGATCGGACAGCACGGTGCATCCGTCAAATGCTGCGTACATGTCAGGGTTCCGGCCGCCCTTTACCACGGTGTATCCGCCCTCGTTGTAGCACCAGTCGGACTTCTCGGTCATCCACTTAACGAAGATCAGGGCTGCGGTCTTGTTTTCATCAGAAGCGTATACGTTGATGCCGTAGTTGTAGTCGCCGCCTGCCGATACGTACTGGGTTCCGCCAACTGACATCGGGAAAGGCATGTATCCTACGTCCTCGGGAGTGTCGCCTGCTTCCTGCATCTGAGCGTATGCCCATGAGCCGAGCACCATCGTTCCGATCTCGCCGCGGTTGAGCATGCCCTTGCAGCCTTCCCAGTCGGTGGTGGTGTAGTCATCCTCAATGAGGCCGTTTGCAACTGCGTCATAAAGGATCTTGTACAGGTTGTATGCGCCGGTTCCGTCGCCGGGATCCTTGAAGGGCTCCGCGGTGTGAACGAGCTTCTGGTTCATGTAAGTGTCATCGCCGTTTGAAACGATTCCTACGTATGCGTCCCATGCGCCCATCGTCCAGCCTGCCGCATAGTTGGTGTAAAGCGGGATCGCATCGGTATTGTCCTTGATCAGGGTCAGGTCAGCTATGAACTCATCGGGAGTCTTGGGAAGGGTGGTGATGCCGGCTTCCGTAAAGATCCTCTTGTTGTAAAGAACTCCCTGCGCGTTGGCCATGTAAGGAATGCCGTAGCAAAGTCCGTCGTATGACCAGGAGCTCACGAAGTTGAGCTGCTGTGAAAGGTTGTCAAGAGTGTCAAGGGGCATGAAGTACGTGCTTAAGTCGCTCTTGTCAACTGCCGGGATGTGCATTACGTCGCCCCAGCTGGCATCCTGTGAAGAAAGGCGAAGGAGTGAATCCTCTGCGTAGTCGGTAACGCCCTCGGTCGTAACCGTGATGTTGGGGAACTCCTTGTTGAACTCAGCGATCATGGCTGCCATCGTTCCGTCTTCCTCACGGTCGGTCTTGTGATGAAGGTACTTGATCGATGCGGTAAAGTCCGTGTAATCAGCCAGGTTCAGCGTCGTGTAGCTCAGGTCACCCGCATCTGCGGCAGGAGCTGCTTCCTCAGTGGTCTCGGCTGCGGTATCGGCTGCAGCTTCGGTCGCGGTGTCAGCCTCGGTGTCGGCTGCTGCCTCGGTGCTATCAGCCGCTGCCTCAGCAGCAGTGTCTGCAGCAGGCGCAGACGTATCAGTGGCAGTATCGCCACAGGCAGTGAGTCCGAGAAGCATCGTTGCGCTCAGCATGAGTGCCATAACTTTTTTTGCTTTCATGTGTGTCCTCCCATTTCTTTTTCATATACTTCTTTTTCTTCTTTTTACTCCGAACTCGGAGCTTAATTTAAGTATACACAAACTAAAATTTAAGTCAACAAAAATGTGGTTTGTTGGGCAGTTTTTGGGAGTTTTACTATTTTCGTAGTGATGTGATTGGCAATGTTGAACAATAGATCAAGTGGCTAAAGTAGATTTGTGAAGAATTGTCGGATTAAATTTAGCTAAATTTATGCCGTGTCAGTGTATGCCGGGGGACGTGCCGGAGATATGCCGGGGACGTGCGGAGGACGTGCCGGAGATATGCCGGAGACATGTCGGGGACGTGCGGAGGACGGTTCCGATGCACCAAAATCACTTCATCTGCGATGCAGCCAGAGCCCTGACGCTGGCTTTCTCAACGATGCGCCCGCCGACGATGTTGGCCCCGCGGCGATAGCTCTCGCCGGCAATCTTGTGACAGATCATCTCCATCGCACGCCCGGACATTTCCTTCATGTCCACTTCATAGGAAGTAATGCGCACGTCACAGATTCCGGGCGGAAGGAAATTGTCATAACCAACCACCGAAAAATTCTCCGGCACGCGGTATCCCTCTGCTTCCAGCTTGTTGATGATCGCTCCCGCCGTCTGATCCGAATTGCATACGAACGCCGTGGGCATCTCATCCGGCAGCTTCAGATAGTTCTCCTCGTCCAGCACCATGTCAATCTTGCTTCTGTCCTCGATGACGCGGTCAGCCCTGACTTCCAGGCCATGTTCCTGCATGGCCTTGAGATATCCCATGTATCTGTCAGTAATTGAAGTGGTGGCTCCGATGGTTCCGACATAAGCGATGTCGCGGTGTCCCCTGTCGATCAGATATTTGGTCATGCGATATCCGCCAAAGTAACTGTCAGAAATGATGGCATCCAGTCCGTCATCCGGAGTGTAGAAATCCATGCCCACGATCGGTATTCCGCTGGCAGCGATCATGTCCATGTACTTATCCGCCAGCTTGCCTATGACCACTATGCCATCCACCCTGCGCTCCGTTATCATCACGGGAGTGACTGCGGACCTTTCGCCCTCACGGTTCACGAGTTCGAGCATGCAGTAGCAGCCCATGCTGCCGGCTTCCGCCGAAAACTGCTGGTACATGTGTGAATAAAAGCTCTCATATTTGCCCAGATAATGATCAGCGATGAGGACTCCCAGGTTGTAGCCCCGCGCCCTGGCCGCTTCTTCCTTTTCACGGCGGTACGTGCTCGGCTGCTTGTAGCCCATTTCATCAGCGACCTGCTGAATCTTGGCACGCATGGCTTCGCTGACTCCTTTCTGTCCCGAAAGTGCCTTTGAAACCGTCACTATGCTGACGCCGGTCCTGGCGGCTATGTCCGAAAGCTTGACTGCTTTTGCCATGATGATCTTCTTTCTTTAAAAAAATTAATTCTCTTTTACAAGAGTGTACTCCTACGAAAATGGCAAAAACCGCGTTTTCATATGCCTTTTTGTCTCCGCAGGCCTCCTTCAGGAGCCGCAAACCTCCAATGCATTTTCACTGAATAAACATCACAAATTGTAAAAAGAGAACAGAATATGCCGTAGCTTCCTGTGGAATAGGTAATTTCAGCCTCGCATGAAGCTAAATTTATCCAACCAAATATGATGATAAATCTATTTTAGTTTGTCGTGAATCGTTATACTGACGAAAGAAGCGGAGAAAATTTGTATAATAGTTCCGTTACGCATGTCAAAAGGCAGTCATCCTCAGATGGCTGCCTTGGAAATCCATCTTAAGACAGGCTAAGGAACCGTCAATAATTAGTGTCTGCTGAAAAATTAAAATTCAAGTCGACGATACCCCCATCGCTGTGATTTCCAGGTGCCAGATAGCCAGCCAGGGGAACCGTGATTAAATAAA
>CALGGH010000028.1 GCA_937916415.1 uncultured Lachnospiraceae bacterium
GGCTTAAGTTCGAGGCAGGAGCGGAGCGGCTGATCCGCCTGCGCGAGGAACTGAGGGTGCTGCAGGACGAGCATGACGCGCTGCTCATGGGCTACCTGCAGGGCATCACCGGAGAACTGGCCGCGCAGCTGGAGGAAGGCAAGCCGTGTCCGGTATGCGGCAGCACCGAACATCCACATAAAGCCGTTCCCTCCGGTGACGGAGCTACCAGGGAGGCGGTCGATGCAAAAAAGGATGAGGCAGACAATAAGAGCGCGGAGCTGAGTAAGGTGTCGCAGCAGCAGGAGGAACTCCTGAGCGTCCTGAATGCGAAGCAGGAGAATCATAAAAACGCGGAAAATGAGGTAAAGCTGTCCGAGAACAGGATAGCAGGCATGAAGCAGAACATGGTCGAGGGAATACCGGACCTAAAGTCGCTGGACGCCGCCATCGAGGACATCAGGGATAAGGCCCGCAGGCACGCACAGGTCATGAAGAACCTCGAGGAGGCGGAAAGGAAAGCCTCTCAGGAGCTGGCATCAGTCAGGGCCAGGATCGATTCGGCCGTGGCAGAGGTCAGGGCCTCGTCGGAAAAAAGGGATCAGGCCGCAAGGGAGCTGAGCGAGGGACTGATAGCAAACGGTTTTGCCTCAGAGGAAGAGGCGACGGCGGTGCTGCTTGCGCATGAGGAACTGGAGCGCGGGGCTGCGTCCGTCAGCGAGTATGACGCCAACCTGAGGACGGCCGGCAATGCCCTCCGGGAGCTGCAGGAGGAGCTGCGCGACCATGAGGAACCCGACGTAGACGAATGCAACAGGATACTGGATGAGGCGATGTCAGCCAAGGAAACCTACGTCGAGAACAGGACGAGGCTGGACGAGCTGATCAGCCGCCTGACGGTCAAGGCCAATGCGATCCGCAAGGAGGGCGCCGGCCTCGAGGAACAGATACTGCGGGCCGAGGAGGACTACGTGTTCGCCAAGAAGCTGCGAGGGGATTCGGGAACCGGACTGCGCAGGTACGTGCTGGGCGTGCTGTTCTCGAGCGTGGTTTCCGCCGCCAACCGCCTGCTCGAGAACATCCATGGCGGGAGATACCGCCTCTACCGCTCTGACGAAAAGATCCAGGGCAGCAACAAGAGGGGCCTGGAGCTGAAGGTATTCGACAGGAACAGCGCGGAGCATGACGGGAGGTTCGTCAATACCCTGTCGGGCGGCGAGAAGTTCCTCGCATCCCTGGCCCTGTCCATCGGGATGTCCACGATGGCGCAGAAGAGCGGCATCAGGATCGAGGCCCTGTTCATCGACGAGGGCTTCGGCTCGCTGGACGAGGACTCGATCGGTGACGCCATGAGCGTCCTCTCGGACATCCAGGAGGCCAACGGCCTCGTGGGCATTATTTCCCATGTCCAGCTCCTGCAGGACCAGATCCCCAACAAGCTCATCGTCGAATCCGGCAACGACGGCAGCCACGTCGTCCCGTCGCTGGGGTGAAGGATGGCCGCATTACACATACGTTTTAACAGCTGAGGTGGATTTTTGGCTAAACTGCTGATATTATGGAAATATAAGGATCTGTTCATAAATAAATCATTAATTTGCGGCTTTCTGTACCAGAGGTTGAGAAATTGACAAATCTTGAACTTGTATAATCAAATTTTATGATAAGGCGTGTAGGAAACTATGCGCCTTGTTTTCTATCAATCCATCAATCGGCTCAATCGAGCCAATTTTTCACAAATTTTAGTCAAAAATGATGAATAACGCGATCACGTAAAAAGAAAAAAGTTGTTGACATGTGAGCGGGTATTGTGTTAACTTCTTATAAACCGTTGATGAAGAGTGAGTAGGCTTTTCCTCCTTGTCATGAGAGAGCTGCGGATGGTGAGATCGCAGCGTCAAGCGTCAGGCTGAATGGACTTCAGAGGGCGACCGGAAACGCGGCACGTGCTTGCGAAGTATGGGAGACGGAGTGAGGATCTCCGTGATCAAAGTCCGGCATATTGTCATGTATGCGCAGAGAGGGCGCTGATAAGCACCAAGCCGGGTGGCACCGCAGGTTATGATACCTGTCCCAGCAGTTACTACTGTAGGGACAGGTTTTTTGTTTGCCATCGCAGGAGAGTTAGGCCAGATCATCCTGTCCCGAGGACGTGCCGGATGCCCGTAAGGTGCATCGCACAGCAGGCGGAGCGGATCCGCCAAGGAGGTATGAAATGAGTGACAAGACAATCCCCTACAAGATCTATCTGAACGAGGACGAGGTACCCAAGGCATGGTATAACCTGAGGGCGGACATGAAGAACAAGCCCGCGCCGCTGCTCAATCCCGGCACCGGCAAGCCACTGACCGCTGAGGAGCTCTCGCCGATCTTCTGTGAGGAGCTGGTCAGCCAGGAGCTTGACGATACGACTCCCTTCATCGAGATTCCCGAGAAGATCAGGAACTTCTACAAGATGTACAGGCCCTCGCCGCTCGTCAGGGCATACTGCCTGGAGCAGAAGCTGGGCACTCCCGCCAGGATCTACTACAAGTTCGAGGGCAACAACACCAGCGGCAGCCATAAGCTCAACTCGGCGATCGCACAGGCATATTACGCCAAGAAGCAGGGACTTAAGGGCGTGACCACTGAGACCGGAGCTGGACAGTGGGGCACGGCACTTTCCATGGCATGTTCATATTTTGACCTGGACCTCAAGGTGTACATGGTCAAGGTTTCTTACGAGCAGAAGCCCTTCCGCAGGGAAGTGATGAGGACCTACGGGGCATCGGTCGTGCCCTCGCCTTCCGAGACGACCGATATCGGCAGGAAGATACTGGCTGAACACCCCGGCACCACCGGCAGCCTGGGATGCGCCATTTCCGAGGCCGTCGAGGTGGCCACCAAGAATCCCGGATACAGGTACGTGCTGGGCAGCGTGCTCAACCAGGTGCTCCTGCACCAGTCCGTGATAGGCCTTGAGACCAAGACGGCACTGGACAAGTACGGCATCAAGCCCGACGTGATCATCGGATGCGCGGGCGGCGGTTCAAACCTGGGCGGACTGATAGCTCCCTTCATGGGAGAGAAGCTGCGCGGAGAGGCCGATTACCGCATAGTGGCGGTTGAACCCGCTTCATGTCCCAGCTTTACCCGCGGAACCTACGCATATGACTTTTGCGACACCGGCATGATCTGTCCCCTGGCCAAGATGTACACGCTGGGCAGCAGCTTCATCCCTTCCGCAAACCATGCGGGAGGCCTCAGGTTCCACGGCATGAGCACGATCCTGTCTCAACTGTATCATGACGGTTACATGGAAGCCGTCAGCGCAGAGCAGACGAGCGTGTTTGAAGCTGCGGAGCAGTTCGCACGCGTCGAGGGCATCCTGCCCGCACCTGAGAGCTCACACGCCATCCGCGTGGCCATCGACGAGGCCCTTAAGTGCAAGGAGACCGGCGAGGATAAGACCATCGTGTTCGGTCTCACCGGAACCGGATATTTCGACCTGGTCGCATATCAGAAGTACAACGACGGAGAGATGGACGACGTGATCCCGACGGACGAGGACATAGCCGCATCCATTGCCAGGCTGCCCAAGGTTCCCCGATGAGCAGGCCCGCGGTCCCTCGGCATCAAGCTGCACACCGGGGAACCCAAGGGCCCTAACATCATACCGCGTCCCTGGGTTGAGCAGCTCATCAAAAGTGAGCTTCCGGACGCGAACATTATCGAGACCAACACCTTTTACGTCGGAGACAGGTACGCGACCGGGCAGCACCGGGAGACGCTGAAGGTCAACGGATGGACGTTCTGTCCGGTCGACATAATGGATGAGGAAGGCACCGCCATGCTGCCCGTCAGCGGGGGCAAGTGGTTCACGGAGATGAGCGTCGGAGATCACCTGCTTAATTATGACTCAATGCGTACGCTTACGCATTTTAAGGGACACGTGATGGGCGGCTTCGGCGGCTCCAACAAGAACATAGGCATAGGATGCGCGGACGGACGCATAGGCAAGGCCATGATCCATGCCAAGAACGGCAACGACTGGGGCGTAAACGAGGAAGAGCTGATGGAGAAGATCACCGAGTCAACCAGGGCTACGGTGGATCATTTCGGGGCGCACAACGGATTCATCAACGTGCTGCGCAACATGTCAGTCTCGTGCGACTGCGAGGGCGTGGAGGCTGAACCCGTGGTTACTCCCAACATCGCATCGTGGCGTCAGGAGACATACTGGCGGTGGACCAGGCGAGCGTGGATCTCGTGTATGCTCTTGAGCCCGACGACAGGGCGGCGCTGTCCGAGCGCATCACCTCCAGGCACGGACACAGGCAGCTCAGCTACATGAAGGAAATGGGAATGGGCAATGACAGGTACGTGCTCGTGGACCTTGACAATGATGGGGCACGAGTGGAGCTCTCGGATGCGGTGAAGCACGTGGTTCCGTTTGAGGGCTGAGCCTCCTACAATTCCCCGGTGACTGAAAGTCTATGGTATTTTGACCACTTTTGTGATAGCATAACTTTGTATGACTGTATGCAAAGGAAGTGCGATTATGAAGGTGGTCAAATCTGTTTTAAGGCGCATCGTTGCCATGTTAGCCATCGTGGCAGGCATAGCGTCCCTATTTCAGATGGATTACGTGGAAGGCCTGGCGGCAGCAGGTGAACGCAGGGATATCCTAAGCACCGGCAACGACTATACCGCCATCCTGTATGATTCAACGAACGGGCTGCCCACGTCAGAGGCTAACGCGATAGTTCAGAGTTCGGACGGTTTCATCTGGCTGGGAGGATACAGTGGTTTCATACGCTATGACGGATCGACCTTTTACAGATTTGATTCCTCGCTGGGAATATCCAGCGTGTTCAGCCTGTGCACGGACTCTCATGACAGGATATGGGTCGGAACCAACGAAAACGGCCTGGCACTGTATGATCATGGCGAGATAACGGCCTACGGCAGGGTGGATGAACTCAAGTCACATTCCATCCGTGCCCTGTGCGAGGACATTGACGGAAACGTCATCGTGGCGACCACTCAGGGACTGGCTTACGTGGACGGCGACACCCTGGAACTCAGGGTCATAAACGACCCCCAGGTTAACGGCGAGTACGTCACGGACCTGTGCATGGATCCGGCGGGTACCATTTACGGACTTACCTTAAACGGTGCAGTCTTTACGATGAAGGACCTGCGGATCACTTCCTTTTACAATCAGGAACAGTTCGGGCATGACCCCGTCAACGCCATCCGTCCCGACAGGGATGAGGTGGGAGTGGTGTACATGGGCACCACTTCCTCCGACGTGCTGACCGTTCACTTCGGATCCAGGCTGAAGATAGCGAAGCACCGGTCCGCGGAGCCGCAACGCAACGTAAATGACCTGATCCAGATCGATGACAAGCTGTGGGTGGCTGCCACCAACGGAGTCGGGTATTTTGATGCCGATGACAGGTATCATGAGCTTGACGACATTCCCATGAACAATTCCATAGGCAGCATCATGACGGACCACGAGGGCAATATGTGGTTCACGTCCACCAGACAGGGCGTCATGGAACTGGTGCCCGACAGGTTTACGGACATCAGCCAGCTGGCGGACCTGGACAAGGTGGTCGTCAATTCCACCTGCATCAATTCGGGCGACCTGTACCTGGGCACGGATACCGGACTGGTGATCCTGGATGCCGGGACGTATGAGCAAAAGACCAATGAGCTGACGGAGATGCTTGCGGACGTCAGGATCAGGTGCATCAAGAATGACGCATCGGGACGCCTGTGGCTGTGCACGAGGGGCGATCTGGGGCTGGTTGAATATGATCCGTCCAACGGCCGCATTACGGAGTACAATGAGTCAAACGGACTGGAATCCAGCCACGTCCGCGCGGTAATGCAGAGAAGCGACGGCAGCATGGCTGCGGCCACCAGCAACGGACTGTTCATAATAAGGGACGGACGGGTCGTCAGGCATTACGGACAGGCCGACGGCGTCAGCACGGAGGAGATACTCTCGGTAGAAGAGGGGCCCGACGGCAGGCTGTACCTGGGCAGCGACGGTGACGGAATATACGTGGTGGACGGTGACAGGGTCAGCAGGTTCGGCTTCGAGGACGGACTGACCAGCGGCGTCATAATGAGGATCAAATACGATCCCATCAGGGACGTCCTGTGGCTGATCACGTCCAATTCCCTGCAGTACGTACGGGACGACGAGGCCGTGGCGGTTACCGGATTCCCGTACTCCAACAACTACGACATATACTTTGATGATGACGACTCCGCATGGATACTCTCGTCAAACGGCGTATACATCACCAAGGCCTCGGAACTCATTGCCAATGAGAACATCGAGTACAGCTTCTATAACAACAGGAGCGGGCTGCCCTACATCTCGACCGGCAATTCTCGCAGCTTCCTGGACGAGGAAGGACATTTGTACATATCGGGCACGACGGGCGTGTGCATGGCGGACATAAGCGAGAGCGACTCAAACGCTGACACGGTGCTGCTTTCCCTGCCGTCGGTTGAGATCGACGACGTGCAGGTCAGCGTGCATGAAGGAGAGCCCGTGTCCATGCCGGCGGGCAGCAGGAGACTGGTGATCAATGCCTACGCGCTGACGTATGGCCTGGGCAATCCCAGGGTCAGCTACTGGCTGGAGAACTTTGACGAGGGTCCGATCCTTTCGACCAAGTCGGAGCTAAAGCCCGTCAGCTACACCAACCTGGACGGAGGCAGGTACGTGTTTCACTTAAACGTCCTGGATGACAGGACGGGTGAGATCAAAAAAACCGCGTCCATTGAAATCGTAAAGGAAACGTCCGTTTATGAGAGCATCATCTTTTGGATATTGGTGATGACGGCCGGACTGGCGGCGGTTTCGTTTATCATCTGGAAGTATTTCCAGAAACGCACGCAGGCCCTGATCCGCAAGCAGCAGGAGGACCAGGCCTTCATCGACCAGATCATGCATACGTTCGCAAAGTGCGTTGACCTAAGGGATACCGAGAATCAGGGACACTCCTTCCGAGTGGCATATTATTCGCGGCTGCTGGCGGAAAAGCTGGCGGCCAGGAGGGGCTATGACAGGGAGAAGATCAATGAGATATACCACATAGCGCTCGTGCATGACATAGGCAAGATCAACATACCCGACGCGATCCTCAATAAGGGAGCGAGCTTAAACGACGAAGAGTTTGAGATCATGAAGAAGCACGCCGAAGTCGGAGAGAAGCTCCTTGAGGACGTAAAGATCGGTCCCAATCTGGCCATCGGAGCCGGATATCACCATGAGAGGCTTGACGGCAAGGGATACCCCAGGCAGCTAAAGGGACAGGAGATACCGGAGATAGCCAGGCTGATAGCCGTGGCGGACACCTTTGACGCGATGTACTCCACCAGGCCATACCGCAAGCAGATGCTGCTGGAGGACGTGCTCGATGAGATCAGGAGGGTTAAGGACACCCAGCTTGAGGGCGAGGTGGTTGACGCGCTGATAGAGCTTGCCGAGGAGAATAAGCTGGACAAGGAGACCGTGGATGCCTACGTCAGGGATAACGTCTATGGCAAAAAGAACGAAGCGACGGAGTGATGAATGCCGGTCCTGACCAATGCATCACCGGACCGAGCCGGGGTTTCATAATGACATGAATAATGAACTGATAGTGGGCGGCTACATATTCGGAACCGCCGCGGATGCGGCTCTTGCGAGGCAGGAGCTCGAGAGGATCAAATACCTGGATGACAACATGAACTACTCAAACGTCTCCAAGGTCAATCAGCTGTACAACAGGGCGCTGGACACCAAGATGTTCAACACTCCCGTCGGATGGGAGTACTTAAACAGGCTTAAGCGCATTTTGATGGAGAACGGCTACACGGAGGAAACGATCCGCCCGGTTCCGCTGTACAACGTCTTTGCCAGGGAAGAGGAACCTAAGCGGATGATCGACCGCATCAAGCCTCTTCCCAAGAAGAAGGACCAGTACAGGCGCAAGTACGTGCTGGCCATCATGATCGCGGGCATACTGGCGATTTTGGTCATAGTCATGTTCGTGATAGCGCTCAAGGCCGAGACGCCCAACATGATCAACTACCGCAACGCGATAGTGAACGATTATGCAGAGTGGGAGCAGAACATCAAGGAAAGGGAGGACCGCGTGAGGATCAAGGAACGGGAACTTGAACTGGGGTCCCCTCCGCCGCATCAGCTGATCGCTGACGAAATCTACGAGGAATTGGAGAATCAGGATGAGCAAGATACTGGTAGTAGATGACGAGAGCCGGATGCGCAAGCTCGTCAGGGACTTTCTGGTCAGGGACGGCCACGTGGTCGTAGAGGCCGCGGACGGAATGGAGGCCTGTGACGTATTTTTTGAGTCCAATGACTTTGACTGCATAATTAGTGACGTAATGATGCCCAGGCTTGACGGCTGGGAACTGGTCAGGCAGATACGGGAGTATTCCAAGGTGCCGATCATCCTGCTGACGGCCAAGGCCGAGGAGAGGGACGAGCTGACCGGATTTGAGCTGGGGGTGGATGAGTACGTGTCCAAGCCCTTCAGCCCCAAGATCCTGGTTGCCCGCGTGAACGCGATACTCAGGCGCAGCGGGGCCGGAGAGGGCGAGACCGTCCTGGAGGCCGGCGGCATCCGCATGGACAAGGCCGCACACATAGTCACCCTCGACGGCAATCCGATGGAACTCAGCTTCAAGGAATTCGAGCTTTTGGAGTTCTTCATGCAGAATCAGGGACTGGCGCTTTCGCGCGAAAAGATACTGGACGCAGTCTGGAATTATGATTATTTTGGGGATGCCCGGACCATAGACACCCACGTCAAGAAACTCCGCGCCAAGCTCGGCGACAAGGGCGAATTCATCAAGACGATATGGGGCATGGGCTACAAGTTTGAGGTTTAAGGCATATGGCATATGGATACGTTTTTCAGCGATCTGCTTCAATTGCTTTTGTATCATGATACCGGCAACGAAATGGTTGACGAGTTCATCTTTTGGAGTTCCTTTTTTATGGAACTGGTTGCGGCGGTCGGCATCGTCATTCTTTTGCTGCGCAACGAAAACGTGCGAAAGCGCAAAAGTCACATGGACAGGCTGATCTTTTGGGAATGTATCCTCGTTCTTAGTCAGAACGTGCTCGACATGCTGCTCATACCCCTCGTGATGATCGAAGCTGACTGGGAGATATCGCCATGCGGCATTGCCCATCATCATCGTTACCTTGCTGGACATAGTGCAGAGCTTCTTATACTTCGGACCGCTCAAATCCAGTGAATGGATCCGCGTTGGCAGTGACGTGATCCAGGCTTCCAAGATCGTCCTGGAGGTGGGATACATTGCTACCGCAATCTTCCTGGTATGGAGAATACCTGGATTACGTCAGCGAATGCTGGGACAGGGAAGGACTGAAGGACGGAACGGCGATCTTTGTGTCAGCTCCGGATAACGGAGGATGCCTGGCCGGGATCCTCTCCGAATACAAAAACCCCGATGCCATCCTGCTCAGGATGGGCGGTGACAGGTTCCTAAGCCTCAGCGGGAACCTGAGGGGATCGGCCGTAAGGATGGCAAAGGAGACCATCCGCGAAGCGGTGCTTGAAGCCGATCCGCCGTTTGAAGTGGAGGTCAGTTCGAAACGTCAGGGCGATGACCAGACGATGAAGGCTTTTGCCGATGAGATCAGGGGATCATTGGGGAACGTGGCTGACCAGGCAGCTCCATAATTCATCCGCGCCTACGTCAGCACAGCCGTCAGGGAGCAGGAATGCCCTGCTTTCCGAGACGTACAGGTAAGTGCAGCCCTTGCGCCGGTAGACGTGCCGCACGTCGCTCCAGCTCAGGTTTAGAACCTCTTCCTTTTGGCGCTCGTTGCGGACCGTGAGCCCATCTTCAGACAGGAACACGGTGTACGTCAGCGGCGCACCGGACAGTCCGAAACGCACGGCCTGGAGGTTTATCTGGCTTAGGAAGGTGCCGAAGTACACGAGGGGCAGGCCGATGCCGACCGTCAGCAGCACGGCGGCGATCATGCCGGATTCCCTCTTTTGGGCAAGCAGCGCCACCATGGCAAAGATGATCAGAATGCACGCAAACAGGGCAGGCCGCCGGGCCTGCTTTTTTACGTGAATCGCATCAAATATGGCAAAGCGTTTAAAGGTTTTTTCGTCCAAACGGACCGGGATCGTAACTACCTGATCCCGGCCCTTTTCGTTAGTTTTATGATCTGACATTATTTCAGTGCGCCCGTGATCTCAGGCAGCCAGAGGCTGATCTGAGGAATGAATGAGATGAGCAGCAGTGCGGCTATCATGCACAGGTAGAACGGAAGGGTTGCCTTGACCACCTTTTCCATGGGACGCTTGGCCACGGCCGATCCGATGAAGAGCACGGATCCGACGGGAGGCGTGAGCAGTCCGATGCCGCAGTTTAATATCATCATGATGCCGAACTGGATCGGATGTAGCCCGACGCTCGTGGCCACGGGCAGGAGTATCGGAGTGGCGATCAGGATGATCGGGGCCATGTCCATGATCATGCCTAGCACGAGCAGGATCAGGTTGAGCAGCAGGATGATCACAACGCGGTTGTCCGATATGCCGGTGATGAAGGTGGCGGCCTTGGCGGGTAAGTGCAGCAGCGTCAGGCACGTGCCGAAGGCTGAGCTCATCGCGATCAGGATCAGGACTATCGCAAGCGTGTCTATGCAGCTTTCAAAGCTTTTCCATACGCCCTTCCAGTCGAGCCCCTTGTATACGAATACTGACACGATCAGCGAATACACTACCGCGATGGCAGCGGATTCGGTGGCGGTGAATACTCCGCCGACTACGCCGATGACCACTATCAGGACTGCCAGCAGGGCCCAGATGGATTTGCCGAGCTGGATGAGGAAACGCTTGATCGAGAATCTGTCGCCCTTGGGATAGTTCCTCTTGACGGACAGTACGTATGAACCCACCATCAGCGAGACCGCGAGCAATGCGCCCGGCAGGTATCCGGCCATGAACAGCGCACCGACGCTGACGCCGCCTGCGGTGGTTGCGTATATGACCATGTTGTGGCTGGGAGGAACCAGGAGTCCCTCGCAGGAAGAAGTGATCGTAACCGCCGTTGAGAAATCAGCGTCATATCCCTCGTCCACCATCATGGGTATCAGGATGGAGCCGAGGGAAGCCGTGTCCGCTGCGGCTGATCCGGAGATTCCTCCGAAGAAATATGAGGCCACGACGTTGACCTGAGCCAGTCCGCCCCTCATCCATCCGACCAGCGAATTGGCCAGGGCGATCAGCTTGTCCGAGATGCCGCCGGAGCCCATCAGCACGCCCATTGTTATGAAGAAGGGCACCGCCATCAGCGAGAAGGACCAGACGCCCTTGACCATCATCTGAGGCACGGAGACCAGGCTCTGGCCCATGGATATGAGGCAGAGCACGGTGGATATGCCCACTGCGTAGGCAATCGGAAAACGTAACAGTATCATCACCAGGAAGCTTCCCAGCAGGATTATCGTTGATAAGGTTTCAGGATCCATCTTCAGTTCGCCTCCTTTTCTTTGGTTTCGTCTTTTTCGTAAAAGGCCTTGATGCGCTGGAAGATCTGTTCCAGCTCAAATATTGCCATGCCCAGGCCTGCCACGGGTATCGAGAGGTACTGCCAGAATTTACTGAGTCCCGGCATGGAAGCGTAACGTCCCAGCGTGGCCAGCGGGGAAGTGCACAGCTTGATCCCGTAGGCGAGCAGGATGATCCCGAGTACGAACACGGCTACGTCTGCCAGCAGGTCAGATACCTTGAGGGCCATGGGAGAGAGGTATGGATCAAAGGCGGTCATGCGTATGTGGCTGCGCTTGCGTATGGCCAGCGTGGCCGAGAGGACCGCCATGTATACCATCAGCGTCAGGACCACTTCCTCGCTCCAGTACGGGTCGTTTATGAAGGGTACGTATCTGCCGGCCACGGCCCATGCGGTGATCGCGATGTCGCAGATCAGGAGGATCTTGCATGCAAAAAGCATCACTTTGTAGGTGACGTCATACAACGGTTTTATCTTTTCGATTTTTGTAAAAATTGCAGGCATGTCATCCTCCTTTCTCACTGCATGTCCAGGATCTGGCGGTACAGGTCCTGCTGCGTGGAAGTATTGGCCTGGATCGTGGACTGGCATACGTCCGTCCAGGGAGTCTTGTCATCAACCTCCACGATCGTCACGCCGTCCGCGCGCAGCTGTTCAAAGGTTTCCTCATTGATCCTGTTGACCTCGTTACGGCAGACCTCCGAGGCATACCGTCCGGCTTCCATGATCCATTCACGTTCCTGGTCGGTCAGCTGATCCCAGCTGTAATCGGCCATGACGATCTGAACCACTCCGAGCGTGTGCTCGTCCAGGATCAGGTAAGGGGCCACCTCCGGAAAGGCATTGGACAGGTAATTCGGCGTAGGCTGCTCGGCTCCGTCCACGACTCCGGTGCTTAACGCGCTGTACAGCTCGGTAAAAGGCACGGTGGTGGCGGATGCGCCAAGGTTGCTCACCATTCCGGTCATGATGGGGTCGGATGACACTCGTATCTTAAGGTTCTTCAGATCATCGATGCCTCGTACTTCCTTTTTGAAAAAGAAATTGCGGAAGCCCTCCTCACCATAGGTGATGCCGCGAAGCGGAAGACCGATCTCATGGGGTTCAATGAGGATCTCCTGAGCGAGGTCGCTGTCCGCGAAATTCCAGAAATGGTCTTCGTTCACGAAGGTGTAGGGCAGACCGAGAAGGCTCGCCTTTTCACAGCCATACTGCGTCAGCGCGAAGGCGGAGATGCGGGCGAGGTCACAGACGTTGCCGCCGCTGAGCAGGTTGTCCAGGATCTGGTCCTCGCTGCCCAGGACTCCGTTTGCCTGAATGTCGATGATGAGCTGTCCGCCGGACAGTTCCTCCGTTTTTTCCTTGAATGCCTTGGCCATCTCACCGACGATGGTGCCGTCGAGCGGGTTCAGCTCGGCATAGGTCAGGACCTTGGGCTGCTTGCGTTTTCCGGCAGTCAGGCTGACTATCACCAAGGCGCAAAGGGCAACGATGAGCAGGCCCCCGATCACGTTCCAAACATGTTTTTTCGTTTTGATCAACTCCTTTCTCAGATACTTCTTTTTGTGCAGTGACGTGTCGTTAAACTCAACAATTATAAAATATAATCAGAAAACATTCAATAGATCATGGTTTTGACGAAGTGGTATCATAGCGTTGGAAAAAGTAGTAAGATATAGTGGTGCCGGATCCAAATTAAATTGCGGAAGGATGCCGGATAAATGATTGGAAACGGAAAACAGACGGCCTTTATGATGCCGGAGGGACGTGGCGGACGTGCAAAATGATGACCATGATGAACAATTGATCAAAAGGTACGGGGAACTGGCCGGCAGGGCGGAAAGGACCGGGGCCTATGCGTATTCCGACTTTCATTCGCCGTCGGGAGCTGCCCTGGCCTATCATGTTGGCGGGGAAGGCTTCGTCAGGCTGTGGGGAGGACAGGAAACCAGCGAGCGGGTGATGGTGAGGTTCGGCAATCCCGAAGAGATGGGTTATGACGAGGATTTTCCGATCGTGCTGATCAGGATAGCTCCCATACAGCCTAAGTTTGCGGACAGGCTTGGCCACAGGGATTTCCTCGGCGCGATCATGAACCTTGGCATAGAGAGGGACGTCATCGGAGACGTACTTGTCGCGGACAATTCAGCCTACGTGTTCGCATGTGACAGGATAGCGGAGTTCGTGTGCGCTGAGCTGACTCAGGTGAAGCATACGCCTGTCAGATGCGAGATCATGGACGAGGTCCCTGCGGAAGCCGCGCCCAGGCTTGTTGCCGAAACGGTCACGGTGTCGTCGCTTAGGCTCGACGGGATCATTTCTCACGTGTACCATCTCTCCAGAACCGAAGCCAAGTCCAAGTTCGCGGCTGAGGAAGTGTTCGTCGGCGGCAGGGCATGCCAGCGTCCGGAATATGAGCCGGGCGACGGGGAAGTGATCAGCGTGCGGGGACACGGAAAATTCATATACGAGGGCGTGTCACGCAGGACGTCGAAGGAGCGATATGCGGTCAGGGTTTCAAAATATGCGTAAGCTGTGTATTGGCATCCTCGCACACGTGGATGCAGGCAAAACCACATTAACGGAGAGCATGCTGTACCTGACCGGGACCATCAGATCCCAAGGCAGGGTGGACAACGGTGACGCCTTTCTGGATACGGAGGCGCTCGAAAAGAAGCGCGGCGTGACCATTCATTCCAAGCAGGCCGTGATGGATCTGGATGCCGGGGGAGACCTTAACCTGTCCGGAGAGGATTGCCGCATAACCATCATAGACACTCCCGGACACACGGATTTCGTCGGCGAAACCGAGCGGTCGATGTCAGTGATGGACCTGGCGGTGCTGCTGATCAGCGCACCGGACGGAGTTACCGATTCCGGGCGCAAGCTCGTTGGCATGCTAAATGAATATAAGGTTCCATACGTTGTTTTCGTCAACAAGATGGACATGTCGGAGCGTGCCGGTGATGAACTGACGGCAGAGCTGACGCGGGAATTCGGCCCGGGCTTCGTAAACATGAACGGCCATGCCCATGGCAGGCCATGCTCCGGCGCGTCCGGTAGCTCCGGGAGCAGTTCGGGGAGTTCCGCGATCAGGAACGTCCCGGGAGAAATACTTGAAAGCATAGCCTCGCTCAGCGAAGCCACTATTTAAAAATTCAGA
>CALGGH010000029.1 GCA_937916415.1 uncultured Lachnospiraceae bacterium
CGGCAGATGCACCCGCCTCAGCCGAGACCACTGAGGCTCCCGCGGCTGACGTGACCGCAGAGGCTCCCGCAGCAGATGCCGCAGCCGACACCGCAGAGGCACCTGCAGCAGACGCAGACATTGATTACGGCACGGGCGAGATCAAGGTTTGGGTTGCTGACAACGTAGTATCCTTTACCGAAGGCAAGATCGCTGATTTCGTATCGGCAAACCCCCAGTTCGCAGGTTATACCTTTACGGTTGAGCCCGTTGGAGAGGGCGATGCAGCCGGCAACATGATCACGGACGTTGAGGCAGGCGCAGACATCTACGCATTTGCACAGGATCAGATCGCCAGACTGGTTACCGCAGGCGCCCTTGAGGAAGTTGCTCCAGAGAACGTAGACCTGGTTAAGAGCGAGAATGACGCAGGCGCCGTAGGAGCAGCCACCGTCGGCAGCACCCTTTATGCATATCCGATCACTTCCGACAACGGTTATTTCTTATACTATGACAAGAGCGTGATCTCAGATCCTTCCACTCTCGAGGGAATCATCGCTGACTGCGAGACAGCAGGCAAGAACGTATACATGGAGATCAATTCCGGCTGGTATCAGACGGCATTCTTCTTCGGTACCGGATGCGACCTTTCCTATGAGACTGACGATCAGGGCAACTTCACCAAGGCGAACGTTGACTATGCTTCCGACAAGGGTCTCGTAGCCCTCAAGAAGATGATCGAGCTCAAGGAGTCCAAGGCATTCCAGAACGGTTCCGCCATCGGCGAGGCTACCAACGTAGCAGCCATCGTTGACGGTACCTGGGATTCAGGCGCAGCACAGGAGCTCTTCGGCGACAATTACGCATGCGCTAAGCTGCCTACCTTCCAGGGCGCTGACGGCAATACTTATCAGATGAGCGGCTTCGGCGGATTCAAGCTTCTCGGCGTTAAGCCTCAGGAAGACGAGAACAAGCTCATGGTCTGCGATGCAGTGGCATACTACCTCGCCAGCGAGGAAGTACAGCTTGCCAGGTACAACGAGGTTGGCTGGGGCCCTTCAAACCTGAATGCCCAGGCTTCAAGCGAAGTACAGTCTGACGTGGCTCTTTCAGCCCTGGCTGAGCAGCTCGCATTCACGATCCCTCAGGGACAGTATCCCGGCGACTACTGGTCACTGGCCACTTCACTGGGTGACAGCGTCATCAGCGGCGAGCTTACCTCTGCTTCAAGCGACGACGACCTCATGAAGGCGCTTCAGGACTTCCAGGACACCTGCGTTTCCTACGCACAGTAATTGAGGCTGATTGTAAAAAGCATCCTGATGGAGTAAAATCAGATTACGGATTATCAGTGGGGATCCGGTGAACGCCGGGTCCCTCACTTTATTCAAAATTGTAGTTTTTGGGGAGGTATGGCTTATGGGCAGTCAAGGCAAGGGCAAGACGGCGGGAAACGCCGTCGGACGCACGTTTAGCACCATCGGCAGCACTTTTGCGCAGGGAGACTGGAAGACCAGGGTTTCGTTTCTGATCCTGGGATTCGGGCAGCTCCTGAGGGGCCAGATAGTCAAGGGACTGGCATTCCTTTTGATGGAAGCCGGCTTCATCTGGTACATGTGTAAGTTTGGCACCAAATACATGGCCAAGTTTTCAACGCTCGGTACCGTTGCCACTCAGAAGGTGGGCAGGAAGACGGTATACGGGGACAACAGCTTTCTCATACTGCTGTTCGGATTACTGACCATATTCATCATCTTATTCTTTATCGTCATCTGGTACCTGAACGTAAGGGAGAACGCAGAGGAGGAGAGGATACTCAAGTCAGGCAAGAAGCTGCCCTCTAACGGCAGGGTTCTCGGCAGCCTGCTTGATTCCAATTTCGACAAGACGCTGCTTGCGCTTCCCGTGGCCGGCATCTTCGTTTTCACGGTGCTGCCCATCGTGTTCATGGTCTGCGTCGCATTCACCAATTACGACAAAAACCACCAGGCACCCACTAATCTTTTTACCTGGGTTGGATTTGAAAACTTCAAAAATCTGGTCACGTTTGGTTCGTCAGGCTTCGGCACCACGTTCATCAAGGTGCTCGGATGGACCATAGTGTGGGCGTTTTTTGCTACTTTCATAGATTATTTCCTGGGCATGGCGGTCGCCATCCTGATCAACAAAAAGGGCATTAAGTTCAAAAAGCTCTGGCGCACGATCCTGGTGCTTACCATAGCCGTTCCGCAGTTCGTGTCACTGCTGTACGTCATGAAGATGTTTGCGAACGACGGACTGATCAACGGATATCTGATGAAGTGGGGATGGATCAATTCCCCGATACCTTTTTGGACCAATCCGATGCTGGCGCGCATCACCATCATAGTGGTCAACATCTGGATCGGCATTCCGTATCTGATGCTGATAGCCACGGGACTCCTGATGAACATTCCCGAGGACCTGTATGAGAGCGCACGCATCGACGGAGCCAACGGCTGGCAGATGTTCAAGTCGATCACGCTGCCGTACATGCTGTTCGTCACGGGACCTTTCCTGCTGACGCAGTTTACCGGCAACCTCAACAACTTTAACGTCATATACCTGCTGACGCAGGGCAAGCCGCAATCCATGTCGCTGGCCGAAAACGCCGGAGCGACGGACCTGCTCGTGACCTGGCTGTACAAGATGACGGTCAACGACACCAACTACCGCATGGCAGCCGTGATCGGAATCATGGTATTCGTGGTGACGGCCGTGATCTCCCTGGTGGTGTACAACTGTCTGCCGTCTGTTAAGGATGAGGAGGGCTTCCAATAATGAAAACAAAGAGAATGATGGGCAATGCAATTTCATATCTGGTGCTGATCCTGATCAGCATAATCTGGCTCTTCCCGTTCGTCGGACTGATCCTGCAGAGCTTCAGGTCCTATGATCCCGCGGTGGAATATGGCGGCATGGTGGACTATCTCGTGCCTCATACCTTTTCGCTGGACAATTACAGGTTCCTGTTTTCGGGAGAGACCAACTTCCTGACCTGGTACAAGAACACGATCATAATCGCGGTGTTCGTTTCGCTGCTTCAGACGATCATCATCCTGTGCGTGAGCTACGCGCTGTCCAGGATGAGGTTCGCCGGACGTACTTTCCTGATGAGGTTCTGGCTGATCTTAGGCATGTTCCCGGGATTTCTGACCATGATCTGCCTGTACTTCCTGCTCAAGCAGTTCGGACTGACACAGGCCGGAGCCGTACCCGGACTGATCCTGGTGTCGGTGGCAAGCTCGGGCATGGGATATTACGTGTGCAAGGGCTATTTTGACACGATCCCCAAGGCACTCGACGAAGCGGCCCGCATTGACGGCGCATCCCGCGCGAGGGTATTCTTTACCATGACGATACCCATGAGCAAGCCGATCATCATCTACACACTGGAACTCTTTGACAATCATCCGATGATAGATGGGATTGTGGTGGCGTGTGTGGAAGGCTGGATACCGTTTCTGAAGAAGATGATTAAGAAGTTTGAAATCAACAAGGTGCTGAATATTGTTGCAGGGGGTGAGACGGGGCAGGAATCTATTTATAATGGACTGGCTGCTGTACGTGAAATATCAAAAGGAGAGGATGACATTGTGCTGATACATGATGGAGTGAGGCCGTTGATTACGGAACAAACGATAACGGATAATATTGAAATGGTTCAAAAGGCGGGGAGTTGTATTACTTGCATTCCTGCCACGGAAACCTTTATCGTGAGTCAGGAAGACGGAGGGCTGGAGATTCCTACTCGTGCCAATTCACTAATTGCACGTGCCCCTCAGAGTTTCTACCTGAAGGATATATTGGAGGCACATGAACGATCAAAGGCAGAAGGTAAAAATGATTTTATTGATTCATGCTCTATGATGCACCACTATGGACATAAATTAGGTAAAGTCATAGGCCCGATGGAGAATATAAAGATTACCACACCTGATGATTTCTATACTATGAGAGCTATTTTAGAGGCAAAAGAGAACAGTCAAATATATGGATTGGAGTAAAAGAAATGTTTGAAGAACTGGCAAATAACAGAGTAATGGTTACAGGAGCAACAGGGCTGATTGGGCAGACGCTGGTAAATCGACTTTTATCCTTGAATTGTAAAGTTGTCGCTGTGGTCAGAAGTATAGATAAAGCCAAGGACCTATTTGGGGATGGCGAGGAGATTGCTTACATCGTCTCTGATGTGACAGAGTTAGAAGTGAAAGAGTATGAGATTGATTACATCATCCATGCTGCATCAAACACTTCCAGTAAAGTCTTTATAAATAACCCAGTAGGTGTGATTAATACTGCAATTGACGGAACTAGAAGAACTCTTGAGATTGCACGGCTTAGTAATGTGAAAGAGATCGGAAGAGCGTCGTGTAGGGAAAGAGTGTAGATC